>JBCCYF010000097.1:0-16269 GCA_039190275.1 Pseudomonadota bacterium | reverse complement strand
TCCATCGCCCGGGCCACCCGCTGGAGGTGCCGCGCCCGGCTCGCCGCCGTTGACCGATCCATCGCATAATGCGCGCAAAATACGGTTCGGGCGCCTCGTGCACACAACAGCCGAAACCCCCGCAGCAGGGTCCGCCGTCCCGGTGATCCGACAAACCGGGTCACAGCCCAGGTCGCGCCGCAAGTGGTAAACACACCGATCCGCCTGATGTGCTGAAGCGCAGGGCTGATCTGGCCATCCCCACTCAAGCGAAAGGCCACGTCGGGCAACAGCACCCGATCGAGCCACCCCTTCAAAATTGCCGGCAACCCATACCACCACGTGGGATAGACAAATATCACCGTGTCCGCCTGACGCACCGCCTGGCAGTGCGGCGTCAGCTGTGATCCTTCAGGCAAACCATTGAGGTACCCGGTCCATTCCGATGCGCTGAGCACCGGTTCGAACCCCTCCTCATACAGGTCAACCAGCGAAACTTCAGCACCGGTGCCTTCCAGCTTGTCCAGGATGATGCCGCGCACCGCCGCCGTAAAACTGTCGGCGCTGGGGTGGCAATAGACCACAAGCGCGCGCATCAGAGCTGCCCGATCTCACGCGCCACGCGCGACACAAACATCTCCCGCCCAGCCTGATCCATCTTGTTCATACCGTAAAGCGCAAGGTAGCGCACGCGGCACTGCGGATGCATCAGGGCGCGCAGGTGGCGTGTAACCGATTTCCTTGGCGGGTCGCCGACCAGAAAGGCCCGGCTCCGAGGTCCGCCATAGGTGGTCACCGCCGCCAGACGGGTAATGTTGTGGAGATTTGGCTTCAGCACCTGATTTTCGATGGTGAATGAAACTCCGGGCAAAAACACGCGATCGAAAAAGCCCTTCAGGATCGCCGGATAGCCAAAATTCCACACGGGGAAAACCAGCACCAGAGCCTGGGCCACGCGGACCCGGTCAACATAGGTCTTGACCGGCGCGCAATTGGTGGCTTCGTCATGATAGCCACGGCGTTCCTCAAGGCTGAGCACCGGCTGAAACCCCTCGGCATATAGATCGCAGTCATCCACCTCCCAGCCGCGCGCCGTCAGGGTTTGAACAACAGTCTGATGCAGACCGGCCGCGAGGCTTTCGGGCGCCGGATGGGCGAAGAGCACAAGAGTTCGCATCTGTCAGGTCTCAGAGATGCCGACGGCGCCAACGTGCCGACATCCGGTTCTCAAGGCAAGCCGGATCGCCGCACCCTGGCTCATGCCGCCAAACCCGCAAGAAGTTGGCGCATCATACCCGAAGGGTCGCAATCCGGGTTTGCCCAGTTCGCCTGCCCGGGATTTGACAGCGCAAAGACAAGCAATCCGCCCTCAACCCGATAGGCTCTGGATATGGCGGCGCGCTTATTGTCCTCGGTAAATGTTGCGACAAGCCTGTGCGGTGGAAGACGCTCAAGCAGATGGTCCGCGGTTCCCGCGCCATAGCAGATCACCGACCGCGGGCGGAGCGCATGAAGCACCTTGTCGTGAACCGGCCAACAGGTGTCGACCAGCGCGGCCAGCTTCTTGGCGCTGCCTTTGCCGGATGGGGGTGCGGTAAAGACCAGGCTGCTGCTCGGGCAGTGCTGTGGCGCAACCCCCAGCTGGGCACACACATGTTGCACCCGGCGTTGAACCGGTGCGGCACCCGCGGCTTTGCTGCTCCAGGAACCCGAGACGTAGTCTGACCAGTCATCCGCGGCCGCCGAGGCGGTCTCGATGTTCTCGGCAATGGTCGAAACGATGTTATCCGGGCATGGACCAAGCACATACGCCTTTGCATCCGGGTGATAGGCGGCCGGACCGGCGCGAAATACGGCGCCTTTCTTGGACAGAAGTGTAGCCGGGACAGCTGCGGCGATATCCTTGATCATCACACCCTCACTCCGCCGCCTGCATGCCGGGGTATCTGTACATCTGATCATACGAAAAATCGGGCGTGTCCCAGGCGATCATCTTGCCGGGGTTCAGCAATCCCTTGGGGTCCGCTTCGCGCTTGAAGGCGAGCTGGCGATCATCGACCGTCTGCCGGCCGCCCTCCTCAAGCGTATAGCGATGCGGGTTGAATATCATGCAGTTCATTTGCTCGTGGATGCGCACGATCTGGTCCAGACGCGCTTCGGTGGTGAACTTGACAAGCGGCAGACCCGCGAACAGGACCTTCCCACCCTCCTTGAGAACTTCCAGATGCTGGAGAACCTCGGCACCGAATTCAGCCCGAATGGCTTCGACCTTTTCCAGGTGATCCGGCGCGCCGTAGCGGACTTGCAGATAGGTGATGGAGGGGTCGACCTTGAGCGCGCGCAAGGTTGTGTGGTTCCAGCCGTATTCAAACACGGGCCCCGGCTCACGCGCCCACCCATGATCGGTGGAATTGTAGAAAACCTCGGCGCCGGGCGTGCGGGCAGTCAGCGTTTCAAAACCATCCATCGAGTGCGGGGCAACCATCAGCGCCACCACATGGGTTTCCGGGGTCACATAGGGTTTGACCCGCTGAAAATAGTCGTGCGCGATGGGGGCCTCGTGGACGGTGGCAAGCTTGATCAAAATTCCATCTTCGCCCGCGATATCGGCGGCATATTTTGCGGCGGTCGGAAAATCCGTGAACCCGACAAACAGCTCGACCCAGTCATAAGCCGGGGCGAGCGGCACCTCGATTTCGGTGATTATTCCGTTGGTGCCATAGGCGTGGGAAACACGGGCAAGTTCTTCGCCGCGAAATTCAAGCACGCGCGGCTCGGCCTCCATGGTGACAATGCGCAGGCGGATAATATTGCCCAGATCCCGCAGCGAGCCCCAGGTGCATGACCCGACCCCGCCCGAGCCACCGGCGATGAACCCCCCGATGGTGGCGGTGGCCCATGTGGACGAGAACATACGGATCTCCTGCCCCGATTGCGCCTTGCATTCCGCGTCCAGATCCTTGAGCAGACAGCCGGGTTCGACAATGACACGACCCGGGTAAACCGCCTTAACCGCCGCCATGTTGCGCATATGCAGTATGCATCCGCCCGCCAGCGGCATGGCCTGACCATAGTTTCCGGTTCCGGCGCCTCGGGTGGTCACGGGAACGTTGTGGGCGTAGCACGTCCGAAGCACCTCGATGACTTCCGCCTCGGACTTCGGCGATACCACAAAGTCCCCGACGAGGTGGTCCAACCGGGCCTTCAGAACCGGCGAATACCAAAAAAAGTCACGGCTCTTCGCTTTTAGGGAGCTTGGGTTCTCATCGATCTCAAGGTGCGAAAGGGCTGCTTTGGCGGCATCGATGTCGGGCGTCATGCGGGCTCCATCAGAGGGTCTAGTTCACGGTAGTCCGGCAGGGTGCGATCAATCTGTCGGCCGTTGCGCAGGACGATCCGGTCCGACTGCGGACGGGCAAACAACTCGGTCCAACTGCGCGCGTTGTAGATAATCATATCTGCAGGTTCGTTCTGGGTCGAACAGGGGGAAAAGCCACAAATGTCAGCCGGAACGACGCTGAAAGACATTGGCCATTCGCCGTGCGAGTGGTCAAGATGACCGATACGTGTCGCCTCGCGCATGACCTCAAGCATGTCGAGATCACCGTAGGCATAGAATGGGTCTCGCGTGTTGTCCGAGGCGAAGGCAACGGCGATACCGCGCGCGAACATCTCATGCACCAGGGTGATGCCCCGGAACCGGGGGGTGCGGCCGGCTTGCCGATCCTGCAGATACAGATTGCACAAGGGCAAGCTGACAACCGACAGGCCTGCCTCGGCGACCAGGTCCAGCGTACGGTCTGCCGTGCTTGGCGATTGTGTGCCCAGCGAACAACAGTGGCCGACCGTGACAGGCGCCTGAAACCCGCGGGACAGCACAGTTTCCGCGATTGCACGCAGGCAGGAAGACCCGGGATCAAGCGTCTCGTCGACGTGAAAATCCACGCTCAGATCGCGCGCCTCGGCCAGCTCAAAGACCGCGTTCAAGCGATCCGCCAGGTCCGCAACCGGATAGGCCACCGCGCCCAGAACTCCGCCGTAGCGCTTTACCAGATCCGCGGTATGGGCGTATGGACCATCGCGGCTGACGCCCTCGATTCCCACCAAGCAGGCCGCCTGCAGGTCGATCCGGTCGGACCATTCGGCCCGAAGCGAGTCAAAAACCGGCCAGCTGATGTCGTCCTGGGGCGGGATGCTGTCGATATGGGTCCGCAGCGCCCGGGTGCCATGCGCGTAGGCGCAGCGTAGCGAAAACTCCATGCGGATGCGGACGTCCTCAGCGCTCCAGCGACTGTTGCGGTCCTGAGCAACCGTGTTGATCGCGCCGTCAAAGGTACCGTCGGGGTTGGGCGCGCGGTCCCAGATATGGCCCTTATCAATGTGGGTGTGCATATCGACGCCGCAGGGCATCGTTATCGCACCGCCCATGTCGATGACGGTGTCTGAGGCATCGCTAACCAAACGCCCGTCGCGGATCGAGATCGTGGACTGATAAAATTCAGTCCCGGATTTCCCCACAAAGCAGGCGGGGCGCAGAAGGTTGGTCATCGTGAAGTGGCCCGATGCCGGAAGCGTATTGAAATCCATGTTTTCAGCTGTCCCGCTTGAGCGCACTCTCGTGCCACTTGTGAAGCAGGGCGTAGCTGATCAGGCTGGTACAGGCGAAGATGACAATGCCCAGTCCCGAGATTAGGATCAAAGCAGCATAGAGCCTTGCGAAATTGAACCGATAGCTTGCCTCAAGCAAAGTAGAGGCAAGGCCCAGCCCGGTCCCGGCCCGCCCGATCACAAACTCCGCGACAACCGCGCCAATCAATGCAAGGCCACCCGCGATCTTGAGCCCGCCGAGAAAGAAGGGAAGTGCGGCAGGCGCTTGTAGATACAGCAGCCGCTGCCTGCGGTTGGCACCGTAGATGGTGAAGAGATCCTGCAGGTTATGATCTACGCTTTTCAAACCGATCGTGGTGTTGGAGAGGATCGGAAAGAAAGCAACGATCCACGCGCAGAGCAACGCAGCAACAAAGGCGCTATCGACATAGATCTGCAACAACGGTGCGACAGCGATGACGGGTGTGACCTGGAGGATAACCGCATACGGGAAAAACGACATCTCGGCCCATTTGGACTGTGTGAACAGCACCGCGAGCGCCACACCACCGGCGACAGCAAAGAACAGTGCAAGCAGGGTCAGGCGCGTCGTGATCAGCATGGCCGACCAGAGCATTCCCCAGTCCTCCTGCAACTGCTGCCAGACCAAAACCGGTCCCGGCAAAATGTAGTGCGGCACCTCCCAAATTGTCACGTAAAGATGCCAGGCGAGGATGCTCAGAACCATGACCAAAGACGGCAATGTCCACTTCGCGATCCGGTTGATCTGCGCGGTGCGCGCGCGGGCGGCCTCCTCAACATCGATCTCGGGCGTGTCGGCGGAAGCTTGTTCGGCAATGCTCATGCGGCATCTCGTAGTGCTTCGTGCAGGGCATCCGATGCGGCCCTTGTGTGTCCGGCGTATTCGGCGGATGTGCGAAACGCCTCATCCCGCGGATAGGGCGCATCGACTGTAAGTTCGCGGATCACGCGGCCGGGTCGCGCCGCCATGATCACGATGCGGTCGCTGAGAAACACGCTTTCGAACACCGAATGGGTCACAAAAATAACAGTACAGCCCAGCTTGTCCTTCATTTCCAGCAGATCATTGTTGAGCTTGAAGCGCGTGATTTCATCCAGCGCGGCAAAGGGTTCGTCCATCAGGATCAGGCGCGGACGTGTGACCATGGCGCGCGCGATCGATACGCGCATTTTCATGCCTCCTGACAGTTCGCGCGGGTAGGCCTTGGCGAACTTCTCGAGGCCAACCAGCCGCAGGGTGTCCAGGATCTTGTCCCGCACGGCAAACTTGGTTTCACCGTTCAGGCGCATTGGCAGCCAAACGTTGTCTTCGACTGTGGCCCAAGGCATGAGCGTCGGTTCCTGAAACACCACGCCGATGTCGCCGGATCGAGACTCAGCAGCCCCGGGCAAATGCCAATTGATACGGCCCTTTGTGGGCCGCGAAAGCCCAGCCACAAGCCGCAACGCGGTGGATTTACCGCAGCCGGACGGACCAAGCAGCGAGATGAAGTCGCCCTCGCGCACGTCAAGAGACATGTTGCGCAGGGCAACCACATCGCCAGGAAAGACCTTATCCACCATCTGCACGCTCATGAGCGGCACCCGGTCGGTCAGGCCGCCTGATAAGGCTGGCTCGTCCATGTTGTGGCCCTTTGCTTAGCAAAGGACCCGGACGTGCACACCACACCCCGCCCGGGCCCTCTGATCAGGTGATCAGTTCTTGAGATCCATTCCGACACCTTGGCCGGTAAAGCTTGCGTCGAAGGATTTGGACAGGTCCAGCCCATCCGTTACGACGCCGGCTTCGACCATTTTGTCGTAGAATGCTTGCACCTTTTCGCCCGTCAGCACGCCGATGCCCATCGTCTCGGCGTCCCCTGAGTCCACAATGCCGTTTTCGAGCATTTTGGCGATTGCAAAGTCGATCTTGTCCTGGGTCATCTCCGGGTTGTCCGCGATTATTGCGGCATTTGCCGCAGAGTTCTCGCCATAAAGATAGGTGTACCACCCTTTGATCGAGCCCTCGACAAAGCACTTCACGACCTCGGGCTTCTCGGCAATCGTGCCAGCCATGGTTTCGATCGTGGTGGCATAGGTTGAATAGCCTGCATCCGCGATCAGGAAGATGTTCGGCTCAAATCCGCCTTCCTTTTCTACGAGATACGGTTCCGAGCTGAGATATCCTTGCATCCCCACTGTTTCATCGGCGAGAAACGGAGCAGGATTGAACGTGTACGGCTGTCGCTGTTCTTCGGTGAACCCATGCGCGGCGATCATCCATTGATAGTAGGACTGGTACCCGTTGTCGCCGATCAGCAGCGTTAGGTTCTTAAGGTCCTCCCAGCTTTCCGCCGCACCCGGATGGGTTACGATCACCTGCGGATGCTTCTGGAAAATCGCTGCGACCGCGACGACGGGAATATCCTCTTCCGCAGCCGAAAAGGCTTGCAGCAGGTCGCCGCCCATATGGAAGTCAATCCGACCGGCAAGCATCAGCGCGCGGTTGTTCACCTGTGGCCCGCCCGGTTGAATGGACACCTCCAGCCCGCATTCGGCGTACGTGCCATCGACCATGGACTGATAAAATCCTCCATGTTCGGCCTGTGCGACCCAGTTCGTGCCGAAAACCACGCTCTCTTGCGCCTGGGCCGTTCCTGCAAACAGGGCGCCGGTCGCAGCGGCGACGATAAGACTGCGTTTCATGAGTACCTCCACATTTTGTCGGGGTGAGCATACGCCGCGAGGCTATATGGACAAGATTTTCGCAGTTTGCCCCGAAAGTAAATGCGGGCCGCCCACTTTTTAGACAATATTACGGATGCTTGCCCGACGGAGCGGCAACGATGGCTTGCCTGACCACCCGGGATGGGCAATGGATGACGCGATGAAGAAGCTAACCCCGGCGCAGATCCACCCCCCGTTCGCGCGGTACTCGCATGGCATCGAAGTGCCTGCGGGACATCGGCTGGTGGTGATTTCGGGTCAGCTGGGAATATCCGCTGAGGCGCATGTGCCTGAGGATGCCGGTGCACAGGCCGATCTGTGCTTTGCGAATATTGACGCCGTTCTGGCCGAGGCGGGTCTTGGGCGCGACGCTATCGTGCGGGTCAACGCCTATGTCACAGACCGTGCCTGGTTGACCGACTACATGGCTGCGCGTGATCGCTACCTGGGCACGGTCGAGCCGCCCCCCGCATCGACGCTGATGATCGTGAGCGGTTTTGCGACCGAGGCCTTCAAGGTTGAGGTCGAGGCACTTGCAGCGGCATTTTCGCGCGCGTGATTGCGCCCGGCTAGACGCCCAGTTTTGCAACTCGCTGCAGAGCCAGGCTGTACCCCTGCGTGCCCGCCCCGGCGATGACGGTATCGGCCCGCTGGCTTACATACGAGAAGTGGCGGAATGCCTCGCGTTTGTGGATGTTAGAGATATGCACTTCGATCACTGGTCCATCGAACATCGTCAACGCGTCCAGGATCGCCACCGATGTGTGGCTATAGGCCGCCGGATTGAGGATTATCGCTGCATAGGTTTCGCGCGCCTCCTGAATCCAGCTGACCAGTTCGCCCTCGTGATTTGACTGGCGGCAGGTGACTTCAAGGCCCAGTGAGCGACCATCAGCTATGCACGCGGCGTGCACATCATCCAGCGTATCGGCACCGTAGATCTCCGGTTGGCGTTGACCCAGCAGGTTGAGGTTGGGGCCATTCAGTATAAGCACTTTGGTCATTGGGTCTCGGTCCGCATTCACGCAAGAGGTATCAGGCGGACCCTAGACCAGCCGAGTGTCCGCGCCAAGATCCCGGGCATTTTGCGTTTTGCCCCGCGGTCAGTGACGATTGCAAGGGCGCAGGAAACCGGCGCAAATCAGCCCCGTCGACGATCCGGTACAGCAAAAATCCTGCCGGGTGCGCGGCGGGGACGGATGCGTTCCCAAATTACAGCATGCCACCAGGTCGGCATGACGCGGTATACGAAGGCACACAGAAAAAGCCGAAACCAGAGGCGCCTCATCCATGGAGTTCAACTCGAATTATATTTTTGTTTCAAGGAGATATCCGGCAACCGAGACGCTCGAACTTCAGGTACTTAAACCCTCAACGCCAGACCGTTGAGCGTCCCACCATGCGGCGACGGCGGGGTCTCTGTGGACGCGCGCGCAGTTTCAATGCAGATCACTCAGACCCGGACGCGGCCCGCTCTTGCTGATTTCAAGCAATCGCCCGTCCAACGCTGCATCTCAAAAACGAGGTTTGACAACCGGTTGCAATTTGCCCCAACTGAACAGCGTACCCGCGTCTGACATTTAACTGTGAACGGCGCGGTGCCAACGAACAAGACCCTTGGGAGGATATTATGTTCAAGACACTGGTACAGCGGTCAGCCGCGACGGCACTGCTCACAGTAGGGCTCAGCGGTGCGGTTGTGGCCGCTGAGTGCATCGCCCCGGCGAACCCCGGTGGCGGCTGGGATTTTACCTGCCGCTCAATCGGCAAGATCATGTTTGACATTGGCGCTGTGGATGCGCCGATCCAGGTGACCAACATGGCCGGTGGCGGTGGCGGATTGGCCTTCGCCCATGTCGTGAATGAACGCTCGGATGATGCGGAGGTTATCGTCGCAGCCTCTTCGGCCACGGCCACGCGTCTGGCGCAGAATGCTTATGGCGGTGCGACCTCGGATCAGGTGCGGTTCCTGGGCGCGATTGGCGCGGACCCGGGCGTGATTGTCGTCGGCAAGGACAGCCCCTATCAGTCGCTCACCGACCTGATTGATGCGGTAAAGGCGGATCCCGGCTCGATCACCTTTGCAGGCGGCTCCGCGGCAGGCGGGTTTGACCACCTTAAGGTCCTGATGGCCACGCAACGCGCCGGGATCGACGACGTGCGCGCCGTGAAATACATCGGCGTTGATGGCGGCGCGGACGCGATTACGCAGACCATTGGCGGGTTCACCCAAGCGATGACCGGCGATATCTCGGAAGTGGTCGGCTTCCTGCAGTCGGGCGATGTCCGCGTCCTGGCAAGCTTCACCGAAGAGCGGATCCCCGGCTTCGAAGATATTCCGACAGCCAAGGAACAGGGCATTGACGTGATCGCCGTGAATTGGCGTGGGCTCTATGTGCCCAAGAACATCTCGGACGCGGATTACGATAAATGGGCCGACGCACTTGCCCAAGTTGCGGCATCGGACGCCTGGGCTGAGCAAATGGAAGCAAACGGTCTGGCACCCTTTACCCAGGTCGGCGGTGACTTTCAGTCCTATGTCGATGGCGTGATTGCCGAGATACAGGACCTGAGCCGCGAGATCGGTGTCATCCAGTAATGTCCGACAGGATCTTTGGCCTGTTCATGCTCTGCGTGGCGGTGGGCTACATTGCCACCGCTACGCAGATCCAGACCAGCTTTCTCTCGGACCCGGTGGGTCCGAGAATGTTTCCGTATCTAATTAGTGTCGTCGTAATCCTGTGCTCGATCATGATCCTGATCAAACCGGACACCGAGCCTGAATGGCCGGCGCTGATGACATTTGCACGACTCACGATCGCGGTGATCGTGCTCGCTGGCTATGCGATGACGCTGAAACCATTGGGGTTCCTGTTGCCCACGGCAGTTGCCGCGGGTGTGATCAGCTATCAGATCAGCCCCAGGGCGATCCCCGCTGCGCTGACCGGCATCGGGCTGTCTGCGGGTCTGTTTGTAATCTTTAAATATCTGCTGGGGCTGGGGTTGTTCGCAGTACCGCGGGACTGGTTGGGGTAGATGGAAACCCTCTCTCTTCTGGCGGACGGGTTTTCCGTCGCATTAACGCCCAACACGCTGTTTCTGGCTGTTATGGGCTGTTTTCTGGGAACCATCATCGGGGCGCTGCCGGGTCTGGGACCATCGAATGGCGTCGCACTGCTCATCCCGCTTGCGTTCTCACTTGGGCTGGGCGCGACCGAGGCGCTGGTGCTGATGACCAGCGTGTACTACGGCGCGATGTATGGCGGCCGGATCAGTTCAATCCTTTTGAACATACCCGGCGATGAGCCGGCGCTCATGACAACACTGGACGGCTACCCGATGGCCAAACAGGGCCGCGCGGGCGACGCGCTTGTTTTGTCGGGCGTCGCGTCGTTTGTGGGGGCGTTCCTGGCCACAATCGGGTTGATGTTGCTTGCGCCGATGCTGGCACGGGTCGCGTTCCTGTTCGGACCGGCGGAGTACTTTGCCCTGTATATGCTGGCCTTCTGCACCCTTGGCGGGATCGCGTCGAACAACCAGGCAAAGGCAGCGATTGCGGCCTGTATCGGGCTGGGGATCGCGATGATCGGGCTGGACAACTCCACTGGTCTGCCGCGCTTTACCTTTGGCGAACTGCATCTGATGGATGGCGTCGACTTCCTGGTCGCCATTGTTGGCCTGTTCGCCGTAACCGAGGTGTTCATGTTCATCGAGAGCCACGGCCGAAGCTCGGCCATCGGTGTCACACTGGACAAGATCACCATTCCGTTCCGGGACATCGGCCGCAGCGCTATCACCATGTTGCGTTCGACCGTCGTTGGATTTGTCGCTGGCATCCTGCCCGGTGCCGGTGCATCGCTTGGCAGTTTCCTGGCCTATATGTCGGAAAAGTCGCTGATCAAAGACAATGCATTCGGAACCGGTGATGCGCGTGGCGTTGCGGCGCCCGAGGCGGGGAACAATGCCGCAGCTGGCGGCGCACTTGTGCCGATGTTGACACTTGGTGTCCCGGGTTCGGGAACCACTGCCGTTCTGCTGGCCTTGCTTTTGACACTCAACATCACGCCCGGGCCACTGCTTTTCACCGAGCGACCCGAAGTGGTCTGGGGCCTGATGGCATCGCTCTTGATCGCGAACTTCGTTTTGCTGGTGATGAACGTGCCGCTGGTGAAGATCTTCGTGAAGATCCTGACGGTGCCACCATGGGTGTTGTTGCCTATGGTGACGATGATATCCTTTGTCGGTATCTTCTCGCTATCGGGATCGACCTTCGATCTGCTGTTGATGATCGGGTTCGGCGTGCTTGGCTATTTCTTCCGAAAGCTTGATGTGCCGACGGTCCCGATCATCCTGGGAATTCTCCTCGGCAACAACATGGAAGACAGTCTGCGGCGGGCGATGACCATTTCTGACGGCGATCCGACATATCTGTTTTCCAGCTGGATTGCGATCACGCTTTGGGCGGCCGCGGTTCTGGGCTTCGTTGCCCCGATATTCCTGCGCGGCATCATCAAGAAACCACAGGCTGTGAGCGACTGATGCGAACCCGTGTCCTGATACCTACAGGGGCGATCGGCCTGGGGTTCGATCCGGATGCGCTGGCCCGTGGTGTGGCGATGCGCCCGGATGTGATTTGTGTTGATGGTGGGTCCACGGACAGCGGACCCTATTACCTTGGCACCGGGACCTCGAAATACAGCCGTGCGGCGACCAAAGCCGAATGGCGTGCACTGATGCTGGCCCGGGCCGAGGCCGGCGTTCCGCTGATCGTCGGGACAGCCGGAACCTGCGGTACGGACACGACGGTCGACTGGATGGTCGGCATTACCGAGGAACTGGCGCGCGAGCTGGGGCAACAGATAAAGATCGCCAGGGTCTATTCCAGTCAGGATCCGGTGGCCACCGCCAAGCTTTGGGAAGATCAGGTCCGCCCCCTGCATCCGATCCAGGACGTCGGCGCCGAAGCGGTATCGAAGTTGAGCAACGTTGTGGCGCTCGCCGGGACCGAACAGATCGCCGCTGCTCTTGCAACCGGCGCGGATATCGTCGTCGCGGGGCGGACAACGGACACAGCCACAATAGCGGCCATGCCTATTCAGCGCGGCGCACTTCCCGGCGGGGCCTGGCATGGTGCCAAAATCGGGGAGTGCGGAGCGCTGTGTTCAACCAATCCAACGTCTGGTGTGATCTGCATCGACTTTGATCCCGAAGGGTTCACCGTTGAGCCGATGGCCGAGGGCGCGCGCTGCACGCCAGACCTGGTCGCGGCACATATGCTCTATGAGAATGCTGACCCTTTCATTCTGCACGAGCCGGGCGGTCATCTGGACGTGACGGACGCCACATACGAGGCGCTTGATGCCCGCCGTGTCCGGGTGACCGGCTCGCGCTGGGTTCCCGGGCCCTATACGGTGAAGCTGGAGGGCGCGCGCCTGGCAGGCTACCAATCGACGGTTCTGGTCCTGCTGCGCGAGCCACGTTATGTGGCCAATGCCTCGGCCTGGGTTGAGCGGCTGAGCGGATTTCTGGAAACCGAGATCGCCAATAGGATGGCGCTGACATCCCCCGCAGACTATACGCTCGATTTCCGGCTGATCGGCCAATCGGCCACGCTGGGCGCCCTCGAAACACTTCCGCCGACAGCGCCGGAAGTTGGGGTGATGGCGATTGTCACGGCGGCCTCACAGGCCCGCGCGTCCGAGATTGCGAAACTCGCCAACCCGTTCCTGCTGCACTACCCGCTGACCGACGACGAACCGCAAGCCACATTTGCGTTCCCGTTCTCACCCGCAGACACCGCCCGCGGCCCCCTGTATGAGTTTGTGCTGAACCACATTCGCACTCTTGACGACCCGATGTCTGCTTTCCGGATCGAGGTGTCCGAGGTGACTCATGCCCCGGCTTGATACGCTTGTGTCCAAGGTCCGATCAAAGAACGCCGGTCCCTTCTGGCTGACCGTGGATGTTTTTTGTGGTGACCCGCAGGTGTTTGCGCGGGTGCGCGACGGCCTTTCAACCGAGGCGGTGGCGCAGGCGTTTCACCAACCGGCCGAAGCCCTGAAACGGTTTGATATCGAAGCACTGAATGTCGTGAAATTTAGCTTGCCCCGGATAGTGGTACAGGGCTACCGGCAAGACCGCGACATGCATGCCTCGCAATGGGCGTGGCTGGTGGGCGCCCTGGACGTGCAATGATCCGCGCTGGGCTGCTGGTGGCGCTGTTCATCTCGGGCGTGGCTGTCGCAGGTGAGCTGCAGCTCCCTGAACCGGCAACGGATGCGGATTACGCAGGCCATACACCGGAACTGATACAGCTCGGACAACAGCTGTTTTACGATCCTATCCTGTCGGGCAATCGCAATATCTCCTGCGGAACCTGTCATCACCCACGGTTTGGAACCTCGGACGGTTTGGCCCTGGGGATCGGCGAGGGCGGTATTGGGATCGGACCGACCCGGCGGCTGGACCCCAAAAACCTGCCTGAGCAGCATATTCCGCGGAATGCCCCAGCCTTGTTCAATCTGGGGGCCCGGGAATTTACCGTCTTGTTTCACGATGGCAGGATCGAGCATGACCCCGACCGGCCCAGCGGGCTGCGGACCCCACTGGAAGACGAGATGGTGCAGGGGTTTTCAAGCCTGCTCTCGGCCCAGACGATGTTCCCCGTTCTGTCGGCCGATGAAATGGCGGGGCATTACAGCGAGAACGAAATTGCTCAGGCCGTGCGTCAAGGCCGACTGACAGGACCCGACGGCGCTTGGGATCTGATCGCAAAGCGTGTGGCGGCGGTACCGGCTTATGCGCAGGCCTTTTCCGCGCAGGGTATTGGGAGTGTCGCATTTACGGATATCTCGGACGCGGTGGCTGCCTTCATGGCCTTTGAATGGCGGTCCGACGACAGCGCGTTTGACCGGTACCTGCGACAAGGGGCGGCACTGCCGGATACGGCTGTGCGCGGCATGGCGCTGTTCTATGGCCCGGCCGGCTGCGCCGAGTGCCACACAGGCGTGTTCCAGACGGATCATCGTTTCCATGCCATGGGGACACCTCAGTTCGGTCCGGGCAAAGCTGCGCGGTTCGAAACCCATCGCCGGGACCTGGGGCGTGGGCGTGTCACAGGCCGGGCACAGGATGCTTTCGCGTTTCGCACGCCGTCGCTGCGCAACGTCGCCTTGACCGCCCCTTACGGGCATACGGGAAGCCATGCCGATCTGGCGGATTTTGTGGCCTATCACGTTGACCCGGTTGTTTCGGCAAAGACATTTGACGCAGAAACGGTCCCCCTGATCGATCTGCCGGGTCGCACGCCGTTGCGGGATACGGATCAGACCGAGGTCCTGGCAGCAGTATCCCGGCCGCCGGTACAGTTGACACCCGTGGAGATCGTGGAACTGATCGCCTTTTTGAATGCGCTGACCGGGGATACCGCCGTAACAGGCCGCCTTGGCGTGCCCGAAGGTGTACCCAGCGGACTACCGGTCGAGCGATAGAGGCAGCACCAGACCCTGCCGCCGCGATTGTCTACGTGCGCCGGGCGGGCGCCAATGACACCCTATGGCAGGCTGGCTGGCTTGACGATCCGGTGCAGCGTGTTTGCCTTGACCGTGCGCCAAGGCGTCTGGGTCTGATCCGGCCAGGTGATGCGCACTGTCGCATAGGGCGCCTTCCCCAGTCCAAAGTGATGCGGCACCTGCGCGCCACTCGCGTGCCCCCCGCCGAGGGTTACTTCGAGGGTTTGCAACCCTGCAGGTGTCTGAACCTCAATCCAAGCACCAAGCGCATTTGGATTTGGGCCCTTTTGCAGGGGGTCAAGCGCTATCCAGTTGCCAGGGACCGGCGTCACATTGCGCGACACTTCCATTGGCGCGCGACGGTTGATCACCACCAGATCCAATAGCCCGTCGCCGTTGAGATCGGCGAGCGAGGCCCCCCGCGCGCGGGCAGTCGACGCAACACCGGCTGTGTCCCCATGCTCCTCAAACGTCCCGTCCGCCTGCTGGACCAGCAAATTATTCGGATCCTTGATCGCGTTCGAAGGCATCTGGTCAACGTTGCCCTTGGCAATGAACAGATCCGGACGCGTGTCGTTGTTCACATCGGCGAACTGCGCATGCCAGCCTGTCGACGGGCGCCCGTCGTCACCCAAATAGGGGCGTTGAGCATAGGTCCCGACCTGGAACGCCGCGTTACTGTACCCCCCTTCAGGCTCGGCAAACTGCAGGATCTGATCCCCCATGGAGGTCAGCATGATCTCGGGCCGTCCATCGCCTGTCAGATCTCGCGACGCGATGCCCATGCCCCAGATTGAAAGCTCTTCCCAACCCTCCTCAGCGGTGCGCAGGCGTGGCGGGTTGCTCAGGTCCCACATCTGCTCGGACCCATCTCGCACATAGTAGTGCCGGTCGTTTGACACCCTCAACGCCGCTTTGCCACGGCGGTCGGGGTCCGAAAACAGCATCGAAAGCGCGCAGTACCCAGGGGTGAGCGTGACACGCCGGTAGTCGGTACCGGTGGGTCGGTGAAGCGTGTTGCTGTCGCAGGCTTCGAACGGTCCCTCGGGGTCGGCGCGGTCGACATACTGGCCGACGGCCAGTGTCGGCAGGGTTTGGCCCGCCTCCCAGGTGGCGGAAAACGCCGTGCTCCACCGATCCTCATGGGCAAGGCCAAAAGCGCCGTCCTCAAATCTGCAGTCACCGGCGCCTCGCAGGATCCTGTTGGGACCGACCCGCAGAACAAAGAGGTCAAGGTGACCGTCACTGTCGATGTCAATCGGATACGCCCCCGTTGCACCGGTGATGGCGGGGGCGTCAGCCTGCTCAAACACCAACGGACCACCCTGGGCCGAGCGGTTGCGAAACAGCTGCGCTGGTCCCGCGCCACCGGCCACGTAAAGGTCTGGAAATTCGTCACCATCGCAGTCAAAGGTCGCTACACCGCCGCCCACGAAATGCTCCC
>JBCCYF010000096.1:0-16287 GCA_039190275.1 Pseudomonadota bacterium | reverse complement strand
GTTCTGCAGGCTCGGCGGTTGCCGGTGCCACGTCAGGCGTTTCAGCAACAGGTTCGGCCGCCTGATCCGATGTCGCTTTTGCTGTTTTGCGCTTGCGCGGTTTGCGCTTGGGTTTGGCCGGTTTTTCCTCGGCTGTCTCTTGCGCGGGCGGTATTGCTTCAGCCGGTTTGTCTGGCTCAGCCTCGACCTGAGGGACGTCCGCCTGCGTTGCCTCTGGTGCTGCGGGCTCTTCGACCGCTACCTCGGCCGAGGCTTCGGGATCCACTTCCAGGTCATCCTCCAAATCAGATGTACTGGCTTTGGCGTCTTCCAGGGACTGTCGCAGATCGCGTGTCATAAAGGCTGGCACGTGATCACCCATTCCGATGATCCGCTGGCCGCCGCCCGAGCGGCCATCGCCCCGATTGCCCGAGCGTCCGCTGCGCCGACCGCGCGGCTCGTCCCGGCGGTCACTTTGGCGGGCCGTGTCCGGCTCTGTCACATCCTCGCGTGGTTTGCGACCCCGGCTGCGCGAGCGGCTGCGCCCGGCCGGCTTTTCCTCCACCACCGTGTCCGCATCAGGGGCTGCTGCTGCGGTTGCGACCGGGCTATCAATCACCGGAATGGACTTCTTCACAAGCTCTTCGATCTGATCCAGATATTTTTGCTCATGTGGCAGGCATAATGTGATCGACTTGCCCTCGCGTCCGGCGCGCCCGGTGCGTCCGATCCGGTGAACATAGTCTTCGGAATGGGTCGGAACGTCAAAGTTGACCACATGACTGACGGATGGAATATCCAGGCCCCGCGCCGCCACATCCGATGCGACAAGCAGGCGTAGGTCATTGTTCCGAAAGCCGTCTAATGTCCGTGTGCGGATCGACTGATCGAGGTCGCCGTGAATGGGTGCCGCGTCATAGCCATGCTTCTTCAATGACTTGGCCACCACGTCCACATCCCGCTTGCGATTGCAAAAGATGATCCCGTTGGTCAGGTTTTCGCCCTCGGCCGCGATCAGCAGCCGTAAAACCTCGCGCTTCTCCTTGTCAGCACGGTCGCGGCGAGACGGCTGGTGCTTGCACACCACCTGCTCGATTGTTTCCGATGTCGTGGCCTGGCGCGCAACCTCTACGCGGACCGGGTTTGACAGAAACTCCTGTGTGATCCGCGTGATCTCGGGCGCCATGGTGGCCGAATAGAACATCGTTTGTCGGGTGAAAGGCGTGAGCTTGAAGATCCGCTCGATATCGGGGATGAAACCCATATCCAGCATGCGATCCGCCTCGTCGACGACCATAATCTGCACTCCGGTCAGCATCAGCTTGCCGCGTTCAAAGTGATCCAGAAGACGGCCGGGCGTGGCGATCAGGACGTCCACGCCGCGATCGATCAACCGGTCCTGGTCCTTGAAGCTGGTGCCGCCAATCAGAAGCGCCATCGAGATGCGCAAATGCTTGGCATAGGTTTCGAAGTTCTCGGCAACCTGGGCGGCCAGTTCACGGGTCGGGGCCAGAACAAGGCTGCGGGGCATGCGCGCACGGGCGCGCCCTTTTGCCAGCATGGTCAGCATAGGCAGTGTGAACGACGCCGTTTTCCCGGTTCCGGTCTGCGCGATGCCAAGTACGTCGCGGCCGCGCAATGCGTGCGGTATGGCTTGCTCCTGAATAGGGGTAGGGGTCTCGTAACCGGTTTCGGATACGGCTTTGAGGACGCGTGCGTCCAGTTCAAGGTCAGTAAATGTCGTCATTTTCCACGCTGTTTCTTGCGGCAAATATGGCCGCAATCCTCGCGCGGCGCAGACCCCCGGATTGAGGCCTCTCTTTCCCGGCTACATAGTGCATTGCAGCACACGGGTCAATTCACCGGTGTTCACAGTGGTTTTTCCAGCGATTTCCGGGCTGTCGTGCGGTTTGGGTTTCCACTCGCGGGGCGGGTCGCTAGGGTGCCGCAGCAACGCAAATCACATGAGGCGTACCATGACCGAGATGCCCCGAGCCCTCAGGGGGATGGCCCAGCTAACCGTGGGCGATGTGCATCATTGGACCGACCGGACATTCTCGTTCACCTGTACCCGACCGCCCGGGTTCCGCTTTCGCTCGGGTGAGTTTGTCATGATTGGCCTGCTGGTCGACGAAAAGCCGCTGTTGCGCGCCTATTCCATCGCATCGCCCAGCTGGGATGACACGCTTGAGTTCTATTCGATCAAAGTTCAGGACGGGCCACTGACAAGCCGTTTGCAGCACCTGCAACCGGGGGCCGCGCTGCTGATGCGGCCCAAGCCAGTGGGTACATTGGTGCATGATGCATTGCTGCCGGGCCGTCGCCTGTTCCTGTTTTCCACCGGTACCGGGATCGCGCCCTTTGCCAGCGTGATCCGGGACCCCGAAACTTATGAGAAGTTCGACGAGGTGATCCTGACCCAGACCTGCCGGGAGGCGGCAGAACTGGACTTCGGCAAATCCCTGATGGTCCGGATCACAGGTGACGAGCTGCTTTCCGAGGTTGTTGGCGACAAGCTGACCTTTATCCCGACAACCACCCGGGAGGAGACATCGCAGATGGGGCGCATGACCGACTGGATCCGTGATGGGCGTTTGGCAACGGCGACCGGCGGCCCGTTGAGCCCTGAAACCGACAGGGTGATGATATGCGGCTCCATGGATATGCTGCAGGAACACAAACAGTTGTGCGAGGCGGCAGGGATGGAGGAAGGCGCTAACTCAGACCCGGGACATTTTGTGATCGAAAAGGCGTTTGTGGACTGACAAAGGCGGTGCACTTGAAGGCCCCCGCCGGGTATTCAGTGCCCCGCTTTTAGCTCCAACCGCCGCGCGTGCAGCACGGGCTCGGTGTATCCTGAGGGTTGGTTGCGCCCCTTGAACACCAGGTCACAGGCGGCCTGAAAGGCAATACCGTCAAAGCCTGGTGCCATGGGCCGATACGCCGGGTCATCCGCATTCTGGGCGTCCACGACCTCTGCCATTTTGCGCAGACTGGCCATCACCTGCTGCGCATCGACAACCTCATGATGGAGCCAGTTGGCGATGTGTTGCGCCGATATGCGGCAGGTCGCCCGATCCTCCATCAGCCCGACGTTGTTCATGTCCGGCACTTTCGAGCATCCGATCCCCTGGTCGATCCAACGCACGACATAGCCCAGAATTCCTTGCGCGTTGTTTTCGACCTCGCGCTGTTTTTGCGTGTCGGTCCACTTCTGGTAGCTGGCCAGCGGAATATCCAGCACCGTGTCGACATAGGCCCGACGACCGCCTGCTTTCAGCGCATCCTGCACGGCAAACACATCGACCTTATGATAGTGCAATGCATGCAGCGTGGCTGCAGTTGGGCTTGGGACCCAGGCGCAATTGGCCCCTGCCTTGGGGTGTTCGATCTTCTGTTCCAGCATCGCTGCCATCAGATCAGGCATCGCCCACATGCCCTTTCCGATCTGCGCTTTGCCCGAAAGCCCGCATTCCAGACCGATGTCCACGTTCTGGTTCTCGTATCCGCCGATCCAGGCCTTGCGCTTGATGAAGTCCTTGCGGCTAAAGGGGCCCGCCTCCATCGAGGTATGGATCTCGTCCCCGGTCCGGTCGAGAAAGCCGGTGTTTATGAAGGCAACCCTGTTACGTGCGGCGCGAATGCACTCCTTAAGGTTGACCGAGGTGCGCCGCTCCTCGTCCATGATCCCCAGTTTCACTGTGCATTGGGGCAGGCCGAGCGCCGTCTCGACCGCGCTGAATATCTGATCGGCGAAAGCCACTTCCCCTGGGCCATGCATTTTGGGTTTGACCACATAGACCGAACCGGTCACCGAGTTGCCGCCCTCACGCTGCAGGTCGTGCATGGCGATCAGGGTGGTGATCATGGCGTCCATCAGCCCTTCGAACACCTCCGACCCATCCGGGTTCAGCACGGCCGGATTGGTCATCAAATGCCCCACATTGCGCACCAGCATCAGCGCCCGAC
This sequence comes from Pseudomonadota bacterium, assembly GCA_039190275.1. Taxonomy (GTDB): domain Bacteria; phylum Pseudomonadota; class Alphaproteobacteria; order Rhodobacterales; family Rhodobacteraceae; genus Halovulum. The sequence continues at coordinate 12,339 of JBCCYF010000096.1, read as the reverse complement.
CCTTCAGCACGAGGTCCTGCCCCTCAGGGCCGGTGTAGCTGCGATCCGGGTGCAGCGCCCGGGTGACCGTTTGACCGCCTTTCTGAAATGTGTCGGTCAGATCGCCGCGCATCAGTCCAAGCCAGTTGGCATAGGCCTGGACCTTGTCGTCCGCGTCGACACAGGCGACGCTGTCCTCGCAATCCATGATCGCGGAAACGGCCGCTTCGACCAGAACATCCGCAAGGCCGGCCTGATCCCGGCTGCCAATCACGTGTGTCCGGTCGAAAACCAGTTCGACGTGCAACCCGTTGTTGCACAGCAAAACCGCCGATGGTGCTTTAGGGTGCCCGCGAAATCCGCGGAACTTGGTTGGATCGACAAGCGGCAAGTCATCGACCAGCAGTTTGCCGTCCCGGATGTGATACCTGCGGGCGTCGGCGTGACTGGTGCCATCCAACGGAAAAGCCTCATCCAAGAACACACGGACCCGTGCCACGACCCGCGCTCCGCGACCCTTGTCATATCCGCCCCGAGGTGGGCTGCTGCCGATCGCGTCCGTGCCATAGAACGCGTCATAGAGGCTGCCCCAACGAGCGTTCGCCGCGTTCAGGGCGTAGCGTGCATTGGTCACCGGAACGACCAGTTGGGGTCCCGGGATGGTGGCAATTTCGGGATCCACATCGCTGGTCCCGATTTCGAAGTCCTCACCCTCGGGCATCAGATACCCGATTTCCGCCAGAAAAGACTTGTACGCCTCGTGGTCATGCGGCGCGTCTCGATGCAACATATGCCAGTTGTCGACTTTGGACTGCAGCGCCTCGCGCTTTTCAAGAAGTTCAGCGTTGATGGGCCCAAGGGTCGTAACCAGGTCGGCAAAGCCGCCCCAAAATGCTGCCGGTGTTACGCCTGTTCCCGGAAGCGCCTGTTCCTCAATGAACTGCACCAGTTGCGGGGCCACCTGCAGGCCCTCTTTATCGATCCGCTGAGTCATGGAGGTTCCGTCCTATCGGCTCAATGAGTGTTCTGCCCAGCCCTATTTAATGACCGTCCCAGTCACAACCAAAACCGGAACGATAGGGCGGTCGGCGTGGTGTTTGGTTATTTCAAGGGCAGATCTCCGCGTCTCCCCATTATCCCGCCGATGATCCGGATAGGGGCGCCGGGCGCACCCGCGCGTTGATCCCCGTTTAGGTGTTCAGCGCGTCCAGCACCCGGACCCAGGAGCGGATTCCACGATGAAAGCTGCTGAGATTGTACTTTTCATTGGGCGAGTGGATGTTGTCATCCTCAAGTCCGAAACCAATCAGGACTGAGTCAACGCCAAGGATGTCCCGGAAGTGGCCGACGATGGGGATGGAGCCGCCACCGCCGATAAAGACCGCCTCGTTTTCCCATTCCTTGCCCAACGCAGCACGAGCCGCCTCAAATTCGGGGCGATCTGTGGGCATGACCGTCGCTTGAGCGCCGTGCCCAGCTTCGAACCGCATCTCGTAGTCCGCCGGAAGCTGTGACTCCAGGAAGTTCTTGAAGTTCTCAACAATTGCATCCGGGTCCTGTTTGCCGACCAGCCGAAAGGTCACCTTGGCCGACGCTTCGGACGGGAGCACGGTTTTTGTCCCCGCGCCGGTATAGCCCCCCCATATGCCGTTGACCTCGGCCGTCGGACGCGACCATACCTGCTCAAGCACGCTGAAGCCGCGTTCGCCGGCCGGCTCGCTCAGGCCGACATCCCCCAGAAACGCAGCGCCGTCAAAGGGCAGACTGTCCCAGCAGGCCTTTACGGCATTCGGCACCGGTTCGACACCCTCGTAAAAGTCAGGGATCTGAACCCGCCCGTCCTGGTCGTGCATGCCGGCGATCAGATTTGAGAGGACCCGGATCGGGTTCATCGCCGGTCCGCCATACATGCCGGAGTGCAGGTCCTTGTTCGGTCCGACCACAGTAAACTCGGCCGCCTGCATGCCGCGCAGCATAGTGGTGATCGAGGGTGTCTGCGGATCGAACAGGCCGGTGTCACAGACCAGGCAGAGGTCGGCCGCGAACTCCTCCTTGTTTTCCGTCAGAAACGGAATGATCGAGGGCGATCCGCTTTCCTCCTCCCCCTCGAACATTACGGTCAAATTGCCGGGTAGCGTCCCGGTAGCGGTTTTGTACGCACGAAACGCCTCGACAAATGTCATCAGCTGCCCTTTGTCGTCCGATGCGCCCCTGGCGCGGATCACCTTACCGCTTGGCGTATCCTCCAACGCCGGGTCAAACGGATCGCGATGCCACAGGTCCAGCGGGTCGACAGGTTGGACGTCATAGTGCCCGTACACCAGCAACTTAGGCCCCTCGCCGCGGTGATGGGCCACCACCATGGGCTTGCCCGGCGTATCGCGACGGCTCGCCTCAAAGCCCAGTGCGCCAAGTTCCGCCACCAGCCAGTCCGCCGCCCGGGTGCAATCCGCGTCAAACGCTGGGTCGGTCGATATCGACGGTATCCGCAACAGCTCGAAAAGACGCTCGACCGAGGCGTCAAGGTCAGCGTCAACCGCTTCGAGGACCGGGTCAAGTGTCATGGGATCTCCTGCTTATCCATATTTCATTGGCGCGACTTAGAGCCAGACGTTTCCGGAATGTCCAGTTGATTTGCGTCAAGGCGTGATGGTGATCACAGGGGCTATTACAGGTTGAGCAAATCGGATGGAAGAAGCAAATGTTTAAGCACATTCTCGTACCCGTAGATCTCTCGCACGAGGACATCGGGCAGCAAATCCTGAGTAAGGCCGGACGGTTGCTGAGTGAAAGCGGGACCATTACCGCGCTGCATGTCACGCCTGATATTCCCGCCTACGCCGAGGCCTATGTCCCGCCGGCCATTCGCGACGCACGGGTCGGCGACCAGCATGCGGCGCTGACGGCGCTGGCGGACGCGGCCGGGATCAAGACGGTTACGGTGCGGATTGCACATGGGCCAGCCCACGTCCGAATCCTGGACACAATCGAGGAGATCGCGCCCGATCTCGTCATCGTAGGTTCCCACAAGCCGGGATTGTCCGACTACTTTTTGGGATCTACCGCAGCCCGCGTGGTGCGGCATGCGGCCTGTTCGGTCCTGGTAGACCGATAGCTGCACGGGCTCGCATGGACCCTCCGATCCGCTGGGCGTTGCCGTCGGTCGTCACGTATTTCTTCCAAAACCCGGGTCGGGCCGGGCATGGAATGGGATGTCAGACGACGCGCAGGTGGTCACTAATCAGGCGCGCTTTCGAAGACATGTGCGCCAGCAGTAACATCCCTGACGCCCGCGACTCGGCACTCCGTTCAGAACTGTAAAGGATCGGGTGCACCTTGAGCCGACCCAAATTGGATCTCGGTTTCCCGCGGTTCTTTTGTCTTGCACCTTAATTTTGCGCAGCATGGAGGGTCATCGTGGCCGCGACCAACAAGGCAGAATTGCTGGCTATTACCCTGAAAGAATACGACGCTCTGTCGAAGTTGATCGGTCCGCTCGCTGCAAGCGTCGCGACGAAAGCGAATGACGAGGGTGTTTCAATCAAGGACATCGTCGCGCATCGAGCCCATTGGATCGATCTCTTTCTCGGATGGTACATGGACGGGCAGGCCGGTAAAACGGTCCACTTTCCTGCGGAAGGTTACAAATGGAATGAGCTGAAGCGCTACAACGCAGATTTGCGGGTGCGGCAGGTCGACATGGATTGGTCCGACGCCCAGGCGGCGCTCCACAAGGGTTTCCTCAAGCTCAAGGCCTTTGTCGAAGAGTGCCCCGAAGACAAGCTTTACGGTGGTCCGATGAAGGGGGCGAACAACGCATGGACCCCTGGCCGATGGGCGGAAGCGGCCGGCCCCAGTCACTTCAGATCCGCGTCGAAGTTTATTCGAACAACCCTCAGGACGGCTGGTTGAACCCTAAGGTTAACGAGGGGCGGACCACTTTCTATCTATATGGCCGGTTGGTCCGGTGTTCCGAACCCTAGAGCATCGGTGCAATATGGGGGGCGAAATAGGTCAGGATACCGTCACAGCCCGCCCTTTTGAACGCCTGCAGGCTTTCGATCATTGCCAGATCGGGATCGATCCAGCCGTTCTGACCAGACGCTTGTATCATCGCGTACTCGCCCGAGACCTGATACGCGAAGGTCGGCACGGCGAAGCCGTCTTTCACACGGCGGCAGATGTCGAGGTAGGGCAGGCCGGGTTTGACCATGACCATATCCGCACCTTCGGCCAGATCGGCGGCTACTTCGCGAAGGGCCTCGTCTGAATTGCATGCGTCCATCTGATAGGTTTTCTTGTCGCCCTTGAGCGCGCCGCTGGCCCCGACGGCATCGCGGAACGGTCCGTAAAAGGCGCTGGCGTATTTCGCGGCATAGCTCATGATCGCGACATGATGAAAGTCATGCGCCTCAAGGGCCTGGCGGATCACACCAATACGGCCGTCCATCATATCCGAGGGACCCAGGATGTCCGCCCCCGCCTCGGCATGCGCCAAAGCCTGTTTCTCTAGCGCGAGAAGGCTCTCGTCGTTCAGAACCTCGCCATCTCGAACCAGCCCGTCGTGCCCGTCGGAATTGTAGGGGTCAAGGGCAACGTCAAGCATGATACCAACGCCAGGCACGGCGGCCTTGATCGCCCGGGTGGCGCGGTTCACCAGATTGTCGGGGTTCCAGGCTTCTTCTGCGGTCGGTGTTTTAAGCGCGGCATCGGTGTAGGGGAAAAGTGCGATGCAGGGAATGCCCAGATCCGCCGCCCGCTGTGCATCCTCCACCGCCTTGTCGACCGAGACGCGATCAACTCCGGGCATCGTCGCCACCGGCTCGCGCAGGTCGGCACCGTCACGCACAAAGATCGGCCAGATCAGGTCAGCCGGTGCCAACGTGGTTTCGGCAACCATCTCGCGGATCCACGCACTGCGGCGCAAGCGGCGCGGTCTGGACAGTGGAAACGGGGCGGGGGTCATCGGTGTTCCTTGCGTGAGCTTGACGCTCCATGCCACGGAGCCTGAGCAGGGGCAAGGTTTGCCCTTATCTGCGATTGAATTTCACGTAGAAGTCTTTAGGTGCTCTCCCCAAACATCCGGAAAGCCCCGTCTTGGACATAATTCGCGAACTTATGAACTTTAACAGCTTCTGGACCATATGGTTCTGGCTGTTGCATGTGGTGGCTTGGTCAATGGCCAGCCATTTCACCCTGGGCGTCCCGTTCGATATGGTGATCGAGGCAAACCGCGAAAATGACGAGCAGGGGCCATATGCCCGGGCAACCGAGTCCCTTATTCTGGCGCAGGTGTTTCGCTTCAACGCGTTGTTCAAACGCTATGGCGCCGTGCTTGTCGGGTTCACGGCGTTCCTGCTGGCGGTCCTGGTTACACTGGGGACCTTGGGCGGTTCCGAATTCGCCCGCGCCGTGTTTACGCTGATGCTGCCGCTGACGCTGATCTACGTATTCACCATACGTTTCGCTGCGCGGATCGACCGTGACGGTTTGCGCGGTGCGGGCTTGCGCAAAGCGCTGGGACGGCAGCGTCTGCTCAACCAGCTGATCGGTGTCCTTGGCATCTCACTTGCGGTGATACTGGCGGTACATCAGGTCGTGCAGAACATTGAAAGCTTTTTGCTCTGATGTCGGAAACGTCCGTTCATTCAACGCCGGTCGCGCCGGGTGTGCAGCGTATCAGCGGCGCGCCCGAAGGTTTTGACGCGACGGTCATCAACACCCTTGCCACGCGCGCGGAGGGTCCAGTCGTCTTTGTCGCGCGCGATGCGGCGCGGGTCGAGGCGACGCGCCGGGCCCTTGGGTTCTTTGCACCACGCCTGCCGGTGATGTCGTTTCCGGCGTGGGACTGCGTCCCGTATGACCGGATCTCACCCGCGACGGAACTATCGGCTGCACGCATGTCGGTTCTTGCGGCGCTAAGCGCTGGGTTCGATGGTCCCGCCGTGCTGCTCACGACACTGGCGGCCGCCACACAATACGTGCCCTCGCGGCGGGTTGTGGCCGGTGCCAGCTTCACGGCAGAGGTTGGGCGCCAGATCGACGTCGAGGCGCTGCGTGGATTTCTGGCCCGGATGGGATACAATCAGGCCCCGACAGTCACCGAGCCGGGCGACTTTGCCATCCGGGGCGGATTGATCGACATCTTTCCACCGGGCGCTGATATGCCGTTGCGCCTCGATCTGTTCGGAGACGTGCTTGATGGGGCACGCCGGTTCGACCCGGCCAGCCAGCGCAGCACCCGGGATGAGCCGCGTGTCGAACTTGCACCCGCCTCAGAAGTAATCCTGGACGAAGGATCAATTCAGCGGTTTCGCCAGACCTATCGCACCAGCTTTGGCGCGGTCGGCACGGACGATCCGCTTTACGAGGCAGTGAGCGCCGGGCGCAAACATCAGGGCATGGAACATTGGGTGCCCTTCTTCTACGACGGCATGGAGACGCTGTTTGACTACCTTCCGGGCGCGCCGGTCGTCCTGGACGATCAGACCGACGCGGCCCGGACGTCACGCTGGGCTGCGATAACCGAGCAATACAGCGCCCGCCAGGACGCCTTGGCCGAGAAGGGGCGACTCGACACGGTCTATAAACCGGTTCCGCCCGAGCAGCTCTATCTGGGTGATCCCGCCTGGGAGGCCGCACTGGCGCATCGGGCGGTGCGGCATCTGTCGGTACTGCCGCATCCCGTTGGGTTAGGCGTTACGGATAGTGGTGCGCGGCTCGGCCGTACCTTTGCGCCAGAACGCCAGCAGGAGGATGTCAGCCTGTTTGGCGCATTGGCGGACCATATTCGGGCCCGCCGTGCCGAAAGCCATGTGATCATTGCCAGCTATTCCGAAGGCGCGCGGGAGCGGATGGGCACCCTGCTTGAGGATAGTGGCGCGACCGATGCGCAACCTCTGGATCGCTACGAGGATCTGCCGAATGGCACCGGCGGATTGTTTCAGTCCGTGTTGGGGATAGAGGCGGGGTTCACCGCCCCTGGCCTTACGGTGATTACAGAACAGGACGTGCTGGGGGATCGGCTGATCCGCGCGCCCAAGCGCCGCCGCCGTGTAGAGAATTTCCTGACCGAGGCAACCAGCCTCAGCCCTGGCGATCTGATTGTCCATCTCGAACATGGGATCGGCCGTTACAACGGTCTTGAGACGGTGACTGCTGCAGGCGCGCCGCATGCCTGCATCGCGCTGGAGTATGCGGGTGGTGACCGGCTTTACCTGCCGGTCGAGAACATCGAACTCCTCAGCCGCTATGGCCATGAGGAGGGTCTTCTGGATCGTCTGGGTGGTGGTGCCTGGCAAGCCAAGAAAGCCAAGCTCAAGGAGCGGATCCGCGAGATGGCCGACGCGCTGATCCGCATCGCGGCCGAGCGTGCATTGCGTACCGCGCCCAAGCTGACACCGCCGGACGGTTTGTGGGACGAGTTTTGTGCGCGCTTCCCGTATCAGGAAACCGATGATCAGCTTAACGCCATCTCCGACGTACTAGAGGACCTTGGATCGGGAAATCCGATGGACCGCCTGATTTGCGGCGACGTCGGATTTGGCAAGACCGAGGTCGCCCTGCGCGCGGCATTTGTGGCGGCGTTGTCCGGTCAGCAGGTGGCGGTGGTGGCACCCACCACATTGCTGGCCCGGCAGCATGCCCAGTCATTCGCGGAGCGGTTCCGGGGGCTGCCGGTTACGGTTCGCCAGCTGTCGCGCTTTATTGGCACAAAAGATGCGGCCTCAACCCGTGAGGGGCTGGCCAATGGCACGGTCGAGATTGTGGTCGGTACTCATGCAATTCTGGCGAAGTCGGTAAAATTCGCTCAGCTGGGCTTGGTGATCATCGATGAAGAGCAAAAGTTCGGCGTGACCCATAAAGAGCGGCTTAAACAGCTCCGCTCGGAAGTTCACGTGCTGACCATGACCGCCACCCCGATCCCGCGCACCCTGCAACTGGCGCTAACCGGCGTCCGGGACTTGTCGTTGATCGCGACACCGCCGGTCGACCGTCTGGCGATACGGACATATGTCTCGGAGTTTGATGCGGTCACACTGAGGGAGGCGCTGCTGCGCGAGCACTACCGCGGCGGCCAAAGCTTCTTTGTTGTCCCGCGCATCGCAGATCTGCCTGAAATCGAGGAATTTCTGCGCGACCAGGTCCCCGAGGTGACCTACCTTGTCGCGCATGGCCAGATGCCGGCGGGCGAGTTGGACAGCCGTATGAATGCCTTTTACGATGGTCAGTACGATGTCCTGTTGGCCACAACCATCGTCGAAAGCGGCCTGGACATTCCTGCGGCGAACACGCTGGTCGTGCACCGGGCAGATATGTTCGGCCTTGCGCAGCTTTATCAGATCCGTGGGCGGGTCGGGCGGTCGAAAATCCGCGCCTATGCCTATATGACAACGCGTTCTCGGCAGAAGCTCACCGCGACGGCCGAGAAACGGCTCAGGGTGCTTGGGACGCTGGACAGCCTGGGGGCAGGGTTCACCCTGGCCAGCCAGGACATGGACATTCGAGGTGCGGGAAACCTTCTGGGCGATGAGCAATCCGGTCATATCCGCGAGGTGGGATATGAGCTTTATCAGGATATGCTGGAGGAGGCGATCGCCAAGATGAAAGCTGGCGAGCTTGAGGGGTTGAGTGCCGGCGATGAAGGTTGGGCACCGCAGATCAATCTGGGCGTTCCGGTGCTGATCCCCGAACCTTATGTGCCGGACATAGATGTGCGGCTTGGCCTTTACCGCCGTCTTTCTTCGCTGACCACCAAGGTGGAACTTGAGGGTTTTGCTGCCGAGCTGATCGATCGGTTTGGCAAACTCCCGCGCGAAGTGACAACGCTGATGAACGTTGTCCGCATCAAGACGAAATGCAAGCAGGCGGGTATCGCAAAACTCGATGGTGGGCCGCGTGGTGCGGTTGTGCAGTTCCACAATGACAAATTCGCGGATCCTGCCGGTCTGGTTCAGTTTCTGCAGGATCAGCGTGGCCAGGCAAAGGTGAAAGACAACAAGGTCATCGTCCGGCGAGACTGGTCCGCAGATAGCGACAAGATCAAAGGTGCGTATGCCATCGCGTCCGATCTTGCCCGCCTGGCGAGGGGCGCTAGCGGAGCGAAACCCGGATCCGAGGTTTTGTCGCAATAACGCCTGTAGAGCACCCGCGGTGCTGCCGGTCCATCAGGGGGAGGCCGCCATTTAGAGCACTATGCGAAAAACCTGAGTCACCTAATGCTGCCTGAAATGAAAGATTTCAACGCGTCAGGTGGTGGGTGATGCTTCAGGTATTTCGCCAAACGCTTTAGAACAGCCTCAACAAGGCACGGGTCATGGTCGTTCCAGCCTCAGCCTTGCTTTCGACAGCTGCGCCCAGGGTCGGCACCTCGGGGCAACCCCGTATAACGGGATCGCTGCAGGCAGCAAGTTCACCGGTCAACCCGGGCGAGTTCTTGGTGATATCGGTACCTGTCGTGCTGCAGCCTGCGACAAGGGCGGACAGCAAGAGAATTGGAGCTATTTGTTTCATCACGGCGTCCAGTATCTACGTAGGGCGGATGCGTTAAGGTCACATCCTCTCGTAAATAAAGTATTAGCAACTGGCGAAGATTTCTGGGTGAGATTGGGGCATAGTTAAGAATTCGCCAGCGGCGATTGCCCGGCCCGGACGCCTGCAGTTTCAGCTCTTAGAATGTGTCTGTAAGCCCAGATGGTTCTGCGGGTTTATGATCCATTGCCTGTGATTTCTCGACGATCTCATCAATCACAGAGAGCCAGACCTCCGTCTCCTGCGCCCCTGTAAGAACATATTTGCCGCCCAGAATAAAGGTGGGAACCCCCGTGACCCCCATATCACGGGCCCGAGCATCCGCTGCGCGTATTTCAGCCATATCGGCATCGCCCTCCAGCAGGCGCTGGGTGACAGTGTGGTCCATCCCGACGGTTTTCGCCACGTCCAGCAGCACGTCGGTTGCCCCGATATCCTGCCCCAGCTTGAAGAAACGGTGGAACAGCTGGTTTGCCACCAGCCCCTGCCGGTCCTCGATCCCGGCCCAGTGCAGCAAACGATGGGCATTTATTGTGTTCGGCTTTCTGGAAATCCGCGAGAAGTCGACATCAATACCTGCATCCAATGCTGTCTGTTCGATCCTGGCATAGACCTTCCGCGCGCCCTCGGGCCCGCCGAATTTGGCGCTCAGATAGGCGGCATTGTCCATCCCCTCGGTCGGCATGTCCGGGTTCAGTTGGAACGGTCGCCACTGGATGTTGAAAGGATGATCGGGCCGTTTTTCCAGAGCGCGGTCAAGTTTGGCTTTTCCGATATAGCACCACGGACAGACCGGATCTGACAGGATTTCAAGCCGCGTGACCATAGTGGTTGTCCCTTCTGTCAGATGTCGATGTCACGCAACGCGCGGCGTATCAGCTTGCCGTTCGCTGTGCGCGGTAACTCGGGCACAGCATAGAAGGCGCGCGGGCATTTGTAACGGGCAAGATTTTCGGCACAATGCGCGGCCAGTGCTGCCGCGAGCCCGCTGTCGTCTCCGCAAGGAACGATGAACGCCGTGATCAGTTCGACGTCCTGTTTCAGGGTGCGTGCTGCCACACCGGCCTCGGCCACGCGCGGGTGTTGCAACAGCACCTCCTCGACCTCAACCGGGGATACGCGATAGCCCTGGGCATTGAGGATATCGTCCGCGCGACCCTGATGTGTCAGCGTGCCATCCTCCGCCATTGTGGCGATATCGCCGGTATCGAACCATTCGCCCTGGCAGGGCAGGTCGGGGGGCTGGTCCGCGCCGCGCCAATAGCCCAGCATAAGCCCGGGATCGCGGATCGACACTGCAATCCGTCCCGGTGTGCCGGGCGGTACAGCTTCATGATCGGCGCTCAACACAGCGATGCGGCGGCCCCGTTGCGGCCGCACCGCAGCGTACCCCGGCGCATCGGATGCATAGGTTGAGATTTCGGACATCCCCAAGGCCTGGTGGATCCGGGTCCCGGTCCGTGCATGCCAGGTTTGCGCAGTCCCGGCGGGCAACGTATCACCCGCGCACAACGCATGGCGAAGCGCGGGCAGGGTGGGCAGACCCTCGCCGCTGCGCAGGATCTGCCGGAACACACCGGGGGATGCGGCAAATAGGGTTGCGCCATGGCGCGCCAGCAATTGAGGCCAGAGAGCCGAGCCGCCAGGGCCATCGAAGATCAGTGCGGTCGCCCCGGCCGCCCATGGATCGGTCAGACCGGTCCCCAGGGTATAGGTCCAGTTGAATGCCCCGGCGTGCAACACACGATCGCTACTGCGCAAATCCATCCAGTCGCGCCACATCATGCGCCGTGCCCAACCGCTGCGGTGCGCGTGCAAAACGCCCTTGGGCTGCCCACCTGTGCCCGAAGTGAAGACCATGAATGCCGGATCATCCGGTTCGGTCACGGCGAACGCCGCCGGCGGTAGGGCGCGCCAGGCATGGTAGTCCTGCGGCCCGACAATCGGAGCGGTACCTGCTTCGATACCTGGCGCGGCAGCAACCAGCTTCGGCCGCGCCAGCGCTGTTGCGGCAGACACTTCGCGCGATGTCCATTGCGCTGAACTGGGGATCGGGATCGCGCCAAGCCCCATAGCGGCAAAGAACAGGATCGGAAAGTCGATGCTGTGTCCCAGCCGCAGCAGCAGCCGGTCGCCCCGGCCAAGACCGCGCGCGGCCAGACCCGTCATCGTGCCGCATATCGCAGCCTCAACCTCGGCAAAGCGCCAGGCTTCCCGCAACTGGCCGGGACCCGATATAACCTCCAGCGCTACTTTATCCGGCGTCGCGCGCCCCGCCCGCATCGTGTGTTCGGTCAGGTTGAACGGCTGCGGCACCCTGAGAAAGGGGCCCGCGTCCCATATCGATTGCCCGCGTGCAGTTGCCATATTTCGTCAATCCACCTTAGTGTACGGATCTAGGCAGCAAAGGACCGATCTGTCGATGGTCGATGACAACGAAATTCCCTCGCTTTTGCGGGTTGCCCGTGATGTCGATGTGGCGGGCGCACCGCCCGTCGAGCCCCTGGATCTGGGCAAGAGGGTGCGCGCCTTGCGCAAGGCGCGGAACTGGACCTTGGAACAGGCAGCGCAGAAGGCCGGATTGGCCCGCTCGACCCTGTCGAAAATCGAAAACGACCAGATGTCACCGACGTTCGAGGCGGTGCGCAAGCTTGCGCAGGGTCTGGATATCAGCGTGCCACAGCTCTTTACAGCACCCAAGGGCGACCGCGTCATGGCGCGCCGATCCGTCACCCGCGCGGGGGAGGGGCTGGCACATCCTACAGCGACCTATGAGCATGAGATTTTCGCATCCGATTTGCGCGGCAAACAGATGCTGCCTTATCGCGC
>JBCCYF010000095.1:0-16413 GCA_039190275.1 Pseudomonadota bacterium | reverse complement strand
GGCGGGTTCGCACTAGGCGCCACGCCGACGGCCATTGCAAACATGACCGCCGTGACAAAACGGTACGGGCCGTCGCCGCTTGCCTTTGTGATCCTGCCGCTTGTGTCGGCGTTTTTTGTCGATCTCGCCAATGCGATCATCATCCAAGCCTTCGTCGCCTTGTGATGGAAGGCTGAACTGTGGATCCGTAATTTCAGATAGTCCTCGGCTCTACCTTCTTTGCGACTACGCTGGCGGTTCACATTGCTGCCGCGACCCTGTCGCAGCGCGGGGGGTCACCGCAGGGGCGCACGACCTGCGCGCATGGCTCTGTTCGGCTCAAAACGGCGCTGGTTCTGACTTATGTGGTGCTTCTCGGCCTCGCGCTGTTGATCGAGGCGATGATCTGGGCCTCGGCCTTTATCGACCCTGGCGTGACCGACGCGTTTTGGCAGGCCTTTTACTGCGCGATTGTCATGCTCACCACGCTTGGCTATGGCGATCTGACGCCGCATGGCGGCGCGCAGCCTGTAGCCGCTTTTTGCGCCGTCGCCGGCCTGTTCCTAGTTGCCCTGTCCACTGCGTTCGTCGTGGAGATCCTGCGGTTAACACCATCTGGCACCCATGACTGATAAAGTACCCGCGCCGCACTGGAACACATTGTGCGCAACGGGCTGGTCATTGCCGACCAGCTGGACATCACCTTCGATCACACCGATGAGGATGCAACAATCCAGCTTCTCCACCCTCTCGATCACATGGATGCCGAACGGTGGTTCGTTGGAAACTGCCCGCTTTCAAAGGCTGCGCGAGGCGATTGTCGTGAACTCGATGGAATCAGATTACCGACCCTTCTCCGCGGCCCATTTCAGCCTGAGATCGGGGCAACGGCTCGCCCTCAGCGATGTCTAACGCTACAGCGGACGATCGACGCGGTGCGGTTTGAAAATGCCAAGACCTTACTCCGGAACTCGGATTTTCGGGTCGCCATGATTGCCGAGCGTCTGGGCCATTCCAACGACCACTCCGTCCACCGCGCATTTCATCGTGTTGTCGGGCTTTCACCAACCGAACACCGGATCCATCCTCCGCTGAGGTGAGCGGTGTCAGCCACGCAGCCGCGCTCCCGTCTCGGGGTCAAACAAATACAGGAGATCCTGCCCAAAGGACACGCTGATGACCTCGTCCTGATCTTTGCGTAGATGCCGGTCGCCCTTGGCGATGATGCGCTGCCCGTGCAACTGCAGGGTCAAAAGCGTCGCCTCGCCCGTGTTCTCGAACGCATAGATGGCCATGTCGATATCACCCTCACCCGGCTCTGATACGTGAATTTCATCCGCACGCACGCCAAGGACCACGAGCGCCCTGTCATCGGCATCGATCGCCACCAGCCGCGTGCCACCCGCAGTGACAAACGCGCCGCCGCGTATCGCCCCGTTGATCAGGTTCTTGGCGGGCGCGCCGATGAAGCCGGCGACAAAGAGGTTCTCGGGGTCATCATAGATCTCGTCGGGCGTGCCCAGCTGCTGGATCACCCCGTTTTTCATGATCGCGACCCGGCCGGCCAGAGTCATCGCCTCGATCTGGTCACGGGTGACATAAACCGTCGTGACCTTCAGTTCGCGGCTGAGTTGTTTCAGTTCCGCCCGCATCGTCACCCGCAGCTTGGCATCAAGGTTCGACAGCGGCTCGTCCATCAGGAACACTTTTGGCGTGCGAACGATTGTGCGGGCCAGGGCCACCCTTTGGCGCTGTCCGCCCGACAAGGCCTTAGGCTTGCGATCCAGAAAATCCGCCAGCTCGATCTGCTCGGCCGCCTTTTTCATGCGCGCCGGAATGTCATGTTTCGGCGTGCTGGGGACCCGCAAGGGATAGGCGATAATTTCAAACACGGTCATATGCGGGTAAAGCCCGTAGTTCTGGAACACCATCGCCACGTCGCGATCCTTGGGCAGATCGTCATTGACTAGACGGTTATCGAACCACACCTCGCCCGCGCTTGGCTCTTCCAGCCCGGCAATCATGCGCATCGTGGTGGTCTTGCCGCAACCCGAGGAGCCAAGGAGGACAAGAAACTCCTTGTCGGCAATCTCGATCGACTGGTTGTCGACGCCGGCAAAGTCGCCCAAACGCTTGGTCTGGTTCTTCAGCGCGACGCGGGCCATCTACCGGACCGCCCATATGGTCATGCCTTGCACAAAGTATTTCCGGATCAACAGGGCGAGCACGAACATCGGCAGCATAATGATGATGCCGGCCGCGCTCAGCAGATTCCACAGATCGCCCTCCTCCGCCTTGAAAAGCGCCAGACCAATCGGCAGTGTCACCGCATCCTTGTTGGTCAGGATCAGCGCAAACAGGAACTCGTTCCACGCCAGAATGAAACAGAATATCCCCGCTGTCAGAAGCCCGGGTACGGCCATCGGCAGGACAATGTTGCGGATCACCTGCAGGCGCGACGAGCCATCGACCATCGCTGCCTCTTCGGTGTCGAGCGGGATCCCGTCGATAAAGCCTTTGATCATCCAGATCGCAAACGGCATCACGACGGCCAGGTTCACCAGGATCAGGCCCAGCCGCGTGTCGAGCAGGCCGATATCGCGGAACATCGCAAAGAACGGCAGGATGATCACAACCGCCGACATAAACTGCGTCGCGGTTCCCGGGCCGCCATTCGTCAGCATGAAGATCTGGTCAAAGGTCTTCAGGCTGAAGATCGATTTCAGAATGACCACCAGCGCCAGCGCCGGGGCCAGCTGCGGCAAGGTCACGTCGCGAAAGACCCGCCACACGGACGCGCCATCGACCTGTGCAGCCTCGACCTTCTCTTTCGGGACGCTGGCCAGGCCGCCGATCAGCACCAGCGTCAGGAACGGGATCCATCCCCAGACATCAGCCATGACGCAGACCGCAAAGGCCAGAGTCGGATCGGCCAGCCAACTGACATCCGCAAGCGGCGGGAACACTGCGCCAAAGAACGCGTCAAAAAGCCCGAATTCGGGGTTGAACATGAACCGGAACGACACGCCGATCAGCGCTGGTGACATCGCAAAGGGCAGGATCAACAGCGTCTGCACCCCCGACCGGAGCCGACCCCCCGGCGCCAACAGCAGCGCGAGACCTAGGGCCAGAACCGTGGTCGGTCCGACGGTCACAACCGTATAGACGCCCGTGACCCAAACCGAATTCCAAAACGACGGTTCCTCGAAAATGGCCCAGGTGAAGTTTTCCCAGCCCAGATACTGATCCAGACTCCCCGGCCGGTTCAGCCGTCCCACCGTAAAGGACAGCCGCAGGCTTTCAACCAGCGGACAGATCGCCGTGGCGAAGACGACAATCACGGCTGGAAGCACCAGCAGGTATCTGAGCATGCGATCCTTCATCGGTGAAAAGGGCGGGACAGCCCCGCCTTTTCTGCTGTCGCGATCAGATGCGCCCGGCGCGTCTTAGCACGCGGGTGGCCTGCTCGGCGGCTTCGGTCATCAGTTCGCGTACGTCGCCGCCGGCGGCCGCCTCGGCAATGGCCGCAGATAGGATATCGCCGACCTCAGGCCATTCCGGGATCTGCGGCATGATGTCGGACTCCTTCAGGCTCTCCAACGCCGCCATCTGGATCCCGTCCTTGGCCGCATTCACGTCCTCGTCGGTCAGGGACGAGATATGCGTCACAACGTTGCTCACGATCGTCTTGCCGCCGACCCCACGTTCGGTCGCGTTGGCCTTGTCCATCTCGGGGTTCGACGGCCATTTCAGAAACTCCCAGGCCGCGTCTTTGTTGTCGGAATATTCGGAAATCGAAAACGGCATCGAAATTGCATAGGTCTTGGTCGTGCCCTGATATGCCGGCATGCCGGTGAATCCGACCTGGTCCTTGGCCAGTGTCGAATTGTCGGGGTTGTAGAACCCCGAATAGGCCCACCACCATACCGGGATCATGGCCGAATTGCCCTGCATGAAGGATTGGCGCGAGTCCTGTTCCACAAAGGCCAGGCTGTTGGGGTTCGTCACCTCGTGCAAGGTGTGCAGCGCGATGTAATCCTCGGTCGCCTGCAGCGCTTCTTCGGTCGTCCAGGCCGGGGTCCAGTTGTCGTTGAAGATGTCCGCGCCCGCGGCCCAAAGGAATTTGATCCAGATGAACAGATTCTGCCGGTTGCCATCGTTGTTGTAATGAAGCCCAAGCGGCGCGATGTCGGGATTGGTGTCCTTCAGCGCCTTGCCGATCTCGATCACCTCGGCCCAGCTGGTTGGCGGTTCTTGGATCAGATCCTTGCGGTAGAACATCAGCTGCGGATGGGCACGCAGCGGAAAACCAAGCGTCTCACCCTCGAATTGTGCGGATCGTGCAAAGGCCGCCGGATACCGATCCATCGAGATCCCGTCGCGCGCCATCAGCTCGTCGATCCGCATGAGCCAATGCGCATTCGGCGGCCCTCAGCTGTCGAGGTAATTCACCACGTCAAAGGTGCCATTGGCTGCCGCGCCCTCGGCATTGATCTTCTCTTGCAGCGAACCGAAGGGAATGAATGTCCATTCGGTCTCGATGCCAGTCAGGTCCGTGAACTCGCCATCACGCAGCATCAGACCATCAAATTGCGGGGTCACCACGCTCAGGACGTTCAGCGTGGTTCCTTCAAGGGTTTCCCCTCGGTCAAATTGTACGGCAGATCATCTGCGGCTGTCGCGATTGGCACCAGCGTGCAAAGCGCTGCAACACCCGCTGCCCAGAAACAGGTCCGTTTCAACACGCTATCCTCCCAAATTGCACGTCGCTTCGATGAGAGGCAGCTTTGGAAGGAGCCGAATTTCAAGCAAGAATGGCGAACAGCGATCGATCAGACACCGACCGCCAGCACGTAGCCGGCAATCGCGATATGTCCCAGGGTGATCAGAACCGACAGCCCGTGAAGCCATTTGAACCGTGTGTTCTGCCCCTCGTCAGTCGCCCGATTGATCGCGGGCATCAACACCTGGCGCGTCGGCAACGTCGTCAACGCCACCAGGCCCAACAACATCGCGGCCACCCTATCGGACCCTAGATAGGCCAATGCGGCCAGGGCCGAGCTTACGATGACAAAGGAATAGAAATGCGGGAATGCCCGTCGCAGTGTCGGGCCGGCCGTCTCGGCCGGCAAGGCCGAGAACAGGAAGGCCGCAAACCCAAAGGAATAAAGCACCATGCCGCCAAACAGAATGGCCGTTGCAAGTGTGGCTGCGATGATCATGTCAGTGCCTCAGATCTGGGGGTGAAACGCGTGGCCAACCTTGGCGCAGGGCGCGGCGTTGCGCGGGCCGCGATGTGATCGCGGGCCAGGACAGCGTCCATCGCGTCAGGGCATAGGGCACGCGCGCGCGATAGGTCTCGAACCGCCGGCCATAGCGCGCCTGAAACCGCCTCTCTTTCAGGCGCGGGGCCAGCAGGCAATAGGCGGTATAGCTCGTGGCAAGGACCAATTGGTCCGGCGTCCAGACCGGCACCGTCCACAGCGTCAGGGCAAAGGCCAAGTAGATTGGCTGCCGGATGATCCGAAAGAGGCCCTTGGTCGGCATGCCGGGAAACACCGGCTGGCGGTCCGCCACCACCGACATCCACCCCAACGCGCCTGATTGCACCTCGGCGCCGGCATCAAAGCTGGCTTTCAAAAGCAGACCCCATGCGGTCGCATAGGCCGCGCAGATCACCCAGAACAGCATGCCATCCGCCCGCCACCAGACGATCCCCGACGGGGTCCAGAGCGCGAAAAGGGCAAGCAGCTGGACCGAGGCAATGATCGCGTAGGTCGTAGTCGACAGCCGCGCCCCGTGCCGCCCAGGCACCAGACGTGATACCAACCGCGTGCCGCGTCGCGAGAGCAGCGCGGAATGGGTCAGCGGAAACTGCAAAAGCAGCGCGGCGTTGGTGATCAAGGCCCAAGGCCAGGGCACCTGCCCAAGGCTTTCGGAAAATCCAAAGAACATCGCCGCGATCATCGCCAGAACGGCGAGCGCGAAGATGATGTGGCAGACAAGACCAAACGTCACGGCCAACACGATCCGGCCTGCCCCCTTTGGCGGGTGCATGGAGGCTCGCACCAGATCAACAAGCCGCGCGATCCGCGGATCGCGCCCATCCGCCCCTAGTCTTTTCAAGACATCCATCATGCGTGACCGGTCTCACCCTGCGCAATCACAGTTTGGACATGGCCCGGAACAGGCTGGGTCGCGGTGCGCGGATGGTGTGTCTTCATTTGCCACATGGGTCTGATACGCAGCGCCCCGCGCTTTGGACCGATCCCGCGACAACCTGCCACCCGGGACCTGTGCATTGACCTTCCTGCGCGCCGGCATAGCTGCGCCTCAGCACATCAAGGACGCCGCAATGACCGACGAAAGCCCCGCCAGCCGCCCGGTTGCTGTCCCCGCAGGCCGGATCAACCGCCTTGCGCGGTTTGGCGGGTTTGCCACGCAGGTGGCCGGCACCGTGGCGATGAACGGCGCGATGGAGCTGGCCCGCGGCCGGCGCCCCGATCTCCGCGAGCTGCTTCTCACCCCCACCAACGTCCAGCGTCTGACCAATCAGCTGGCGCAAATGCGGGGCGCGGCGATGAAGATGGGACAGCTCTTGTCGATGGAAGCGGGCGACGTGCTCCCACCCTAGCTGACGGCCATTCTGTCGCGCCTGCGCGCCGACGCCAATTTCATGCCACCCAAACAGCTCAAGCACGTTTTGATCGCCAATTGGGGCAAGGACTGGCAGCGCGCGTTCGACCGGTTCGACGTGCGCCCGATCGCGGCGGCCTCAATCGGACAGGTGCATCGCGCGCGGCTCCGCGACGGGCGGATGCTGGCGGTCAAGGTGCAATACCCCGGCGTCGCCCGCAGCATCGACAGCGATGTGGCGAATGTCGGCGCGCTCCTGCGTGCCGCGCGCATCCTACCCGCCGATTTCGACATCGCCCCCTACCTTGATGAAGCGCGGCGCCAGCTGCATGAGGAAACCGACTACCTGCGCGAGGGCGGCTGCTTGTCTGCTTTCCGGGACCGCCTGCGTGACCGGCCCGAATTCCACGTGCCCGCATTCTATGAAGATTGGTCCACGCAGAATGTCCCGTCGATGTCCTTTGCCCGCGGACAGCCCATCGAAACCGTGCAGGACGCGTCGCAAGAGGTTCGCGATCAGGTCGCCACGCGCCTGATCGAACTGACGATCCAGGAGCTTTTCGACTTTGGCGAAGTGCAATGCGACCCGAACTGGCGTGCCCCTGTACAAGCATGCCAGCCGCGAGACCGCCGCATTGTCACCTTCATTGTGCTTGGCAATCAAACGCTGCTCGCGCGAACATTCGAACGGACCACCGGGATTATCTCATGTGTTGCGCGGCGAGCAATAGCGCGACTGAAAATCACTTGCTCAGAAGTCGACGTCGCACTGTCGTTTTCAAGAATATCTTGACTGTCCCGTGCCCGGCAATTTCACGCATCTTCCGTCACCGCATGCGGTTCAATTGGCCGGTTTTCGGGTAATGCAGGTCATGGGAATACCAGTGCTGGTAAAGCTGACGTTCGCGTTCAGAAAGAGAAGCCAGCACTGCGGAGGTATCGCCGACTCTGCCAATGGATGGTTCTCTCTTGCCCTTGTTGCAGCATACGCTGCGGCGGCGTAAGGCGGCACTGAGCCCGCAGAGTCGAATGCTGCATATGGCAGTGCATGTTCGCTCTCCAAGACCCGGCGGAAATCGTGTCACAACACCAACCGATTGTTGCCAGGGCATTTTTGCATGCCAGGCGTGCCGAGCTCCTCGATTAAAAAGTCCATGAAAGCTCGTACCTTTGGCAGGATGTAGCGTCGCGATGGATAGACCGCGAACAGAGAGGTCTCATTGGGGGTCCAGTTTTCGAGCGCGGCCTCTAAACGCCCAGAGATCAGATCCTCGGCAACATACATGCGGGGAATGAGGCTAAGGCCGAAGCCGACGCGCAATGCGTCGCGTATGGCGAGGCTGGACGAGACCTTGTATCGGCCTTTCACCGGCACCTGCTTGGTCTGGCCGTCTTTGCTGAATGACCATTTGGTTGCGTGATCCGAGAGGCCGAACTGAAGGCAGTTGTGTCGCGCAAGGTCGTCGGGTATTTTCGGCCGTCCGAATTGCTTGAAATACGCGGGCGCGGCACACAGGACATGATCCAGGGTTATCAGCTTCCGGGCGATGAGACCGGAGTCTTCCAGATTGTCACTGCCACGAAGCGCCAAGTCGAACCCTTCCTCGACCAGATTGACCCGGCGATCATCGAGGTTGAGATCGAGGGACAGCTCCGGATGGCGCTCCAGAAAATTCGGAATGCGCTCTGACAGCCCGACCAGCGTCACTGTCATTGGCGCGCTGACACGCAGCAATCCAGACGGGACGTCTTGCGTTGCCTGGAGTGTACCGTCTGCTTCGTCGAGCGCATCCAGAATATGAACCACCCGCTCGAAATAGAGTGTGCCTGCCTCGGTCAGGCTCATCCGGCGCGTCGTGCGATGGATCAGGCGCGTCAACAGATACGCTTCCAATTCGCTGATGTTCTTGCTGACGGCCGCAGGTGAAAGGCCGAGTTGGCGCGCAGCAGATGCAAAGCTGCCAAGCTCGGCCACAGTGCGAAATACCGAAAGGGCGGTCAAACGATCCATGATTATCTACTATCAGTGAATGATACATTCACCAAATTTAATATTCTACACTCAAGGCTCAGAAAATAAGTTATTTGCATGACACCCCCGCAACGGACCACGACCGGATAATCCCGCCGCGATTTCGTTCTGAAGGGCCTGACAGGAGTAACCGAAATGAACGTGACACGAACGCCGAACCACCCAATCGAACCGCTCTTTTTGGCACGTTGGTCACCGCGCGCATTTGACAGAAGTCCGATGCCAGCGGAGGATCTGCTGACGATACTCGAAGCGGGGAGATGGGCGCCGTCGGCTTTCAACATTCAACCCTGGCTGTTTCTCTTCGCCCTGCGAGACGATGCCCATTGGGCCGAATTTCTGTCTGTTCTTGATCCGTTCAATCAGCAATGGGCCGGTGAGGCCTCGGCGTTAGTCTTCCTGCTTTCGGACAGAGTGGTGCCCGGCGACGCGAACCGACCTGAGGCAACATCGAACTACAACAGCTTCGATGCTGGTGCGGCCTGGATGCAGATTGCATTGCAGTCCACGTCATTGGGCTATGTGTCTCATGCCATGGCGGGTTTGGATTTTGATAAGGGTCGATCGGCCCTTAATGTCCCGGATCGCTTTCGTCTTGAGATTGGGATCGCCGTCGGGCAACAGCGTGATCCTGCGAATTTGCCGGATGAGCTGCGTCAACGAGAAACACCCAGCGACCGGTTGCCGTTGAACAGAATTGCCGTTCGGGGTCCGTATACCGGGCAGGTCGACACGATTGCAGCGGCGTAGGAGGCCAGAATGAATTCCGGGTATAGCACCATGGTTAAATCCGCCGGTTTTGGATCGACCATCCGTGTTCATGGGTTGATGC
Source organism: Pseudomonadota bacterium (assembly GCA_039190275.1). Classification (GTDB taxonomy): domain Bacteria; phylum Pseudomonadota; class Alphaproteobacteria; order Rhodobacterales; family Rhodobacteraceae; genus Halovulum. The sequence goes on along the minus strand of JBCCYF010000095.1, from coordinate 6,934 downwards.
TGGCTGCGACATTTCTGGTCGCGACATCTTTTCCCGTCGCGGCCGCCATTGCCGGCAGTCTGGACAGTGTTGTCTTGACGTTCGTTCGTTTTGCCCTCGCGACTTTTCTGTTCGCTCCGCTTGTGGTCTGGCGCTACGGGTGGGCGGGGCCAAGTTCGGGTGATCTTTTGAGGTACGGTGCGCTGAGCTTGCTGTTGGTCACCTTTTTCTGGTGCATGTTTGCGGCTCTTCGGGTGACATCCCCGCTCAATACCGCGGCGATCTTTGCCTTGAGCCCCGTCATCACCGCCATATTGGCGACAGTACTGTTGCGCGAAAGGCTTTCGCGTTCCGCCTGCATTGCTCTGCCCATAGGCGCGGCAGGTTCCATATGGGTCATTTTTCGCGGAGATATCGCTGCACTCACAGCACTCCGGATCGGGGTCAGTGACTTGCTCTTTCTAGGGGGCACATTTGCGCTTGCCGCGTACAGCACCCTGTTAAAAGTGCTGCATCGCGGGGAACCCATGGCTAGGATGACGTTCTGGATTCTGGCAAGTGGCACGCTTTGGCTCTTGCTGCTGTCGATCCCGAGCCTTGGAACTGTCCAATGGGTTGATGTGCCCGTCGAGGTATTTGCGGGGATCGCCTACCTTTCGGTCTTTACGACAATTGTCACATTCTTTGCCTTTCAATGGAGTACAGCGCAGATCGGTCCGACCCGCGTGGTCTCCTACACCCTTTTGAATCCGGCCCTGGTTCTGGTCATTGGGTTGGCGCTTGGGGATGGTCTGCCGACGCTCTCAACGTGGCCGGGGGTTCTGCTCACCGTTATCGCGACGATTGTCTTGCAGGAACCCTCAAAAACTCAAGGGCATGCGCTGGCTGACGCCTGAATAGCGGACCCAGAGTATGTTCGGGGCCGGCGCCCGGAACTGCCGTTTCGCCTTATCCCTTGGACAGGATAGCCCCATGTCAGGTTGTGTCGTTTTCTAAGGCGTGCGGTGAACGACGCAGTGTACGCACAGCCGTCGCTTCAGCCGATCCATCGTGCAGCGCGCTACATCGCATCCATCACGGCGTATCTGGTGCCAAACCTTGCACGCCCCGGGGATCCTGAAGTTCTGGTCCTAGACAGGTCGCGCTTCACGCCGCGACACGGCGTCACGATTCGCGCGACCCGACGCACCGCCCGGATCAAGCTCGATGAGCGCCACCATCGACCCATTGGAGACTGGGAAGTGAACACTACCGCAGCAGACGCGATGACGGGGAAACTCCAAACCTTTCGCGATACTTCTGACCAAAGGCCGAAGGTGACTGAAAACCACAGGCGAATCCAACCGATGTGACGTTGCCCTGTCCGTTCCGCAACATGGAGCGCGCGCGCCGCAAACGGTAGTCTTGTACCCAGGCGTACGGACTAAACCCAAAAGTGCTTTGAAAGAGGCGTGAAAGGTGGCGTGGACCAACGCCTGCATGTCGCGCCATGTCTGAAACGCTGATACGATCGGAAAGGTTTGCGTCCACGTAAGTTTCAAGCGCTGCAATCTGCCGCGACGTCAGTCTTGTTCCGATTGCACCCCCTTCGATGACAGCAAGCCCCATCCGTTGCAAAAGGGCTGGTATGAGTAGCGAAGACGCACTGTCGAGAAGTTCTTCCCTCTTTGACGGGAACGTTTGTAACAGGTTGTCGAGGTTCACCAAGAAGTCCGCAGCAAACTTCCATTCATGTAAACCGTAAGAGAAGGTTTCGATTGCATCTTGAACCGAACCTCCAGTCAGGTCGGCGACGGCTCGCGTAAAATGTCCCGAAGGGATTAGCAGGCTGATTATCTCTACATCGTCACAACCGGCGCGCATTTTGTCAAAAGGCAGAGTCAAGGCCATTGCGCCAGGCTCAAACCCAAAAGTGCGACAACCGAGAGCGTCGTCTCTCAAATAGTCCCCCTTGCCATTTATGACCGATGTAAGGACCACATGCTCATTGGGTGGAGACTCGATCTCCGCTTCGGCAATGCTCCAGCACTCTAAGATGAGACCGCTATTCGCTTCATGGTAAGAAAGCTCGGCGTGAAGGTCGAAATCCTGCTCCATGTCTTGAATCCTACAATAAAAGTCAGAAATCTGGCTAGTAAGCAGGTTTATTTTGCGAAAATTAGGTGACAACAACACCGTTGCAAAAGGCCAAAATCATGAAATCGCCGCATCTTCTCATAGGAACCGTCGGTGCGCTAGCGACGATTGGCAGTAACGTCCTTGCCCAAGACCAGCCATTGGACTTGGGAACGCTCGTACTTGAGGGGGAACGTATCGGTCGTACCTTGGATGAAACGCCGCCGAGTACGTTCGTGCTTTCCGCCGAAGAGATCGCGGACCCCAGCAACAAGGACCTGCAATCAGCTATTGGCATACGGCCCAATGTTGTGTTCGAAGAAGGGCCGTACCTGCCATCGGTGCGTGGCATAGATGGCACTGCGGGTGTTGAGGGTAGCACATCGTTGACGTCGGGTGCCCAGCCCCGCGTTCCGATTATCTTGGATGGTGTCGCTCTGCCAACGCCGCAAAGCGCGACATCTGCAACCACCGGGCTCTGGGATGTAGAAGCCGTAGAAGTCGCGCGCGGCCCACAGGCGACGACATCTGGTCGAAACGCCATTGGCGGTGCAATCCGCATGTTTACCAATGATCCCACCTTTGAAAGAGAAGGGGCTCTTCGATTTGGCGCATTTAATCAGGATGGAACAGTCACTGCCGCCGCGATGTTCAACCTTCCCCTTGTCGAAGATCAGGTCGCGTTTCGTTTTGCAATAGAGGGCTACGACGGAGAATCCTTCGTCGCGGCTCAGAGCCCAAACCAGGTTGCGTTCGCGGATGAAATCGAGACAGAAAGACTGCTCAACGGGCGTGTCAAACTTCTTATCGAGCCAGAAGCCGTTCCGGGTCTATCCTTGGTATTTGGCTTTGACTATCAGGACCTAACAACAACGTTTGATCCGACGTCCGTTGATCCGTCGCTTGACCTTGTTGCCTCCTTCGACAAGGTGCCTTTGTTGACGGAGCGAACGATTTATTCCGCAAAGCTTCGGTATGACTTCTCTCCCAACGTGGAGTTGGAGCAGCAATTTTCGTTTCTGGATCAGAACCTGCAGTATCCTCCGAGTCCCATTAACTTCGATCTCGACCGCGATACCGAGCAATTCATTTCCGACACTGTCTTGAAGTTTAGCGATGTTGGCATTTTCGACCGAGGCTTCTTCGGCGTGGCTTATGTCCGGCAGGAAGACAGCATAGTCGACAACGGTGCCAACCCTTCGCGCGTCAGTGGTGAAATTGAAAACGTCGGAATCTTCGGCGAAGTTGAAATGGGTTTGGCTCTTGCCACGACACTGATCCTTGGCGGTCGGTATGAGATTGATGACCGGTCACGCTCGGTCAACTTTCTGGGTCTTGGGTTCGCACAAAGTCAGGACACTTCCGAGGAGGCATTCTTGCCGAAGATCGGCATTCGGCATGAACTCAACCAACTCACAAGGGTCGGATACACGTACTCAGAGGGCTTCAGAGCAGGCGGCATTGATTTCAACCTGTTCTCCGGCCCACCCTTCTTTATCCCTGGCCCTCCGGCAGCGACATTCGACAGCGAACGGCTCAAGCAACATGAGGTTTACATAGCCGTTGATGCGCTGGACGGGCGCTGGTCATATTCGTCAACGGCTTTCTATTATACTTTTGAGAACGCACAGGTGCTCGGGGCCGACCCTGCTGCACCCTTCCTGATCGGAAACGTTCCAGAGGCTGAAGGATACGGGCTGGAACTTGCGGGAAGCTACAAATTTGAAAACGGGACCTACGTTTCTGGCGGTCTTGGGATGCTTAGCACCGAGATTACCGATGGGGGCGCGTCCGGCTTTGGTGGGTCTGATCTGCCGCGCGCACCAGAACTAACGGCGAATTTGCGCCTCGGGCACGCCTTTTCGAACGGTTTGGATATCTATACCGACGTTCATTACACGGGACGGCAGACCTATCGTCTTACGTCGCCCGCTCTGTCTGAGTTGGACGAATATGTGGTTGTTGATCTCGGCCTGGGATACATTCGAGATCTGAATGATGGCCGTACCATCGAACTCAATGCGTATGTAAACAACCTGTTTGACGAGCGCTACGTGACCCGCGACTTCGATGGACCAGGCGGATTCATAAATGCTGTGTCAGTGGGCCGTCCGCGCACTGTCGGAGCAAGTCTTACCTACCGCTTCTGACATGACCGCACACCAGACAAATCGTGGATTCTTCACTGCAATAGGCGCACTTACGCTCTCGCTTTCGTCGCTTGTTTTGTTTCTGTGGCAGGGCGTTGCCTTGTTCCTAAGGGATGCAGGTCAGTCATCGGAGGTTGTCGGGCTTCTCTTTCTGGCCGGTATCCCATGGATACTTCGATTTATCTGGTCGCCGTTGGTGGATCGAACCGGTTTTCCGGGGATTGGTCATTTTAGAAGCTGGATACTTGGAACGCAGCTTGTGCTTGTTGTTGGCGTCCTCCTTCTGGCGGCAACAGACCCAGCCACCACGCCCTACCAGATCATCGCAATCCTTGCTGCGTTGAGTATTTTCATGGGGACGCAGCAGACAGCCATCTTTGGTTTGATGGCGGCGCGACTTGCTCCTGCAGAACGGGTCAAAGGAATGACTGTCCAGACCGTGGCCTATGCAAGCGCAAGTGTTCTCATGGGGCTTGGGGTTCTTTATCTTCTTGCCGGTTTTGGATGGCGGCCAACAGTCTTGGCAATTGCGGCGTGCTCGTTGTTCTTCCTTCTCATCATCGCGCCATTAAAACTCGATTCAGGGCAGAGACTATCGACGGTTGGACCAAAGTTTTTGAGTCAGTTTGCTGTTCTGAGAGACAGGCGCGTGCGGCGCCTTCTGGGCGCGTCACTACTTGTTAGCGTTGCCGTTGCGTCGACTTATGGTCTCCAATCCTTGATGCTCGTCGACGCGGGATTGTCTGTATCGGATGCCAGCTTGGTTGCAATTGTAGGGACCGGAGCCATTGGCTTGTTCGGCGGATACCTCGCCAAACCGTTGACTGAGAGGTTCGGAGGATACGCAGTTGTCAGCATGATCGGACTTGGCCTAGCGGTTTCGTGTCTTGGGTTTGGTATTGGCCTACAAAAAGGTCTGGAACCCGCACTCGTAATTGCAGCGATCCTGACCAACAGCTTCTTTTTCTTTGGCCTTTTACCTTCATCAAAGAGTCTCTTGATCGGCTATTGCGGCCAAGGCCGCGAAGCGACCGATTTCGCTGCCTATTCAGGAGTAGAAGGTTTGTTTTTCATGATCGCATCAAGCATATTTGCCAGCTTGGTTGACCTGTTTGGGTACTCCGCAATCCTTATGGGGGCAGGCATTTGCGCCCTTGCTGGCGCAAATTTCGCCTGGTCCATCCGGCGTGATGCAGATGCAACGACAAAGGAGGGTTTAGCATGAACTCCGAAGTTTCTTTCACGGTTGCTTATGTACCGATTGAGAACCCCTGTGCCCTTCGTGACTCTATGATTGCTCACTTGCGCGAACATGATGTGGACATTCGGATTGATGGCGATGTCGCCGTAGCAACCATGCCTGAATTTGGGCTTTCGATCGAACTCGCCGTCAAAACCGACGGGCTTTCCGCGAAAATCAGCGCTCCAAACGAGGGGCAGCTTCACTTTATGCGCGAAGAGCTCATTGAAACGACAGAGAAAATCGATCCGAAAGCAGCGGACGCCATTCGATGGGACAAGAAGGAGGCTGAGCCGACGTGTCCAATAAACTTTCATGTCTTCAAAGTTGTGGGGGCGTTGGATGTTCTGGAAGGCCTCCGCCGTGTTACCGTTGAAGGCCCCGCCGCCCCGGCAATGCTTGTCGGTCCGGGTTTCCATGTTCGGGCTATCCTGCCGAAGAACCCGGTACGCCCGCCTGTTTGGCCCGTTATTGCACCGAATGGCGGAACCAGGTGGCCGCAGGGTGCGGATGAACTGCACGCGCGCGTCTTGACGGTTCGAGCGGTTGATCCGAATGCGCAAACAGTCGAATTCGATATCGCACTGCACGATAGTGGTTTCGTTTCCGACTGGGCCAGGACGGCCAAACCCGGCTCCGAAGTTGGTATCATGGGCCCTGGTGGCGAAATGGGGCCGTCGGCCGAAGGCAGACATCTCTATATTTGTGATCGAACGGCCATGGCTGCCGTGGCCAGGAACCTCGCGTTGCGAGGTCAAGAATCGGCAAATTTGGTCATCGCGGCGTGTCCAAACGTGCGACAGGCGGCCGGGTACTTTGATCGTCTGCCATGTAAAGTTGTTGGTTTCTCGGAAGACGAGCTTCGGGGCAATGTCGAACGCGTCGTTGGATCGGCAGTCGCGGAACAGAAATTTAGCTATGCCTGGTTTGGCGGTGAGTTTTCTGATGCCCAAACCGCGCGTTCCTACTTTCGCGCAGTGCTGGGGTTGGAAAAGGGCTCACACCTTTCCGTACCATACTGGCGAATAGGTCAAGCTGGAGAGGCATAACCCGTTTGAAAGACCGATGATCAAAGCCGGTCGATATCTGTTTAGAATTTTCCCCTTACGATTTCTGTTTTCGCTGGCTTTTCTGTCACGCGTTTAAGGCTAGACAACGGTCTTCGCGATGTCGATCCTAAGTGTATCGATAGTGGTCATGGCTCTCACTTGTCATCGCCTAAGGCCGTAGCCTGTCGATCGGGAGAGATCCGTCCATCCCAAAAGCCAGCGAGAAGGGTCTCCGACTGACCAGACAACAACAAATCTATGTAATCGGCTTAGCATGTATGTCGAAGCGATCGGCGAGCCGGTTGAGCGTTTTCCGGCAGTGGGCAATATCCGGATGAGCATGCATTTTGATTTCCAGCAGCGCTGCGAGGCGTCTTGGAAAAGGATACCAGCGATCCATG
>JBCCYF010000094.1:0-16515 GCA_039190275.1 Pseudomonadota bacterium | reverse complement strand
GCAGGCAGAGTTCCTGCGCGACAGCGCTGAGCTGCAGGAACGTGGCGCGCGGTTCTTCGCAAACCAAGCCGAAGGAACGGATGATGCCGAGCGCAAGCGGGACCTTGAGGTCCAGGCGATATCCCGGGAAACAGAGCGGGACCGTCTGCTGGCCGAAGCGGCGGACCTTGACGCCCGCGCTGCCCAGGCAGGCGGGCGGGAAATCCTGGATCGCGGTGGTCCGTCTGTCCTTCTGCAGGTCAATGGCGGTTGGATAAAGATGACCGAGATCGATGCCACGGGCGGCGTCGGAACGCCGGTCCGCGCGGTCGAAACCGGTGACAACATCCCGCCGGCGGACTGGAGCTATTATCTGCACGATCTGCCCGAGGAGTCGCGCAAAGTCAGTGACAAGCAGATCATCTGGATCGAAAGCCTGGATAGAACAGGAAAGATCGAAAGCGTCTTCAACGCGCGGTTTTTCTCGGCCGGTGACAGCCGCGAGCCTGAACTTGCCGGGATCTGGGGTGCAACGGTGGGATCGTTCTGGACGATGCTCGTCACTTTCTGCCTGGCTTTCCCGATTGGAGTATCGGCCGCGATTTATCTTGAGGAGTTCGCGCCCAAGAACCGCATTACGGACTTCATAGAAGTGAACATCAACAACTTGGCGGCGGTCCCATCGATCGTGTTTGGTCTGCTGGGCCTTGCGGTGTTCCTGGGGTTCTTTGGCGTGCCCCGTTCGTCGCCCCTTGCTGGGGGGATCGTTCTGGCGTTGATGACCCTGCCAACGATTATTATTGCCAGCCGTGCCGCGATCCGCGCCGTGCCGCCATCCATTCGGGACGCAGCGCTGGGTCTTGGCGCCTCTAGGGTTCAGACGTCGTTTCACCATGTGCTTCCCTTGGCCATGCCCGGGATCCTTACCGGAACCATCATCGGCATGGCCCAGGCACTTGGTGAAACCGCGCCGCTGATCATGGTCGGGATGGTCGCTTTCATTGTGGATATCCCGGGTGGGATCACCGAAAGCGCCACCGTTTTGCCGGTTCAGGTGTTCCGCTGGTCGGACTTCCCGGAACGCGCCTTTGAGGCCCGAACCGGAGCGGCAATCTGCCTGCTGCTGGTCTTTCTGATTGTTATGAATGCGATCGCGGTGTTCTTGCGAAAACGATTTGAGCGCCGCTGGTAGGCCCCGGGGATGGAGGACGATATGACAAATATGCGCATGGCCGACGAGGCAAACAGGATGCAGGACACAAAGATCGAGTCCAAAGACGTGCACGTCTACTACGGGAGTAACGAGGCCATAAAGGGCGTCGATGTCGATATCCTGGACAAGACCGTCACGTCATTTATCGGCCCATCGGGCTGCGGTAAATCCACGTTCCTCCGCTGTCTGAACCGCATGAATGACACCATTGACGGTTGCAAGGTGACGGGCGAGATTCTGATGGACGGCGGTGATATCTATGATCGCCAGGTGGATCCTGTCCAGTTACGGGCGCAGGTTGGTATGGTGTTCCAGAAACCGAACCCGTTTCCAAAGTCAATCTATGACAACGTCGCCTACGGGCCGCGGATCCATGGTCTGGTGGGCAACAAGGCGGATCTGGACAATGTTGTCGAACAGTCCCTGCGCCGCGCCGCACTGTGGAACGAGGCCAAAGACCGTTTGGATCAACCGGGGACCGGACTGTCCGGCGGCCAGCAGCAGCGTTTGTGCATTGCCAGGGCCATTGCAACCGCGCCCGAGGTTTTGCTGATGGACGAGCCCTGTTCAGCGCTTGACCCGATCGCGACCGCGCAGATCGAAGAGTTGATCGACGAGTTGCGCGCCAGCTTTTCAGTGGTGATCGTTACACACTCGATGCAACAGGCCGCACGTGTCAGTCAGAAAACGGCGTTCTTTCACCTGGGCGAGGTTGTGGAGTACGGGGATACCCCCAAGATCTTTACAAACCCCGAAGACAAGCGCACACAAGACTATATCACCGGACGTTTTGGGTAACGGTACACGCTGGATGTCCCAAGAGATCTGCTAACAGGGTATCAGGAAATGGGTCCTCATATCGTCTCGTCCTTCGACGACGATCTCACAATGATAGAAGCCAAGATTTCCGAAATGGGCGGGCTGGCCGAGGAGTTGCTGTCCGGCGCGCTGACGGCCGTTGAAAAGCGCGATACCGTTTTGGCGCAAAGCGTGATCGAACGCGACGACAAGCTGGACGCGCTTGAAATGGAAATCGAGGAAATGGCCACCAACACGATCGCCCTGCGCCAACCGATGGCACAGGATCTGCGTATATTGCTGTCGGCCCTCAAGATATCGAATACGCTGGAGCGGATCGGCGACCTTGCCAAGAATGTCGCGAAACGTGCGATGACCTTTTCGAGGTTGGGACGGATCACGCTGACATCCTCGATCCTGCGAATGGGTCGGGCGACGCAGGCGCAGTTGGCGGAAGTCCTGACTGCCTATAGCGCGCGCGATACCGAGGCGGCCGTCGCCGTGTGGCGCAAGGATGTCGATATCGACGAGATGTATAATGCGCTGTTCCGCGAACTGGTCAGCTATATGATGGAAGATAGCCGAATGATCGGGGCCGGGGCGCAAATGCTGTTTATCGCAAAGAACCTGGAGCGGATCGGCGATCACACCACGCATATCTCGGAAATTGTATATTACATCCGCGTCGGCGAACCGCTGGGGGATGACCGTCCCAAGGGCGAACCGCTGGGTCTGGATCTGGAATAGGGACGGGCCTGACATGTGTGCAAAAGTGCTGGTGGTCGAAGACGAGGAAGCGTTGCGGCAGCTTCTCTCCTACAATTTGGGTAAGGAGGGGTTCGACGTCGCATTAAGCGGGGACGGGGACGAAGCCCTGATCGCCATGGACGAAGAAAAACCGGATCTGGTTCTGCTGGACTGGATGCTTCCGCATGTCTCGGGTGTGGAGATCTGCCGGCAGCTGCGTGCGCGATCCGAGACCCGCGATATTCCGGTGATCATGCTCACAGCCCGCGGCGAGGAGGAGGACCGGATTCGTGGGCTTGAGCTGGGCGCGGATGACTACGTCACCAAACCCTTCTCAATGTCCGAACTTGTTGCCCGTATGCGCGCCGTTCTGCGCCGGACCCGTCCGACCATTGCCGGTGACGTGGCGACCTTTGCCGATATCACCCTGGACCGGGAGACGCGTCGCGTGCGCCGGGCCGGTCGGGATGTCCGCCTTGGACCGACAGAATTCCGACTGCTCGATGTGCTGATGCAACGGCCCGGCCGGGTCTTCAGCCGGGAACAGTTGCTTGACCGGGTGTGGGGTACGGATGTCTATGTGGAAATCCGAACCGTGGACGTTCATGTCGGCCGGCTTCGGAAGGCGCTGAACCGACGCGGCGAAAGCGATCCGATAAGAACTGTGCGTGCCAGCGGCTATGCCCTGGATGAAACCTATACGGGTCGCTGACCCGCGTTTCAGCTGTTAAATCGAGGCCCGCACGCGGGCCAAGTCCATGAGCGCTGGCGCGCGCATCGGGACTGCACCGCCGGACGACGTGGTGACCTGTGCCGCTTGTGGAAACGGTGCAAGGCTGCCGGGGTTTGCTGGTAACGCTTGATCAGGTCCCGCAAAAGGTTTGGTGAACTTGTGTTTCCGGTGTCGGCGCGGCGCGGTAGGGGCTGTCGGCGTCCGCAACAAACGGATCGGCAAGCGCTTCGGTCATGTTGTGGAACGCCGTGAAATCACCTGAATGCGCGCGCGCGATCGCCGCTTCGACAAGGTGGTTGCGTGGAATGATCGCCGGATTTGCGTTTACTAACGCGGTTTGGCGCGAGGCGGGCGTATCCCCATCCTGTGCCAGACGCTCGACCCAGGCGTGGCGCCACTCGGAAAAACCGGGTGGTTCGTCGCCCTCTGCCAGTGCGCGGAACGTCCGGGTGAAGTCGGCGCCCCTTTCCGCCATACGATCCAACAGCTTGTTTATCAGCGCAGTGTCGCCATCATTTACGTGCCGAAGACCCAGCTTGACCCGGAACTCGGATAGCCGGGCGTCCTCCACACGATCGCTGAACCGATCAACCGCAGCCTGGGCCATTGCAATACCGTCTTCGCGTCGCTTTGCCAGGATTGGCAGGAGGCTTGACGCGAATTGCGCAAGGTTCCAGTGCGCGGCCAGCGGCTGGTTGCCGTATGCATACCGGCGGCCCTGGTCAATCGAACTGAAGACGGTGTCCGGGTGGTAGATGTCCATGAATGCGCAGGGGCCGTAGTCTATCGTCTCGCCCGCAACGGACATGTTGTCGGTGTTCATCACGCCATGGATAAACCCAACGCTCATCCATTTGGCGATCAGGCGTGCCTGGGCGTCAATTACAGCGTCCAGCAGAGCCAGGGTCGGGTTCGGGCGGTCGGCCAATTCCGGATAGTGCCGGTCGATCACATGATTGGCCAGCAGCCGCAGCGCCTCGGTATCGTCACGAGCGACATGATACTGAAAGGTCCCGACACGGATATGACTGCTGGCCACGCGGGTCAGGATCGCGCCGGGAAGAGGGGTTTCGCGATAAACCTCTTCTCCGGTTTCAACACAGGCCAGCGCGCGGGTTGTGGGGATGCCCAGGGCCGCCATCGCCTCGCTCACAATGTACTCGCGCAACACCGGCCCAAGCGCGGCGCGGCCATCCCCCATGCGCGAGAACGGTGTTTTACCGGCGCCCTTGAGCTGGATGTCCCGGCGTGCGCCATCCGGGGTGACAACCTCACCCAACAGAACCGCACGACCATCCCCCAGCTGCGGGTTCCAGCCCCCGAACTGATGTCCGGCATAGGCCATGGCCAGAGGGGCGGCAGTATCCGGTATGGCATTGCCGGCCAGCATCTGGATGCCGGACGGCGCGCCTAGCGCACCGGGATCAAGCCCCAGTTCGGTGGCCAGCGGTGTGTTCAGTCGGATCAGCCGCGGCTTTGCGACCGGTGTGGGATTGAGCCGCGCAAAGAACCGCTCGGGGAGCGTTGCGAAGGAATTGTCAAAACGGATCGCCGAACCCCCGGGCGGCATGTCATGGCCCCGCTAGCGGCTGGCGCGGCGGTCGCGGCGGCTGGACATCGGTTGCAGCGCGACGCTCACATGGATTTCGCAGTAGGGCTTGCCTGGCACAGTAGGATGGCCGCAAAACCAGAAGTCTTCGGTTGCAGGATCTCCGATTGGCCATTTGCACGTGCGTTCAGTCAGCTGCAGCAGGGTCAGCTTGCGCGCGCGCTTTTCGAGCGCGACCAGATTGGCGCGCTGCTCTTCGGTGATTTCGGACTGACTGGGTTGCGGTGGCAGTGGTTGACCCGCCGGTACGATCGGTTTGGGCCGTGGTATAACTTCCTTCAGCGGTGTCGCCTCGGCGGCCGATTTCTGCGGTTGCTCGGCTTCCTTCGCCGCAGAGGGTTTCGGCTTGGGTGCCTCCGCTGGTTTGGGTGCCGCGGTTTCAACCGCGGCTTTCGCCGGTTGCGCCCGGTTCGACAGGCCGAGGCGATGAACCTTGCCAATGACCGCATTGCGGGTTACGCCGCCCAGCTCCTTGGCGATCTGCGAGGCCGATTTGCCCTCGGTCCACATCGTTTTCAGCGTCTCTACACGCTCGTCTGTCCAGGACATCAAGTCGCTCCGGTTTGGGAATTCCTTTGGCAGGCCGTCGCCTGCGCAGGCTCCTATTGTAACCCTGCAGCAGCGCGTTACAAGGCTTAAGCGGAAATTCCAACCCGACGCGGCCCCGCGGAGGCCTGAATGGCGACACCGATGAACGAACAACCCATGGGTGAGCGGCGCTTTGGCCGGGTCAACATGCTTGGGTTGCAAACCTTGATCCTGCGGGAGGTGCAAAGGTTCTGGGCGGTGAAAACCCAGACATTGCTGGCCCCGGTTGTCACGGCAATCCTTTTTCTAATGGTGTTTTCGCTGGCCTTCGGGGAGCGGCGGGGGGAGGACCTGAGCGGCGCTTACATCGCGTTCCTTGCACCGGGTATTCTGATGATGTCGGTCATCCAGAACGCGTTTGCGAATACTTCATCCTCGCTTCTCAGCGCAAAGATCCAGGGAAACATAGTGGACACGCTTATGCCGCCGCTCAGCGCTGGCGAACTGACAATTGGCTACACATTGGGCGGTGTGATGCGGGGCATGGTCGTCGCGGTTACCGTCTCTGCCGTCGTGTTTCCCTTTATCGGACTGGGGGTTGCGCATCCCATATGGGCGCTGACCTTCGTATGTGTGAGTGCGACGCTGATGTCCCTTCTGGGGCTTCTGGCGGCGATACAGGCGCAGAAGTTTGATCAGATGTCGATGGTGACCAATTTTGTGGTAACCCCCCTGAGTTTTCTGTCCGGCACGTTCTATTCGATCGAGGTTTTGCCGGGCTGGCTTCAGGCGGTAAGCCATGCAAACCCCTTCTTCTACATGATCGACGGAGTGCGTTTTGCCGTTCTGGGGCAGTCTGATGTAAGCCCGGTACTGGGGCTGACGGTGATTGTCGCGGCAGATGTCGCGCTGGGCCTTTTGGCCTGGAACTGGTTCCGGACCGGATACCGCCTTAAGCCTTAGGTTCAGGAGGCTGAAAGCCTAAAGCGTTCTGCGAAAAATCTGGGTCGCCTAAAGCTGCCTGAAACTCAAGATTTCAACGCGTTAGGTGATGCAGGGTGCTTCAGTTATGTCGTCAAACGCTTTAGTTGCAGACGATCCGCAGATCGATCTTTTCGTCGACCCCACCGGTGATAGAGGCCGTGATCGCATAGGTGATGGTGTTGCCGTCAACCACCGCGCCTGTGTCATTGAAATTCAATGACAACCCGCCAGCCAGCATGTTCATCTGTATATCGCCATTCACCGTTGCCGAAACATCCACGACCGTTCCGTCGCCGTTGACGTCCTGTCCGGGCGCACCGGAGGGATCGCTTTTGGCGTTGATGACTGCACTTCCCATGCCGGTACAAACGACCGGGACATTCAGCGGCGCGGTGATAAACACGCCTGTCGCCTGTCCATTGTAGTCCGGTTCTGGCACTGCAGCGGCTTCGCCCCCGGCCGGCTCTGCGGATCCATCGGTATCCGCCCCGTCGGCATCCGCGGCGGGTGCGGTTTCCTCAGGTTCTGCCGGGGCCTCGGGCGTTGGCGGATCATCTGGTTCGTAAATCTCTTCCGAGTTCGTCTGCGCCCGGACGGAGGCGGCGGCCAAACCGAACCCGAGTATGAAGAACAGAGCGAGAGAAACGGGGCGCATAACCGGTCTTCCTTATCCGTCAGTATTTCTGATGCAGGCTTAACGCAAAAACCCATCTCTGCAAACGGGCAGCCGCGCGCGAATTGACTTGCGCGCCGGATTACGCCACACCCAAACCCATGCCCCGGCTCCGCCTGCAGCGGATCGGGGCGTTGTTCTTGAAATCGCATTACATAGGAGAACCGTCGTGATTTCGCCCGTTATGCCAACATACGCACGGGCACCACTTTCCTTTGTGGAGGGTGAGGGCCCTTGGCTGAAGACCGAGACCGGTGAGAGCTTTCTGGACATGGGGGCCGGCATTGCCGTGAGCGCCCTTGGCCATGCGCATCCGCGTCTTGTTGCGGCTTTGGAAGGGCAGGCACGACGACTTTGGCACACCTCGAACCTGTATGAGGTGCCAAACCAGAACAGGCTGGCGCAGCTGCTGGTCGACAACAGTTTTGCGGACACCGTGTTCTTTACAAACTCGGGCACCGAGTCGACCGAGTGTGCGGTCAAGATGGCGCGAAAGTACCATCACGCAAACGGCACGCCGGAGCGCTTCCGCGTTGTCACGGTCGCAGGTGCGTTCCATGGGCGGACCATGGGCATGATCTCGGCTGCGGGCGGCGACAAGCTCACCAAGGGATTTGGACCCCTGCTTGATGGGTTCGATCAGGTGCCGTTTTGCGATGAAGCGGCGACGGTGGCGGCTGTCAGCGATGCGACCGCAGCGATCATGATCGAACCGGTGATTGGCGAAGGTGGGATCAAACCGGTCCCGCCCGAGTTCCTCAGGTTCCTCCGTGACCTGTGCGATCGGCATGGCATTCTGCTGATCATGGATGAGATCCAGTCAGGTGTTGGCCGCACCGGCAAACTGTTTGCCCATGAATGGGCCGGGGTGACGCCGGACATCATGGCGATTGCCAAAGGGATTGGTGGTGGCTTTCCGCTGGGCGCGTGCCTGGCGACCGAGGCGGCCGCCCAAGGCATGACCGTTGGCGCGCATGGGACAACCTTCGGTGGCAACCCGCTGGCCTGCGCCGTTGGCTGCGAAGTGCTGAGCGTCGTGCTTGAGGACGGTTTTCTTGAGCATGTCAGCCGCGTCTCAGGGCGTTTGCGCCAGGGTTTGGAGGGGCTGGTGGCGAGCCACCCGGATCTGTTCCAGCAGGTGCGGGGCGAGGGGTTGATGCTGGGCCTGGTCTGCAAGGCTCCCAACACGGATATCATCGCTGCGGGCTATGACGCCCGTGTTGTCACGATTCCCGCGGCCGAGAATGTGGTGCGCCTGCTGCCGCCCTTGAACATCACCGAAGCCGAGGTTGACGAGGCGCTGCGCCGCCTTGAGTCCGCCGCAACGGCCCTGGACAGGGGGGATGCCGCATGAAGCACTTCCTTGATATCCATAGAACCGACGCCGGCGCTTTGCGCAGCATCCTTTCGCAGGCACGCGACCTCAAACAGGCGCGCGCTCATTTACCCAAGGGGGCCCCGGACCACGAGCAGGCTTTGAAGGACCATGTGGTCGCCCTTGTGTTTGAAAAACCATCAACCCGTACGCGGGTGTCATTCGACGTCGGTGTCCGCCAGATGGGAGGGCAGACGATTGTTTTGTCGGGCGCCGAGATGCAGTTGGGGCACGGCGAGAGTATTGCAGATACCGCGCGCGTGCTCTCGCGCTATGTTGACATGATTATGATCCGAACCTTCGACCCCGAGACGCTGGAAGAGTTGGCGGAACATGCGACCGTTCCGGTGATCAATGGGCTGACCGACGCCTCGCACCCCTGTCAGATCATGGCCGATGTGATGACTTTTGAAGAGCATCGCGGGCCGATCAAGGGCAAGAAGGTTGTGTGGTGCGGGGACGGCAACAATGTCTGTAGCAGTTTTTTGCACGCCGCGGGCCAGTTTGAGTTTGACTTGACCTTTACCGGTCCCGAAACGCTTGAGCCCGATACCGCCGCCGTGACCTTTGCCCGGGACCGAGGGGCTACGGTCAGGATCGAACGTGATCCGCTTGTGGCCGTCGAGGGCGCTGACCTGATCGTCGCCGATACATGGCTGTCGATGCATGACCCACAGGAGGCCCGCGCGCGCCGCCACAATCAGCTTCGCCCATATCAGGTAAACTCCGAGCTGATCGAGGCAAATGGCAACGACGCGCTGTTCATGCATTGTCTGCCCGCACATCGCGACGAGGAGGTCACCTCCGAGGTCATGGACGGCCCGCATTCGGTAATTTTCGATGAAGCGGAGAACCGGCTGCATGCCCAGAAAGCTGTCATGAGATGGTGCCTGGGACAGTAGGAAACGGTTAACCGTAACCAACTGATTTCCGACGTAAAAGGTAAAAATGCGCGTGTTCCGGCGCGCGCGATTTACCGTTTCGAAACACCATCCAATCTATGTGGTGTGGAGCGCGGGCGAAAGGGTTTCAGATGTTTTCAGGATCAGCTTCATCCAGACAATTGTCCCACGAACAGTCATCCGCAAACCGTTCGGTTTCGGATGACGATGTCGCGTCCAGGGCGATCGCATTTGCTCAGAAGAACGATACCCCGCTGACGCCATATATCTATGAAGTCTGGTACACCTATGCCGCGCGCAGCAGTGAGGCGGTGAACGAGGCGATCGACCTTGCGCTGAACACCGGCGAACCGATCCACACGGATATGCTGACAGAGCTTTATCAAACCCATATCTCGCCATCTTCGATGACGGACCAGATTGCGGATATTGGAAACACGCTGCAGCGGACCCTGGGCAACGTCACCGAAGCGATGGATGAAAACCTGCGCGACCAGTCGGTTTTTTCCGGGGCACTCAGGAATGTAAAGCAGAACCTTGTGGTCGGATCGTCCAAACGCGAAGTGACGGATGTTATTAAACAACTGCACCGCGCCAATCAGGAGCAGATACAATCCACCCAGCGGGTGACAATTCAGCTTGAAAAGAACCGCGCGCAGGTGGCCAAGCTGAAGGGCGAACTGATCGAGGCAAAGCGGACCGCAAACACGGACTATCTGACCGGCTTGCCAAACCGGCGAATGATGGACGAACATCTGGACAGCGCAATCTTTGAAGCCCGGCTTAGGAAACAGACGCTGTGCCTTCTGCTTGCGCAACTTGACAATCTGGACGCGGTGTCACGGGCGCACGGGATCACAGTCGCCGACAGCATTCTGAAAACCTTTGCCGAGCAAATGGACAAAGAACTGCCAGGGCGCGAGGTCGCGTCGCGATTTGCCGGCGCCAAATTCGCGATTCTGATCCCCGATGCCGATGGTCAGTCGGGGTTCATGGCGGCTGAGCGCATTCGCAAACGGCTGAGGATGGTGGATTTCGTTGCGCGCGAAACCGGTGCCAAGATCGGCACCATGTCGGTTTCATTTGGCGGGACAACTTTGACCGAGGGAGACGGGCGCACAGATCTGATCGAGCGGTCTGACAAAGCGCTGCTTCAGGCGCAACGGGATGGTCAGGACCGTACCGTGATCCAATAGCCCCGGGAAAACGCTTGCTCTCAAACCCCGAGCCACAACCCGGCACAGCCATCCGAGATCTTCACAAGCTGCTGCTCCGCCCTTAATGCGGATCCGTGGGACTGGCGTTTGACAGCGTGTCACATGCCTCGCGCGCTGGATATCCGGAAGCCCCGGCATAGATCACCTCCAGATCGCGGAGGACACGATGACGATTGTATGGATCTACCTTGGCAGCCTGCTTACCTTTCTGGTTGTCGACGCGGTTTGGCTCACCACTGTGATGCGACCTTTGTTTGAACGCCATGTCGGCGCACTGTTGCGCCCGGAAATCCAACTGGGCGCCGCAGCTGGTTTTTACCTGCTTTACATCGTGGGAATTCTGTACTTCTGTACAATGCCCGCGCTTAAGGAAAACGCCCTGGGGCTGGCGCTGTTCAATGCCGCGATCCTTGGGTTTCTGGCCTATGGCACCTATGAGTTTACCAATATGACCACCCTTCGCGGCTGGACCTGGACAATGGTGATTAGCGATACGGCCTGGGGCATGTTTCTGACGACCGTGACAGCCGGCGCGGGTTTTGCCATCGGTCGTGCTTTGAACTAGCGACGTTTCACGTTGCCTGCATCTCGTGCGGCGGTTCGGATCTGTGTGTATGTCCCGCGTCCGAGAGTTTGCGCGCCATATCCCGGGTCAGAAACTGTTCGAACGTGGCCCTTAGGACCGGTGAGCGCCGAAAAACCTCGTCGAGTTTTTCCCGCTCCCAGACAATATATTCCGAGCCTTTTGAGAACCAGACGGTGCCGGTGGCCGGTTGGCTGAGCGTGTAGGAAAGCTCGCCAAAGAAACGGGGATTATGCAGGGTAATCACCCGATCCCCCAAGGCGATATGGGCTTCACCCTCAAACAGGAAAAAGATCTCGGCGGGCACCTTGCCATCCTCGAGTACGCAGACCTCCTGAGAGGTGGTTTTGCGTTTGCCATGCCGTATGATACGCCTGAAATGCCCGGGAATGGGCCGTCCGAACGCTTCGAACAACCTGCGGTTCACACGGTCCATGGGTCTGGCCACACGCTCCCACAACAAGAGCCCGATCATCAGACCATTGCTGACGGTCATGGCAAAGCTCCAGGCGGCGGCCTGCACAAGCGGGGCATCGGGCTGCGACAGGTAAAAAGCCGCATACAGCAGGTTGCTGAACAAAAGCATGAAGCGCAGGGAAATCTGATTTCGACTTAGGAACGCAAGAACAGCAAAGGCCGCGGCCGCGTGGATGGACACTTGATGGAATTCAAATACTTCAGACACGGATGTAACCCTGACGCAGACTTCAGGTCAGACTAGGCCTGTATTCTGCGGGACGTGTCAATTGTTTCGATCACTCGGATGATTAACCCCGTCGTTCCACGCGACAGGATCCAGGGTCCATACCGCGACCCCTTCGATATTTGCGGCGTTCACACCGTACTCGTTCGGGTTCGAACGCCTCTGATGATGCGTGTAGATACCGCAGGTGCTGCAGAAATAGTGCTGCGCGACACCTGTGTTGAAGGTATCGAGCTTCAGCGTGCCGCCTTTGACCACACGCAGATCGCCCAGCGGTACGGTCACCGCAATCGCCCCGCGTCGCGAGCAGAACGAGCAGGTGCACCGGCGCGGCGTATCCAGCCCCTTTGGCAGGTTGAGTTCAAGTTCAACCGCGCCGCAATGGCAGGTGGCGCTGTAGCGACCGGGCGCAAGGTCAGCTTCAGATGTCATCGCCCGGGCTCTCGGTCAAAAGGGCGCGCTCGCGAAGATAGGGGTGTACCTTGAGCGCTTCGCGCAGGGCATCTTGTGCCTGCGTAGCGCGTCCCTGCTGCAACAGCACCAGGACCCGGCCCGATAGGGCGCCGAAATGATAGGGGTTCAGCGAGAGGGTTGCGTCGATATCCACAAGTGCACCTTCGAAATCCCCGCGCATGAAGCGGGTGAAAGCGCGTTGATTGTGCGCCTCTGGATATGTCGGACAATAGCTGAGCAGTTCGTCCAGCGCGGCCTCGGACGCCGCAAAATCAAATGCTTGCCGCAGATCCATGCCACGGTCCAGCAGTTCCTGCGCCTGGGCGTCCGGTGCGGTCAGCCAAATCTCCCAAAGCGCGCTCGCGATGCGCTGCGCCTCGGCCTCGGACCCGGCATTCAGCAGGCCCGTGTGAAGGGCCGCGCGGTCGTCCGCGCGGTTGACCTCGGGCGGGCAAGCGGCCCAGACCGGTAGCGGCAGCAGACATAGAAGAAGAACACATTTCATGGTGCAAGGGTGCTGCGCTTGACTCCAAAGTCAAGCACCATGGACCGCTGCCTAGCTGCTGCTTCCAGCGAAACGGCTCTCCCAGTCGCTGCGTTGCTCATCGGTGATTTTGGCGAACAGAACATCTGGTGTACTGAACACATGGCCGGGTGCAAGTGCGGACAGGGCGTCGCCTATGTCTTCGGGCCACGCGGTGTCGGTCACCTGCATGGCCTCGGACAGCACACGCGCGGTGTTGGGGAGGAACGGGGCCGAGACGATGCCGTAAAAGCGGACGAGATTGAGGGCCAGTCGCACCACCTGGGCGGCCTGTTCGGGGTCTGTTTTGAAGCTGGTCCAGGGCGCGGCAGTTTGCAGATACTCATTGCCCGCAGCCCAGATGGCGCGCAGCGTGGCGGCCGCTTTGCGAAACTCCAGTGCATCCATGTGCGCGGTGTAGTCATCAAGGAGCTTCTGAAGGTTTTGGCAGAGCGCGTGACCATCCGTATCCGAGGATGTGCTATCCTCGGCGGCCGACACACCGCCGGTTGGGACAGCTTCGCCAAACCGTGACCGGCAGAACTTGGTGATCCGGCTGACAAAGTTGCCCAGGACATCGGCCAGGTCCTTGTTTGTTCCGGACTGAAACTGCTCCCACGTAAACTCACTGTCAGATCCCTCGGGGACATTCGACATCAACCACCAGCGCCAATAGTCGGCCGGAAGGATTTCCAAGGCCTGATCCTGAAAGACGCCGCGGCCCTGCGACGTGGAAAACTGACCGCCCTGGTAGTTCAGGAAGTTGAAGGATTTGATGTAATCGACCAGTTTCCACGGTTCCCCAGATCCAAGGATCGTGGCTGGAAAGCTGAGGGTATGGAAGGGCACGTTGTCCTTGCCCATGAACTGGACGTATCGAACGTTGTCCGCACCCTTGTCGGTGCGCCACCAGCGTTCCCAGGCGGCGTCCGGCAGGCCGTTTGCATCGGCCCATTCTGCTGTAGCAGAGATGTACTCGATGGGTGCATCGAACCAGACGTAGAAGACCTTGCCTTGCATGCCTGGCCAATCCTGGTCGCCCCTTTTGACCGGGATACCCCAGTCGAGGTCCCGGGTGATCCCGCGATCCTGAAGCCCGTCACCGTCTTTGAGCCATTTCTTCGCGATGGAGGTCGTGAGCATCGGCCAATCGGTTTTGCTGTCGATCCAGGTCTGGAGTTGATCCGCCATGGCTGACTGTCGCAGGTGCAGGTGCTTGGTTTCGCGCAGCTCCAGATCGGTCGCGCCGGAGACAGCAGACCGCGGGTTCAGCAGGTCGGTTGGTTCAAGTTGCTTGGTACAGTTCTCGCACTGGTCGCCGCGGGCGCGCTCATAACCGCAGTTTGGGCAGGTGCCCTCAACATACCGATCTGGCAGAAACCGACCGTCGCTTGGAGAATAGATCATTTTTTCGCTGACCTCGGCAATCAGCCCGGCATCCGCCAGACGCCCCGCGAAGTGCTGCGTCAGGCGGTGGTTCCGCTGGCTGGACGAGCGGCCGAAGTGATCAAAGGCGAGGCTGAAACCCTTGGCCAGTGCCGCCTGCTTTTCCCACATTATCGCGCAGAACTCGGCTACCGGAAGTCCGGCCTTGGCCGCGGCCAGCTCGGCCGGGGTGCCATGTTCATCGGTGGCGCAGATGTGCATCACCTCATGGCCCCGGGCGCGCATGTACCGGGCGTAGACGTCCGATGGAAGCTGCGAGCCCACCAGATTGCCGAGGTGCTTGATCCCGTTGATGTACGGGATCGCCGAGGTGATGAGAACACGTGCCATGTCCGAGCCTTTGCTGGGTTGCGGCGTTCTCCATACGGGATCATTCCCGGTGCGGCAACCGGCAGGACGGGCTACCTGGTCGAGCCCCGTGCCGGGGCAAGTCCATAAGCCGGGGCGGGTGCCCCGGCGCCGGCGCCTGGCGCGTGTGTTCGTTCAGGATCAGCGGCGACGGCCCAGCAGGCGGCCGACGAGGAAACTGGTACGGGGGACATAGCTGTAGCGTGTGCGTGTCGCGGACGTGGCGCGGACCCGCATGCGGATCACGCCGAAGGCGATCAGGGCCAGATGGGCGGCAGTGATCATCGCAAAAAGGCTGCCCGGTCCGAAGTGCGCGATGAGGGCGGATCCAAGCAGCGGGGCCGCGATGGCGCCCAGGCCGTAGAGGAACATCAGGCCAGCCGACACCTCGACCGCCTGTTCGGGCGTGGCGAAGTCATTGGCATGCGCGGCGGAGATCGAAAAGACGGGGAGGGATACAAGGCCAAACAGAAAACTGGCCGCGAATATCAGGGTTTGTGAGCCGGGTCCCAGAAGTGTGATGCCGGTAGAGACCACGGCTGCGGCGACCGAGACCCCGATCAGCACGTGGCGCCGGTCGAAGCGGTCGGCCAGCCATCCGGCAGGGACTTGCGCCAGAGCGCCGCCCAGCACGGCGGCAGCAAGGAAGAGGCCTATTTGGTCGGCGCGCAAACCGACCTCCTGCCCGTAAATCGGCCCTACCATGCGGAAGGCCGGGGTGGTCACGCCCGCCACGATGACACCGGCCGCGGCCAGCGGGGAGAGCTTGAGAACTTTCCAAGGGCGCAGCCGGGGCGCTTTTTCGGCAGTGGGCGCCCGTGTTTTGGTAAGCATCAGTGGAAGAACGCTGGCACAGCATAGGATGGCAAGGATGTTGTAGGACACGTAGGATGCGGGTTCGAGCACACCGATCATGAGCTGGGCGACCAGTGCGGCACCTTGGTCGACCAGCCGATAGACCCCCAAGACCCGCCCCCGGGTCTGGTTTGTGACCTTGGCTTGCAGCCAAGCCTCGACCACCGTGTAACAGCCCGCAATCGACAGCCCGGTCATCAGGCGCAGTGCGGCCCAGCCAAGTGGGTCAATGAACAGCGTATGTCCAAGCGCGCCGATCACACCAAGGGCTGCGAATGCGGCGAAAGCGCGGTTGTGGCCAACACCGCCCATCAACCGCGGTGCCCACCAGCAGCCGACGAAGAAACCGGCGAAGTGAGCCGATCCCAGGGTGCCGACCTGGGTGGTGGTGAACCCCTCCTGTAGCCCTGACAGAACATCCAATGGACCGATGGCGCCCGAGCTGAGTTGCAGCAATGCCACCGAAACGAAAAGGGCGGTGAAAGAGATGATCATGCGCATCGCTCTGCGGGCCTTCTCAAGCGTGGGTCAAGCCTAGACGGCTGACTGCCTGACCGCGCATCGGTTTCCGACATGACGTGGCGTTTTCGGATGCGGCAGCCCGCGGCAGTTTGCTGTTGTTTTTCGCGCGCGCGCACACTACATCGCGCGCATCGAAATCCAACGCCCCGGTCACGGGGCGCGACAAGGTGTAAGGACAAGGCGCATGGCAAAGGAAAAGTTTGAGCGTAACAAGCCGCATGTGAACATCGGAACGATAGGTCACGTTGATCACGGCAAGACGACGCTGACGGCTGCGATTACCAAGCAGTTTGGGGATTTCAAGGCGTATGACGAGATTGACGG
>JBCCYF010000093.1:0-16596 GCA_039190275.1 Pseudomonadota bacterium | reverse complement strand
GACCGTAAGACAGAATTCACATTCTGCTTCAAAAAGAGAAACGCTTACTATTGGGGTGGCACGCCCAACGGGACTCGAACCCGTGTTTCCGCCGTGAAAGGGCGGCGTCCTAGACCACTAGACGATGGGCGCTCACTTTACGTGGCGATCTAGCTACTGGGTTCGGACTGTATGATCAAGCGCCTTTTCCCGAGGCGTGTCAAAAAATGCGCCGGTTGTCAGTTGTCGACGACCGCGATGTCTTCGACCCTCAGCTTCGCCTTGCGCTGACCGCGCCAGTCATCCACTTCAAGCTTTCCTGCAATATGCAAAAGCTGTCCACTCGTGGAGTTCAGGATCGGCGCAAGCGGACCGTCGGCGGCGCGAAAGGCGATCGCAGAGAGGCGGTCCGCTCCGTCGTCGAAGGTTGCGGAAAGGTGGTTCTCGCCGACGCGCTTGGCGAAACGGACGCGCATCCGGCTGAACGCGAAACGCGGCTGCGGCGCGGCTGCGCCAAAGGGTCCGGCCCGCTCCAGCATTTCAATCAGGTCCGGGGTTGCCGCAGCGGCAGATAAAACACCATCAATCTTTAGATCCGCTGACTGGCTTCGGCCGGCGCCCTGCCGGTCAAGCAGATCGGACAAACGCGCCATGGCGGTATCAATCTGCGCGCGCCGGACCGTTAGACCGGCCGCCATCCGATGCCCGCCGCCCTTGACCAGGTGCCCCTCCGACGCGCAGGTCGCTACCGCCGCCCCAAGGTCGACCCCGCTGATTGATCTGCCCGACCCTTTGCCCTCGTCCCCGTCGAGCCCGATGACAACCGCCGGGCGGTTGAACGCTTCCTTCAGGCGCGCTGCGACGATGCCGACCACACCGGGATGCCAGCGCTCACCCGCAGCCCAGACCAGGGGGGCCTCAACGCTTCGTGCCTCAGCCTGCGCTAGGGCTTCAGTCTGCACCTCCGCCTCGATCGCCCTGCGCTGGGTGTTGAGCTGATCCAGTTTTTCTGCGAGGGCAGCTGCCTCGGCCGGGTCGTTGCATGTCAGCAGCCGCGTCCCAAGATCGGCTTGCCCAACCCGGCCGCCTGCGTTTATCCGTGGTCCCAGAAGAAAGCCCAGATGATAAGCCGCCGGTGCGCTGCGCAAACCGGCGGTGTCAGACAATGCCACCAGACCCGGGCGCGCGCGTCGTGCCATAACCGCCAGCCCCTGTTTTACCAGCGCACGGTTCAGTCCCACCAAAGGTGCCACATCGGCGACCGTCGCGAGCGCCACCAGATCGAGCATTGGGATCAGCGGGGGTTCTGACGCGCCCTTTGATCGCCGGGCGCGGTTCAGTGACACCAGCAACAGAAACACCACACCGGCGGCACATAAGTAGCTGAATTCCGAACGCTCATCCTGGCGGTTCGGGTTCACCACGGCAGTCGCCGCAGGCAGAGTCTCGGCCCCCAGATGATGATCCAGCACAATAACATCCGCGCCCCGGGCCTTTGCCGTCGCGATTGGCTGGTGGGACAGCGTCCCGCAGTCGACGCAAATAATAAGCTCATGCCTGTCCGCAAGGGACTGCATGGCCGCGTCGTTCGGCCCATAGCCCTCGTCGATCCGGTCGGGAATGTACAAGGTAGGGCGCACATCAAGCGCCACAAACCATTCGTGCAAAAGGGCGGCCGATGCGGCGCCGTCCACGTCATAGTCGCCAAAAACAGCAATTCTGCTGCCCTTGTCGAGGTGATCGAGAACCACCTCGGTCGCCCGATCCATATCCAGCAGGTGCGATGGGTCGGGCATCTGATTGCGCAGCGTGGGGTTAAGATAATCATCAACGCCATCGGCGTGCACGCCAGCCCGCGCCAGAACCAGCGCAACCGGTGGGCTTAGCGCCGCTTGCTGCACCAGCGCTGCCGCTGCGCGCAGGTCGTTGTCCTGGGGCCCAACCCAGCGGCGCCCTGTGACCGAGGCTGCAACGCCTAGGAAAGCAGGAGCGAGCTGTGAACCTGGGGCTGCCAGCACGTCCTAGAAGTTCTTAAGTCGGTAGTGCAGCCGCCGGACTGAGCCGGTCTTTGACCGCATCAGGATCGTTTCGGTCTCAAGGTAGTCGCCGTCCCGCCGCGCACCGTGGACAAGCGAGCCGTCGGTGACACCCGTCGCGGCAAAGATGACGTCCTGTGTGACCATGTCATCGCGTGTGTAGATCCGGTCGAAATCGGTGACACCGGCTTTCTCGGCCCGCGCACGCTCATCATCGTTGCGGAACAGCAGCCGCCCCTGGATCTGGCCGCCCATGCATTTAAGCGCCGCGGCGGCCAGCACCCCTTCGGGCGCGCCACCTGCACCCATGTACATATCGATGCCGGTCTTGGCCGCTTCGGCGGTATGCATGGCCCCTGCCACATCCCCGTCGGTGATCAGCCGGATCCGGGCGCCTGTCGAGCGGAGCTCCTCGACCATCTCCGAGTGCCGTGGACGTTCCAGCACGCAGCACATGATGTCGGTGGGTTTACACCCCTTGTACCTGGCCAGCCGTTCGACCCGCTCGGTCGGGGTCATGTCGAGGTTTACCAGCCCCTGCGGAAAGCCTGGTCCGATCGCGAGTTTATCCATGTAGACGTCAGGCGCATGTAACATTGAGCCGCGCGGGCCCATCGCGATCACGGCCAGAGCGTTGGGCATGTCTTTGGCGGTCAGCGTTGTCCCTTCAAGCGGGTCGAGCGCGATATCCATGCCCGGACCCTGCCCAGTGCCAACCTCCTCGCCGATGTACAGCATCGGAGCCTCGTCCCGCTCGCCCTCACCGATGACGACGACACCTTTGATATCCAGCATATTGAGCTGCGTCCGCATCGCATCCACGGCCGCCTGGTCTGCCGCCTTTTCATCGCCTGAGCCGATCAATTGTGCCGAGGCGATTGCCGCTGCCTCGGACACGCGTGCAAGTCCAAGGGAGAGCATTCGGTCGGCAAAGGTCTGCGCGTCGGGCATTGGGGAAACTCCGTCTTTCAAGGTATTGGTTACGGGAGATGGCTTGCCATAGCTTACCCCTGCGGGTCACGTCCCAAAGGGCTTTGGAGCTTAGAGCGGTTCAATTCGATAGGCCACCGGCGTTGCTTTGGCCACATCAAGCGCATTGATGGCCTTTAGGGCTTTGTCCAGAGCGGCGCGCTGGCACGCGTGGGTGACGATCAAAACAGGGGCGGCATGGTGGTCATGCTGTGTCTGGCGCATACGGTCGATCGAGATATTGGCCTGCCCCAGTGCGTCGGCCACGCGTGCCAGCGCGCCGGGCCGGTCCGCCAGCGACAAACGCAAATAGTACGGCGCCGGTGTCTGCACGGTGGCGTGCACCGGCGTCGCAAGGGTCCGGACCGGGACACCGAACGTGGGAACCACGGCACCACGTGCGATGTCGATGATGTCCGCCATGACCGCCGACGCGGTCGGCCCCTCGCCGGCGCCGGGCCCCTGATACACCGTCTGTCCGATGCCTTTGCCCTCCAGCACGATCATGTTCGAAACGCTTTCAAGCTGACCCAACGCCGAATTGGTCGGAACAAGACAGGGTTGCATGCGTTGTTCCACCCCGGTGTCGGTCCGGCTGGCGACGCCCAACAGTTTGATCCGGAACCCCAGATCGATGGCATATCGGATATCGGTCAGCGTTACCTGCTCAATCCCCTCAAGCTCAATGCCCTCGTAATCGACCTGTGTGCCAAATGCCGTCGCGGCCAAAAGGGCCAGTTTCTGCGCAGCATCCGCGCCGCCCACATCAAAACTTGGGTCCGCTTCGGCGTATCCCAGGCGCTGTGCGTCGGCCAGGATGTCGGCATAGTCGCCACCGGTGCGTTCCATCTCGGTCAGGATGTAGTTGCAGGTTCCGTTCATCACGCCAAGCACGCGGGTCATGACGTTGGCGGCCATCCCCTCGGTCAGTGCTTTGACCACTGGAATTCCGCCAGCCACACCGGCTTCGAAACGCAACTGGACGCCGTTCATTTCCGCCGACTGGGCAAGCGCCGTCCCGTGGCGGGCCATCATCGCCTTGTTGGCGGTAACGACCGACAGGCCGTTTGCAAGGGCAACCTCCGTCGCGGCTTTGGCTGGGCCATCCTCCCCGCCCATTACCTCGACCAGAACGTCGACATCTTCCCGGCGTGCCAGGGCAACCGGATCGTCCTCCCACTCATATGCGCTGAGATCCACGCCCCGGTCCCGGCTGCGCGAACGGGCGGAAACGGCGGTCAACACAATCTCGCGTCCGGCGCGCGCGCCCACCAGGTCGGCCTGGTTCTGCAGGATGCGGACCAGGCCGACCCCAACGGTGCCCAGCCCGGCAAGGGCAATGCGAAGCGGTTGGGTCATGCGCGGCCTTCCTGAATTCAAGCAATTCCGTCTGGGGCTTACGTCAGATCGTCACGTCGGAGCAAGGCCCGATTAGCCGGTTGTGCCATACCGGGCTTGCATGTCCTGTGGTACCGCCAACACCTGCCGAATACTGCGTGCAGCCTGTCGGATGCGTTGTTCGTTTTCGACCAGGCCGATGCGGACATACCCTTCGCCATATTCGCCGAACCCGATGCCGGGCGACACGGCGACCTCGGCCTCCTTCAGCAGCATTTTCGAGAAGGCCATCGAGCCCATATCGCGATAGGCTTCGGGGATCGGGGCCCAGGCGAACATCGTCGCCGGGGGTGGCGGGATGTCCCAGCCGGCGCGACCCATGGCGTCCACCAGCGTGTCCCGGCGGCTTTTATAGATGCCGCGGATCTCGTCAACGCAGTCCTGCGGGCCGTTCAGTGCTGCGGCGGCGGCGACCTGAACCGGCGTGAAGGCCCCGTAGTCGAGGTAGGATTTTATTCGGGTCAGCGCCGCGATAAGCCGTTGATTGCCGACCGCAAATCCCATCCGCCATCCCGGCATGGCGTAGGTTTTGGACAGCGACGTAAACTCGACGGCGATGTCCATTGCGCCCGGGACCTGAAGTACTGACGGTGGCGGGTTGCCGTCA
The DNA here is from genome assembly GCA_039190275.1 of Pseudomonadota bacterium. Taxonomy (GTDB): domain Bacteria; phylum Pseudomonadota; class Alphaproteobacteria; order Rhodobacterales; family Rhodobacteraceae; genus Halovulum. The sequence continues at coordinate 11,607 of JBCCYF010000093.1, read as the reverse complement.
AAATAGATCTCCGCATACGCGAGGTCCGACAGCACCCAAAGCGCGTGTTTGCGCGCGAACCGGATCAGCTCTTCGTAAAAATCCAGATCGGCCAGCTGGGCGGTTGGGTTCGACGGAAAATTGACCACCAGAGCGACCGGCTTAGGCACCGAATGCAGGACCGCCCGATCAAGCGCGCGCATGTAGGCGTCGGGGTCGAAGGTTCCATTGGCCTCAAGCGTTTGGATGTGCCGCAGCGTTCCGCCGGCGATCATGAAGCCATAGGGATGGATCGGATAGGACGGGTTCGGGACGAGCATAACATCCCCCGGCGCCGTGATCGCCATTGCAAGGTTGGCAAGCCCCTCCTTCGAACCGAGGGTAGCGATCACTTCTGTTTCGGGGTCCAGCGTCACCCCGAAACGCCGTGCATAGTAGCTCGCCTGCGCGCGCCGCAATCCGGCGATCCCGCGTGAGGCCGAATACCGGTGGGTACGGGGTTTCTGGACCGTCTCACAGAGTTTTTCGACGATGTGATTGGGGGTGTCCATGTCGGGATTGCCCATGCCGAAGTCGATGATGTCCATACCGGCGGACCGGTATTCGGCCTTCAATCGATTGACCTCGGCAAAGACATACGGCGGCAGACGCTTGATACGGTAGAATTCTTCGGCCATGGGTTCGATCCGTTGCAAATTCGGTCACCACCATACTGGTGCGATCCGGCCTTGCCCAGAGCCCTCAGTCCTTCGGTGCGTCGGTGAGCCTCGTTTGCTCGGATGCATCAAGAACCGGCGCGTTAAGTGCTGCTGCGCGGGCCCGCAGCGCGGCGATCCGACCGTCCAGCGTGGCTGTCGGCGTGGCATCGGGTGTGTCGGTTGGCGTGCGGTCCCGTGCCAGCCCATCGACCGCGTCTTGTGCCAATAAAACCGGAAAGCTTGCCTGACGCGCCAAGGGGGACGGCTCGTATCCGGTGTCTGGCGGCGTCAGCCCGCAACCGGCCAGAACGATGGCGCACAGCAGAGGCGTGACCTTGCGGTCCAGTCTCGCTAAGGTGGATCGGGTGGGGCGCATGGGATGCAACGACTTCCTGCTTCCGCGATAGAGTATACCCTTGGGCCAGGGCACGCAATGTAGGGAGGGGCGCATGGCACAGGACGACGATCCGACGCTGGTCGAGCAAAGCTCCGAAGCGGCTGCAAACATGGCCGAGGTGGTGGAGATCAGCCAGAAGATATGGTCGCTGTTTCTGTCTGCCCAGGCTGAAGATGGATTGCCGCGAAACGCGGATCCGCTAAACACCATGCCTGCCTGGTTGGCGCTGGGAAAGGCGATGTACGAAAACCCAAAGGACATTGCGGACGCGACGCTGCAGCTTTGGGCGTCGCAGGCCGCACTCTGGCAGGCAGCGTCATTGCGATGGATGGGCGCTAAGGATCAAGCGCTGCCCGAGTTGCCGCACAGGGCCCAGGCCGGCAAGCGTTTTGCGCATAAGGACTGGTCCGAGAACGCGTTGTTCGACTACCTCAAGGAAAGCTATCTGCTGACGTCGGGATGGATCAACCACACGGTGCACACGGTCGGTGAAATGGACCCGCGCGACCGCAAAAAGGCAGAGTTCTATACCCGCAACTTCGTCGAGGCGATGAACCCGGCCAATTTCTTTGCGCTGAACCCCGAGGTGCTTGAGGCGACGGCAGTTCAGCGTGGCGGGAACCTGGTGCGCGGTTTGAAGATGATGTTGAGCGATCTGGAGCGTGGCAAGGGCCAGCTTTTGATCCGCCAGACGGATATGGATGCCTTTGAAGTCGGGCGGGATATGGCGGTCACGCCAGGCAAGGTGGTCTTTGAAAACAAAATCCTGCAGCTCATTCAATATGCGCCCACCACCGAGACTGTCTACGCAAAGCCCATCCTGTTTATCCCGCCGTGGATCAACAAGTTCTACATCCTGGATCTGAATCAAAAGAAATCCATGGTGAAATGGTTGGTCGGGCAGGGGTATACCGTCTTCATGATTTCGTGGGTCAATCCGGACGAACGCCAGAAGGACGAAACCTGGGACAGTTATCTGACAAAAGGGGCAAGCGCGGCCATCGATGCAGCCCTTGAATGCACCCGGCAGAAGTCATTGCATGTCGCGTCATATTGCATCGGGGGTACCCTGACCGGGACACTGATGGCGTATCTTGGCAAAACCGGTGACAAACGGATCGCCAGCGCCACGTATTTTACAGCGCAACTGGATTTCGCCGATGCGGGGGAGCTTCAGGTTTTCGTCGACGACCATACGATCAAGGCGGTCGACGATGAGATGGAGCAGGGGTTTCTACCGGCACAGAAAATGGCCTCGGCTTTCAACATGCTGCGGTCGAACGACCTTATATGGTCCTATGTCGTGAACAACTACATGCTGGGTAAGGATCCGTTCCCCTTCGATCTATTGTACTGGAACGCGGATTCCACCTCGATGCCGGCAAAGGTCCATCATTTTTATCTTGAGAGTTTTTACGAACAGAATGCGCTTACCGGCGGTACACTCTCGGTTCTGGGTACGCCGATCACCTTGGCGGACATAAAGGGGCCAGTCTACCATGTGGCAACCAAAGAGGACCATATCGCGCCCGCGCCATCGGTCTATCGCGGCGCCCGGCAGATGACCGGCGCCAAGGTGCGGTTCGTTCTGTCCGGTTCGGGCCATATTGCCGGTGTCGTGAACCCTCCGGCGGCCGGAAAGTACCAGTATTGGACCAATGAGGATCTGTCGCCCAAGGACATTGGAGCCTGGCTGAGGGATGCGGAGGAAGTCGAGGGCAGCTGGTGGCCGGATTGGGATGCGTGGCTTGCCGCGCAATCGGGGCGCAAGGTGAAGGCGCGCATCCCGGCAGCGGGGCGGGAGGATGCCGAACCGGCCCCAGGGCGGTACGTCAAAGTGCGGTTCGACAGGCGGTAGCTTCGGTCTGGCGTAGGTACTGTGTGGCGAGGATGACGGCCCATTATGTTTTGAGCCTTGGCAAACGTAGCCTGCGAAGGTTCTATTCTGCCGCTGATTGCAAGCGACACTGCCTAGAGCATTGCGCTCAAGACGATGCGACGTCGCGAGAGTCCCGATGTCTCCCCCAACTAAATTCCCGGGCAGCGCGGTGTCGTCGCGGGCGTTTGCTGAACGGTGCCGCGTACACAGGCCTGACTGACCTTCAAAAAGTGGACATGCGATTGCGCAGCATGTTTAGCCCCAAGAACAAGTTTTTTTTCCCGCTCATGTCCTTTGGGCGTGCCATAGTTCGTCTTGTGTTTGAAAGCGCCAATGCTTTCGAAAACTGGAGAACTAAAATGCGTTATACATTCCTGACCTATTCGCGGCCGGAAGACTTTGCGAACGTGCCCCCCGAAGAGCTTGGCCAATTGAAAGGACTGTTTGGAGCCTATATCGGGGCACTCAAGGAGGCTGGCGTACTTGTTGGTACAGATTGGCTGCAACCGGTGAGCGCAGCGACCACCGTTTCCGATGGCGGTGATCGTATCCAGGACGGACCGTTCGCAGAGACCAAAGAAGCGCTCGGCGGTTACATGACAATTGAGGTCCCCGATTTGGACACCGCCATCACATGGGCCAAGAAATGCCCAATGGCGAAGTATGGCGCCGTCGAAATCCGACCCTCAGCCATGGAGGCGTAGTGACGACAAATGCGCGCGTGACAGAGGTCATGCGCGCCTCATACGGACGTTTGTTGGCAATCCTTGCGAGCCGTACCGGTGATATTCTGGCCGCAGAGGACGCCCTCTCGGATGCCTTTGCCAAGGCGCTTATACACTGGCCCAAAGAGAGCCCAAAGAACCCGGAAGCCTGGCTTTTGACGGTTGCACGCAACCGCTTGATCGACATAAAGCGCCGAGATGCGCGCGTGGAGTATCGTGACGAGGTGTCTGGGCTTGCCCAACCCGATGCCGCCCCCAAAGACCTTCCGGATGATCGGCTCAAGCTCATGTTTGTCTGTGCGCATCCTGCCATCGACGCCCGCATACACACGCCCCTTATGCTTCAAACCGTTTTGGGACTTAGAGCCGAGGTCATCGCACAAGCCTATCTCTTACCGTCAAGTACGATGGCAAAGCGTCTGGTCCGCGCAAAGAAAAAGATCCGCGACGCGGGCGTTGCGTTCCAGGTGCCCGAGGAGGCTGAGTTGTCCTCTCGCCTCGCGGCCGTGCTAGAGGCAATTTATGGCGCATTCTCTCGGGATTGGCTGGGCGAAGACACCCTTGCGGAAGAGGCCTTTTACCTGGCATCCCTGCTTGCGGACCTTATGCCCGATAGGGCCGAGGTTCTCGGGCTTGCCGCATTGATTGCCTATACCCTGTCTCGAAAAGACGCGCGAGTGCAGGGCGGCGAGTTTGTGCCCCTTGAGGATCAGGACACCGCAAAATGGGACCGCGATCTGATGCTCCGGGCAGGGGCCTATCTGACACGGGCCAAGGCTCAGAAAGGCTTTGGGCGCTTCCAACTGGAAGCAGCCATTCAAGCCGTTCACGCGGATCGGGCGAGCACGGGCGCAACCGATTGGAATGCACTTGTTCATCTTCACTATGGCCTTTCTCATGTCGCGCCAACAATCGGGGCTTCGGTCGGTTTCGCCGCTTCCCTGGGTAAGGCCGTCGGGCCCGAGGACGGACTGAACACGCTGTATCAGATCGATGAAAATGTGCGCGCGGCGTTTGGCCCTGCGGAAGCCACGCGCGCATACCTGCTCAGCGAATTGGGCAAGACGCATGAGGCCGCCGCTGCCTATGAGCGCGCCATTTCCTTAACGGTTGAACCACCGCTGCGTAGGTACCTCGAAGCCAAACGCGCGGGTCTTCGTGATCGGCTCGCGTAGGGCCGGGACATATCTGAAACGCCGCTCCGCAGGAAAGCAGCCAAGCCGACGCATCGCTCAGATCGGCGTTTGAGGCATACAATAAAGATGAGCGTCCGCCTTAAGTAGGGGTTTCATCATTGCTTTATCTCCTGTGTTGGACGAAGTGCACCGTGCCTCTTCATCCACATGACGTTCCGGACACGCTCGAAAGGACAATGCACGAGAAAAGTTTTGTGGGGCTTGGCCGACTGACAAGGCGGGGCATTATTGGTCAGGAAAAACTATACCCGAACAACGTACCGAGACTGCTTATCGCCCCGTCAGAGAAAGGCCGATATTATAGCGGCACCGCTTTCAGATCATTAGGCGGATCCGGCGCCTTCGTCGCGTACCGCTCGAATTCCGGTTCCCTTGCGATCCCCGGTCGAAACCTCCGCTCCAGGCATGCGGCAAATCTTGGACTGGAGCGGGGACCAATCATCGAAAAGCCGACGCCTACGGGCGATGCCTCGTCCTCACAGCATGTGGGTAGACGGCCTTGTGAAATGAACACCCGTTCAATAGATTGCGGCATGGCACGAAAGTCCGGATCCAACGGCGAACAGACTGCGCGCGACATCCGCGCTGCCGCGACCACCCTGTTTGCCGCGCATGGATATGCGGCGGTGTCGATGCGGCAGATTGCACAGCGGGTTGGCGTGCAGGTGGGCGCGCTTTACCTCTACACGCCTGATAAGCAGAGCCTTCTGTCCGACCTGATGATCGACCATCTTGAGGATCTGCTCTCGGAATGGGATCGCGCCCGCAGCGGTGTGACCGAACCGGTCGCGCGGTTGAGCGAATTTGTCCGCTTTCACGTGCGTCACCATCTGACCCGCGCCGACGCAGTATTCATTGCATATATGGAACTGCGCAGCCTGAGCCCGGAAAACTTCTCCAAGATCGAGCGGCTGCGCCGCCTTTACGAGACCCAGCTTGAGGACATTCTGCATGAAGGTGCCGCCCGGGGAACGTTTCACCTTCTGGACGCACGCATCAGCACTCTTGGCTTGATCGCGCTGTTGACCGGTGTCACCACGTGGTACCGGGACGGTGGCCGTTTGTCGCCCGAGCGCATCGAGCAGGTTTATGTCGCAATGGCGCTTCGCGCGGTTGGGGCAAGACAGGTGGATGTCCCGGCGTGACGCTGGTATTGCACCACAGTCCGATGACCCGCTCAGTGCGGAGCCTGTGGCTTCTTCATGAGATCGGTGTGCCGTTCGAGGTGGTGCCGCATGCCTTTGGCCCAGCTCTGCGTGCGCCCGACTACCTTGAAATCGCACCGCTCGGCCGGGTGCCGCTGCTTGAGGACGGGCCGCCAGAGGCACGCATTCGAATCTCAGAAAGTGGCGCGATCTGCGAATACCTCTGCGAGCAGTATGACCCCGGTATGCTGTGGCGCTGGCCCGGCCACGTTGATCGCGCCGAATGGTTGCAATGGCTGCACTTCGCCGAGACGATGGGACAACATCTTGCTGCACTCACGCAGGCCCATATCATGATCCAACCTCCCGAAGTGCGACCCGCTATTGTGATGAAACTGGAAGCCAAGCGGCTGGAAAAGACGCTTGGGGTGCTGCAACACAAGCTGGAAAAGCAGGATTATCTGCTGCCGGGTGGGTTCTCGGCAGTGGACACCGGAATTGGCTGGTCCGTGCACTTCGCGCGGTTCTTTGCTGATCTGGAGGCGTTTCCTGCGGTAAGCGCCTATCATACACGTCTGGCGGGGCGGGCGGCATTCCGCAAATCCGTGCCCGAGCCGCTGGAAGACACTTTCCTCACTCAGCCTTTTTACGCCGTGCCGATCGCATAGGTCGGTTCGGTCTTTTTTGAGTCATACGCCTCTGCTATAATCTGTTGCGGCGGTCAGACCTTTTGGTGTCGGTTCGCCAAAGATCACGACCTTGGGGCGGGTTATGAGAGAGCGTGTCGATCCATTGATAGCCGAACGGGCACCTTGGCTTTATCGCTCGGGTGCGCATATACGTGCGGCCCGCGGGCTGCTTCATTTGATGCTGGGATATGACCGCACGATCGAGATCGGTCAGAGCATCGAACATATGCCTTATGACGTGCTCATGGATACGTTGGCCGGAATGATTGCGCGCAACCTGGAGGTTGACGGGGTCGACCGGATCCCTGCCGAGGGCCCAGCAATTGTGGTGTGTAATCACCCGACCGGCATAGCGGATGGTATAATACTGTGGTCGGTATTGCGTAAACGGCGCCCGGATCTGTTCTTCTTCGCCAACCGCGATGCGATACGGGTGATGCCGCAACTGGACCGGATGATTGCCCCGGTGGAATGGCGACCAGAAAAGCGAAGTCATGGATCCAACCGCGAAACGCTGACCTATGCTGCCCAAGCCTTTAAGCAAAATCGCCTTGCTGTTTTGTTCCCCTCCGGCCGTCTGGCCAAACGGCGTGGTTTGAAGCTCTATGAACGGCCCTGGCTGCCGTCGGCGGCCATGCTTGCACGTAAATACAAGCTGCCGGTTGTGCCGATGCACATCACCGCGCGCAATTCTGTGCTGTTCTATCTGTTCGATGCGTTGCATCCAACCTTGCGCGATGTGACACTGTTCCACGAAGTCATCAACAAGGCCGATCACTCGTTCAGGGTGCGGGCCGGGCGTATGCTGGATGGTGGCGCCTTGCCCAAAGACAGCGAACTTGCAACGCGGGAGCTGTATCTGGCGACGATGCGCGCGGCAGCGGAGGAAGGCGATTATTCGGTCCTGATACCGAAAGCCCGGGGTGGCCTTGTAAAACGCCGCAAACCTGTCCTCGGACGATAGGCCAAACGGAGAGCAGAGGGCGATATCGCCGACCCGACACAGGTTTGTCAGGTGAACGCCCGGTTGCGCAGCTGCATCTTCAGAGTGTTCACGAGAAGGGGATGTTATGGTTGATCGCCGCACTGTTTTGACGGGTGCATTTGCATTGGGGGCCATAGGATCATCCGGGCCCGTCCGGGCAGATGGGGCAGGGATGCGCGCCAGAGCGCTAAGCTGGATCAATAGTTTGGACGGTGATCAGCGGCAGGCGGCGCTCCACGGTTTTGCGGCACCGCTGCGCCGGAACTGGAGTTTCATGCACGGTTCCCGGACCGCGCCAGGGCTCCCCCTCGAACGGATGTCAGATCCGCAAAAGGACGCGGCGCTGGATTTGCTCGCCTCCGGGCTCAGCCGCGAGGGTCTGGAAACTGCGCTCAACATCATGTTGCAACAGGATATTCTGCGTGACGAGTGGAACAAAGGCAGCCCCGACCGGAACCGCGAAAGGTTTTCGCTGGCGATCTTTGACGCGCCCTCTGACACCGCGCCCTGGGGCTGGCGTTTTGAGGGCCATCACCTCTCGCTCAGCTATACCCTTGTTGGCGACAACATCATTTCCGTGACGCCGTCCTCCTTTTCGTCCGAACCCAATACGGTACCCTCCGGTCCGCACCGGGGACTGATTGTCCTCCCCGACGAGGAAGCCATGGGTCGGTCGCTCTATGCCGATCTTTCGGAGCAGCACAAAGATGCGGCACTGCTGCGGGCCGACTCCTTCGGGAACATCTTGGCGACTGCCGGTCGCGAGGGCGGGCTCGGGGCGCCGGCGGGAGTTCCAATCGGCGATCTGCCTGAAGCGCAGATCGACCGGATCCTGCGTTTGTTGGAAATCTATACTCAGGACCATCTTCCGAATGCCCTTGCGCAGGTTCAGGCGGCGCGTCTGCAGGAAGGCGATTTGATGGCTGCGCGCTTTGGATGGTCAGGACCGAACGAGGCCGAGCAATCGATGTACTACCGGTTGCACAGCGACACCTTCCTGATTGAGTTCGCGACTCTGCCGCGCCAACCGCAACACCACCATGCGATATGGCATGACCTGAGACGAAATTTCGGAGCGCACCGGGTCTGATGCCACCTTGGCAAATGCGGACAGATGTCGACCCATACTCCGCACCGCCGCCCCGAAGCGGCGCGTTTCCGTGGCAAAGTGCTGATCGCTGACCTGCGACCGCCTGGACGTTCCGAATTCACATATCCTGATAGATCGGAAAGCGGTCGCAGAGGGTTTTTACCTTGGCGCGCACTCTCGCCTCCACTTCGGCATTTCCCTCGCCGCCGTTCGCGCCCAGCCCGTCCACGACCTCAACAATCAGCTGCCCGATCTCTGCGAATTCTTCGGACCCAAATCCGCGGGTCGTGCCGGCGGGCGTGCCCAGTCGGATACCTGAGGTGATCGTAAACTTCTCAGTGTCAAAGGGAATACCGTTTTTGTTGCAGGTGATATGGGCGCGGCCCAGCGCTTTTTCCGTAGCGACACCCGTGACGCCCTTGGGGCGCAGGTCGACCAGCATAACATGGGTATCCGTCCCGCCGGTGGTGATCGCCAGCCCGCCATCCATCAACGCCTGAGCAAGCGATTGCGCGTTGCGCACCACCTGCGTCTGATAGGACGCAAATCCGGGCTGCAATGCCTCACCGAAGGCAACGGCCTTTGCCGCGATCACATGCATCAGCGGCCCGCCCTGAAGACCCGGGAACACAGCGGAGTTGAACTTCTTGGCCAGCGCTTCGTCATTAGTCAGGATCAGGCCGCCGCGGGGGCCGCGCAGGGTCTTGTGGGTGGTCGAGGTCAGGACATCCACGTCGTCCATTGGGTTCGGGTACACACCGCCCGCAATCAGTCCGGCGAAATGCGCCATGTCCGCCATCAACCAGGCCCCAACCTTGTCGGCAATTGCGCGGAAGCGCTTGATGTCAATGATCCGGGGAATAGCCGATCCGCCAGCGAGGATCAGTTTCGGCTTGTGCTCCAGGGCCAAGGCTTCAAGCTGATCGTAGTCGATATCAAGCGTATCCTTGCGGACGCCATAGTGGATGGCGTTGAACCATTTGCCCGATACATTCGGCGGTGCGCCGTGGGTCAGATGTCCGCCGGATGCCAGATCCATCGCCAGATAGGTGTCACCGGGTTTCAACAGCGCCAGGAACACCGCCTGATTGGCCTGCGAACCGGAATTCGGCTGCACATTGGCATATGAACACTTAAACAGTTGGCAGGCGCGCTCGATGGCCAAATCTTCGGCGATATCCACATATTGGCAGCCGCCATAATACCGGCGCCGGGGATAGCCTTCGGCATATTTGTTGGTCATCACCGAACCCTGAGCCTGCAACACCGCGCGACTGACGATGTTTTCAGATGCGATAAGCTCGATCTCGTCCCGCTGGCGTGTCAGTTCCTGCGAAATGCTGGCGAACAACTCCGGGTCGCTTGCGCTCAGCTCATCGGTGAAAAAACTGTCGTTCAGAGTCAGATCTTTCATCTCGCGGTGCCCTCTGTTCTGGTGCTGTGGAATGCACATAGCCCAGCGTACGTCCGGAGGAAAGCGCAATGCGTGTTGCCGGGCTTGCGGTGTCCGTCACGCAGCCTATGGTGAGAAAAAATTGGCGGTCGGAGGGAGGGGCGGCCGATGAGCTTCGAGAAAATCAGCTTCGTCGCTTCATCCGCGCGGCTGGCACAGGAGGCGCGGGTAGCGTTGTCGGCGCGGTACGGTGACGTGCCGCCGGAGTCGGCAGATGTAATCGTCGCGCTGGGCGGAGACGGCTTCGTCCTCTCTATCCTGCACGACCATCAGCCGCTTGGCCTTCCGGTCTATGGCATGAACCGGGGCACGGTAGGATTTCTGATGAACACCTATGCCGAGGATGACCTGCTGGCCCGTCTTGCCGCGGCCGAGCTTGCGGAGGTCAATCCGTTGAGGATGCAGGCGCGCACGCAGGGGGGCGGTACTGAGTCTGCCCTTGCGATCAATGAGGTCAGCTTGCTGCGCGCCGGGCCGCAAGCTGCCAAGTTGCGGATCATCGTAGATGACCGCGAGCGTATGGCAGAATTGGTCTGCGATGGCGCGCTGCTCTGCACCCCCGCCGGTTCAACTGCCTATAACTACTCAGCGCACGGTCCGATCCTACCGATCGGGGCGGACATCCTTGCCCTCACGGCAATGGCTGCGTTCCGCCCGCGCCGTTGGCGGGGTGCGCTTCTTCCCAGCAGCGCCAAGGTCAGGTTTGAAGTTATTGAGCCCGAAAAACGTCCGGTGCTGGCTGCGGCGGACAGCCTTGAGGTGCGCCGTGTAGTCTCGGTTGATATCGCCACGGTCCCCGACATTACACACCGCATTCTCTTCGATCCCGGACATGGGCTTGAGGAGCGGCTGATCCGCGAGCAGTTTGTGTGAATAGCCCGGCTTCGTCCACGCTCTTATCATACAATCGCCATATCTAGACGTAGATTGCCCGGCAGTGCCAAAGGGTGTTGCTGCTGATGAGACCACATGACGGGAAGGCGGATTTCCAGGACCGGATCCGCAGAATTGAAGAGAAGGCGCAAGCCCGGCGGGCCGAGGCGGAGGAGGCCGGATATGTGCCTCGGTCATCGACCGGCGCAGCCCGCAGACGGGGGATCTGGCTGGCGATTCTGTCGGTGCCGGTACTGGGCGGATTGCTGACCTTCGGTGCGGTGAGCGCTCCGGAAAAATTTGACCTTTCTTTCAACATTGCAGCGGATGCCGATACCGAAGACCTGCCCGAGGTCGTGAAGCCGGCATCCGCGACCCCCTCTGGTCCGGGCTCTGCGTTAAGCGCGCTCTTGGGCGGTGTGGGGGCGGTCCCCTTGCGCGGGCATCCTGCTCAGGCGTCCCCAAAGCGTGAAAGCCAAACCGGCCGTGTCTGGGCGT
>JBCCYF010000092.1:0-16862 GCA_039190275.1 Pseudomonadota bacterium | reverse complement strand
TCTAAAGTGCTCATCATCGCACTCCAGACTCGGCATGTCTGAACGTACGAGATGGTATTCCCAAAGTTCGAGCGTTTCGAACAAAAGTGTTATTTCTTCATCGGTTAGGGAATCGAACTGGGAGTTCAATCTTTTTCCCGATGAGCGCACCATCTTGTTTTTCTGATCTGTAATTCCTGCTAACACCTTGAAAACAAAGGTGAACGCGGGAGTTCGACACACTCTTCAGGGCTATACCGGAGCGGCTCCGCAAACGTCAATCTCAGCACAGTTTGATTAAGCTCATAGCTACCATTTTCGTATAAATACCAAGGACTTGGGGGTGAGTTCGATACAGTCTTCAAGCCGTCCTTTTGGCGGCACGATTCCCTCCTGACCCTCAGCGAGGATAATCCTCTGGCGTTCCAACTCATCGATCTTGGATTCATAGCGCTTAACGACGCTTGGAGAGGATGCTTCAACCACGCGATCCAGCAACTGATCGATCTGCTTTTCGTGACAATCTCCTCCTGCTTGGGTCGTGTGTTGGTCATGTGTTTCCTCCGTTTTCCTAAACATAGCGGAGGGCAGCTTCAGTGGGGGAGGACCACGGGGCCACCGGGTCCGTTCATAGCGCACCGCACCTCAGGTGCAGCCGCCAGTCACTGAACCAACTCAACGAAATGATCACCCCGGGCTTCGAAACTCTCATATTGATCGAAGCTTGCACAGGCAGGTGCGAGCAGGACCGTCTCTCCGGGGATCGCCTCGGCACGGGCCGCTGCGACGGCCGCCTCCATCGTCCCACTGATCTCATGCGGTGTGTCCTGCAGCGTCGCCGCGAATTCCTCCGCCGCCTGTCCGATCAGATAAGCTTTGGAAACGCGCCCAAACAATGGTGCAAGCGGTGTTATGCCGCCTGCCTTAGGCACGCCGCCCGCAATCCAACGCACCCGTTCATAGGCGAGAAGCGCCTGTTCCGCCGCATCAGCATTTGTCGCTTTGCTGTCGTTCACATAGGTCACACCGTCATGGGTCGCGACAGGCTGGCAGCGATGAGCCAGCCCGGGATAGGTGAGTAACCCACTTTCGATTTGCCGCGGCGCGAGGCCGAGAGCGCGCAACACCGCCCAGGCGGCGCAGGCATTTTGATGGTTGTGGCCGCCGGGCAGATGCGGGATCTGGCGCAGATCTACCGCAGCCACCTGACGCCCGCGTCGCCATTCGGCCAGAAACCCCTTGCGCGCGAACACCGACCACCCCTCCTTAAGCTGTAAACTGCGGGCAATCCTGATGACGGGATCGCCGTTTTCTGCGTGCTCCCGAAGTTGCGCGGCCAGAAAACGCCCTTCAGGCTGGTCAACTCCAATGATGGACCGTTCTGGCCCACCCTCGGCAAACAAACGGCGTTTGGCCGCAAAATACCCACCGATCCCCCCATGCCGGTCCAGATGATCCGGGCTGAGGTTCAGGAATACGGCGATGTCAGGCGCCAGCGCCCGCGCAAGTTCGATCTGATAGCTGCTGAGTTCCAGAACCACGACCTCGCCTTCGGAGGCCGGGTCCAGATCCAGTACACCCCTCCCGATGTTGCCGCCCATCTGGACCGGCTTGCCCGCGTGTGAGAGGCAATGCGCGATGAGCGCCGTGGTCGTCGACTTGCCATTCGAACCGGTCACACAGACGACCTGAGGGATCCGCTCCATCTGGTCCCAGGCCCGGGTGGCGAAGGACCGAAAGAACAGGCCGACATCATTGTCGACCACAACCCCTCGGGACTGTGCGGCAGCGACCACCGGATGCGGCGCGGGATAGAGGTGCGGAATGCCCGGGCTGACCACCAGTGCAACGACAGCCTCCCAGACATCGTCCCTGCGAAGATCGGCAATCTCGAACCCTTCGTCCCGCGCCACCGCGCAGTCCCCATCATCCCAGCAGATTACGTCGGCCCCACCGGCGCGCAGCGCGCGTGCCGCTGCCAGCCCCGAGCGCCCCAGTCCCAGCACCGCGACACGGTGCCCGTCGTATCCGCGCACAGGTATCACATCGCCCCCCGGTCTTTGCGGGCGGCCGCACGTGCGGGCAAAAAACCTGACCCTACCACGGTACTTCCTGGCGGTCCCGGAAGAACCGTCCGGTTGGGCCGCCGTCTGGCAGCGTGGCCAGCCAAATCGCAGTATCCGCGCCCTCCTCGGGACTACGGGTGGCCCCTGCACCGCCCATGCGGGTCCGCACCCAGCCCGGGCACATCGCGTTGATCAGGACACCGGGGGGCAAATCACGCGGCAGCGATTTGGTCAGCGCGTTCAATGAGGCCTTTGCCACCCCATAGCCGCCCGGACCTGCAAGACCTTCGGCAAAGCTGCCCCAGCCGGACGATACATTCACGATGCGGCCCCACCCGGTTGTTCGCCAATGGTCGATGTTCAGCCGGATCAGGTCAAACGGTGCTTGCACCATTGTAATATACGCCGTCGGCATTTCGGTCGGGTCATCCAGCATCGACACATCGCGGAGAACACCGGCGTTGTTCACCAGAACATCGATGCCACCCAGACGGTCCATGGCGCGGAAGTACATGCGCGGGTTGGTCAGATCCATCTCGACCCAGTCACACCCTAGCGCTTTGGCAGTCGCTGCACCCGCCTCTGGATCGCGGACCGCAAGCGTAACCTCAAGCCCCTCGGCAGTAAGCCCGGCCGCAATCGCCCGGCCGATGCCACGGTTCCCCCCGGTGACCAGCGCGGATTTCCCGATGTGGCTCATCTCAGTTTAAGCGTCGCAAGACCGATGAGTGCCAGAATAACACTGATGATCCAGAAGCGGATCACGATCTGGCTTTCGGCCCAGCCCAGCTTCTCGAAATGATGGTGGATTGGCGCCATAAGAAAAATGCGTTTCTTGGTGCGCTTATAATAGGCCACCTGTATGATCACGCTCAGCGCCTCGACAACAAAAAGCCCGCCGATGATCGCCAGCACGATCTCGTGCTTGGTCGCCACCGCAATCGCCCCCAAAGCGCCGCCCAGGGCAAGGCTTCCGGTGTCGCCCATGAACACTGCGGCGGGCGGGGCATTGTACCACAAGAACCCTAGACCCCCGCCGATCAGAGCGGCGGTGAAAATGGTAATCTCACCCGTGCCCGCGACGTAGTGCACATCCAGGTACTCGGTAAAGTCCGTGCGCCCGACCACATAGGCGATAATCCCGAATGAGCCGGCTGCAATCATCACCGGCATGATGGCAAGCCCGTCCAGCCCGTCGGTCATGTTGACCGCATTGGCGGCCCCGACGATCACGATCATGGCGAAGGGGACAAACAGGAATGACAGGTTGAGAAGCGCATCCTTGAAGACCGGAAACGCCAGCATACCGGACAGATCCACGGTATGCAGATACATTGCCCAGACCGCCGCAAGCGCCGCGATGGCAAAACCGATGCCAAGCCGCATACGACCCGAAATTCCGGCCACATCCTGCTTTGTCACTTTGGAAAAGTCGTCCGCGAAACCTATCACCCCGAAGGCGCCGGTGACGAACAGGACAAGCCAGACATAGCCATTGTCCAACCGGGCCCAAAGCAGCGTGCTGATCAACAAGGCCGACAAAATCAGAAGCCCGCCCATTGTTGGCGTGCCGGCTTTGGCGATCACATGGCTTTCGGGGCCATCTTCGCGAATGGGTTGCCCCGTTTTCTGGCGTTTCTTGAGGAAGTTGATCAGTGGTTTTCCGAAGATGAAACCAAAGACCAGGGCCGTCAGGAATGCGCCTCCCGCGCGAAAGGTGATATAGCGAAACAGGTTGAAGATATCGCCGCCATCGGACAGTTCGCTCAGAAAGTACAACATCTATTCGGCCCTTTGTTCATCGGCGGGTTGCGCGGAACCAAGGTCTTTAATGGCCTGGACGACCCGTCCGACCTGCGACCCTTTTGAGCCCTTGCAAAGCGCCACGTCGCCCGCGTCTACCAGCCGTCTCACGTCGTCCGCAAGCGCTGCAGTCGAGGGATACCATCGCCCCTGTTTCTGTTGCGGCAGCGCCTCATGTAGCGCGCGCATCAAGGGCCCCGCACAATGGACCAGGTCAATTGCGTCCAGGGCCGGTTCCCGCGCCAGAGCAGCATGTAGCGCCTCTGATCGGCGGCCGAGCTCCAGCATATCGGCAAGAAAGGCGATCCGTCGGCCACGGGTTACCCGCCCGATCCCGTCTTCGGGTGTGGACAGCGCGAAAACCTCCAGCGCGGCGGACATTGCCGCCGGACTGGCGTTAAAGCTCTCGTCGATCAACTGGATCCGGCCATCGATCCCCATCGGTCCCAAATCCACGATCCAGCGGCTGCCGCGCCCCTCCGGCGGTGACCATGTTGCAAGGGCAAGCGCGCCGCGCAGCGGATCGGCGCCCAGCGCATTGACGGCCGCCAAAACACCCAGGGCGTTCTGCGCCAGGTGCCGCCCCGGTGCGCCGACCTTGAAGAAGGCCTCGTGCCCGTCGAAGTGGGTACGGACCGTGGTCGCCGTTTCAGTAAGCGCAACCTGCCGCAGTTGGACATGCGCCGCGCCCGAGGCGCCAAAGGTAGTGATGGTCAGGCCCCTCCGTCGCGCGGCGCGTTCAAGGATCGGCAACGTCTGTATATCGGCGTTCAATACCATCCGGCCACCGGGCAGCACCCCCTCGGCAAGCGCTGCCTTTTCATGCGCAATTCCCTTGATCGTGCCAAACGCCTCCAGATGCACCTCAGCCACCGTGGTGATCAGCCCAACATGGGGTTGCGCAAGCCGCGCAAGCGGCGCGATCTCGCCCGGGGCGTTCATACCGATTTCGATCACGGCGAAGTCGGTCTCGCGGTGCATGCGGGCCAGGGTCAGGGGCACGCCCCAATGGTTGTTATAACTCTGCTCCGCGGCATGGGTGCGTCCCTGAAGGCGAAGTGCTGTGCGCAGCATTTCCTTGGCCGAGGTTTTACCTACCGATCCGGTTACCGCAACAACCCGCGCCCGACACCGGCTACGTGCCCTGCCCGCCAGAAGCCCAAGGGCCGTCAACGTGTCGCCGACCAGCAGCAGCGGTGCATGGGCAGGCAGCCCGTCCGGAACACGGCTGACCAGCGCGGCCGCCGCACCCTTTTCAAACGCCTGCACAACGAAGTCATGGCCATCCCGCTGATCCGTAAGTGCGACAAACAGGTCTCCCGGTTGCAAGCTCCGGGTGTCGATCGATACCCCTTGCGCGGTCCAGCCGCGGCCGAGGGCCATGCCGCGGCATGCCGCGGCCGCTTCCGCGCTGCTCCACAGCGGTGTCATACGAGTCTCCCGTCCAGGGCAGCCACGGCGATGCTGGCCTGCTCGGCGTCATCGAACGGCAGAACGTCGTCGCCAACGATCTGGCCCGTCTCATGCCCCTTGCCCGCGACCAGCAGCGTATCCCCGGGGTGCAAGGCATCAACCGCCGCCAGAATAGCCTCAGCCCGGTCGCCGATTTCATTCGCGTCCGGACAGCCGACCATCACCTGCCTGCGGACCTCTTCCGGTGGTTCCGAGCGCGGGTTGTCATCGGTTACAAAGACGACGTCGGCGTTGTCCCGCGCGGCCGCGCCCATCGGCGCACGCTTGCCCGGGTCCCGATCGCCGCCCGCGCCAAAGACCACCAGCAAACGCCCCATCACATGCGGCCGCAAGGCGGTCAGCGCCGTTTCAAGCGCATCCGGGGTATGTGCGTAGTCGACGTAGACGGCAGCGCCATTGTCACGCCGGGCGGCCAGCTGCATGCGGCCGCGCACTGTCTCCAACCTGTTCAACGCAGCAAAAACCGCGCCCGCCTCCGCGCCGCAGCCGATCGCAAGGCCCGCTGAAACCAGGGCATTAGCGCCCTGGAACCCGCCGATCAGGTTCAGACGCACAACATTCACCTCGCCGCGCCACGCGAACCGCAATTCCTGCCCGGTGCTGTCAAACCGGCGACCCAATGCCTGCAAATCCGCCTCCGGACCGCGGCCGACGCACAAAAGTGCGCGGCTCTGGCCCGCGCGAAGCGCGGCCAGCCGCTGCCCGGCGGGATCATCAATATTGATCACAGCGACACCGTCACCCAGGATCCTGCTGAACAATGCGGCCTTGGCCTGAAAATAGTCCTCGAACGTCGGGTGATAATCCAGATGATCCCGCGTAATGTTGGTAAAGGCGGCCGCGCGCAATGTCACGCCATCCAATCGACGCTGCACCAACCCGTGTGACGATGCCTCCATTGCCGCATGTGTCACACCCTCGGCGGCAAGCTCCGAAAGCAGCCGGTGCAGCGTAAGCGGCTCGGGGGTCGTATGGCTTAGCGGCTTTGCCACAGCGCCTTCCACCCCGGTGGTACCGAAGTTCACCGCCCGCAGTCCCAATGCTTCCCAGATCTGACGGGTAAAACTGGCGACCGAGGTCTTGCCGTTGGTCCCCGTGACCGCAACCATGGTGTCGGGCTGCCCGTCAAACCAGCACGCCGCCGCCCGCGCCAGGGCCAGCCGGGGGTCGGGCACCGCCAGGACCGGCACATCCACCGGACCCATGCGCCGCACACCTTCGGTGTCGGTCAACACGGCAGCCGCGCCCATCCGTATCGCATAAGATACAAAGTCCGCCCCATGGACCTTCTGCCCCGGCAACGCTGCAAACAAATGCCCGGGAAGGGTATCGCGACTGTCTACGCTCAATCCGGTCAGGGGCAGGCGTTCGGGCCAGTCACCCAGCCACTGGGCGCCGTCCAACTGGCCCAGAACCGTCAGCACCTTTCCGTCATGCGCCATGCCGTGACCTCTTCAGTTGCCGGTGCGCAGGCTTGTAACCTCGGGTGCGTCTTCCTTAGGCAGTGGGCGCAGATTCATCAACGGGGCGATCCTGCGGATGATCTCGCCCGCGACCGGTGCCGCCGTCCAGCCCGCGGTGCGCCGGGCCTCGCGGCCCGCACGATCCTCGGGCTCATCCAGCGAGACGACCAGGACATACTCCGGATCATGCGCCGGGAACGCCGCGACAAATGTGGCAATCACCTTGTCTTCGTAATATCCCCCGGTGTGCTTCGGTTTGTCCGCAGTGCCGGTTTTGCCTCCCACACGATACCCCTCCACATTCGCCAGTGTGGCTGTGCCCCGCTGTACCACCTGCCGGAGCATGGACCGGATCTTGCGCGAAGTTTCCTCGCTGAGGACCCGATCGGCCTCGGTCGGCGGCGGCGTATCCTTAAGCAGCGAGGGGCGGACCCGCAGACCACCGTTGACAAGCGACGCATAGGCTGTCGCCAGATGCAGCGGCGTGGCGGCCAGACCATGGCCATAGCTGATCGTCATCGTCGAAATTTCCGACCAGCGCTTGGGTTTCAGCGGCTTGGTGCGCCGTGCTTCGGGCAGGGTCACCGGGACGGGCTCCATAAAGCCCAGTGTCTCCAGGAACGCCTGCTGCCGTTCCGCCCCGATCTCAAGCGCGATACGCGCGGTCCCGATGTTCGAGGATTTCACGACCACCTCGTTCAGGGTCATACGGGGTCCATAGTCGTGAAAATCCCGGATACGGAATCGTCCCCACGCCATCGGCCCCTTGGTGTCGATCACCGTTTCCGGTCCGGCCAGACCCAGTTCGATCGCCTGAGCAGCCGCGAATACCTTGAACGTCGACCCAAGCTCATAAACGCCCTGCGCCGCCCGATTAAAGATCGGGCTGTTCGAGGGATCACCGCTGGTTGGCGGCGGCGGGCGCTTGTTCGGATCGAAGTCGGGCAAAGAGGTCATGGCAATGATCTGACCAGTCTCCGCCTCCATCAGCACAGCCGCCGCACCTTTGGCATTCATCAGTCGCATCCCGCCGGCCAGCACGCGTTCAACGGCGGCCTGGACGCTCAGATCCAGCGACAACTCCAGCGGCTGGCCCTGGTTTGCGGGATCCCGCAAAAACGCGTCAAAGGTAAGCTCGACCCCGGCCGATCCGATCACCTCCGCCGCATGCACCCCCTCACGCCCAAAACCGTAGCCGCCCAGGACATGCGCAGCCAGGGATCCGTTGGGGTACAGACGCATCTCGCGCGGGCCGAACTGCAGCCCCGGTTCGCCCAGATCATGCACCGCCTGGCGCTGCTCGGGGCTGAGCGAGCGCTTGATCCACAGGAACTTCCGCTTGCCGCTGAACTGCTTTAGCAGCTCGGTTTCATTCTCGTCGGAAAAGATTGCCGCAAGCCCCGCTGCCGCCGCCGCGCGATCCACCATCAACTGTGGCTGGGCATAGAGCGACGCTGTTTGCAAGTTGGTGGCCAGTATCGCGCCGTTCCGGTCCAGGATATCCGCCCGCTGCGCCACAATCTGAGCGCTCTGCACAGCGGCCTTGGGCTCCACCGGGTCGGTTGTTGCCAGAACGCTCATCCGCGCGCCTACGGTGCCAAAGGCCAGAACGAATGTGGCGGCCAGCAACCAAAGGCGCGCCGCGGCGCGGCGTCGTTCCGCGCGCTGCCGCTCGCGCATCCGGGCGGCCCGCTCTTCAGCCTCGACATCATCGGGGTTCTCACCATGGGCCCGCGCGTTGAACACCCGCGCAAGCGGGCGAAGGGGGCGCCTGGGGGCGGTCATTCTGTCCCCTCCAGAACCGCCTGCAGAACACTGTCCGCAAGCGTGTTCGCCGGCGCGTCGCGGAAGGGCACCTCGGTGGGATCGGCGAAATGTACAGCCGTCATGGGCGCCAGCTGCAAGGCGCCGAAATAGGTCTCCGCAAGCAGCCTGAGCCGGTCCGGGCGGTTCAAATAGGCCCATTCGGCGCGGAGCATTCCAATAGCTTCACGCTCGCGCGCGATCTCCTGCCGCAAGGTTTCCAGATCCCGTACTGAAGCCTGTGTCGCGTAGTTGACCTGATAGGCCCAGAATGCAAATCCGACGACCAGAGCACTCGCGGCAATGTATAGCAACGTCTTCACAACCCACCTCCTGTGGCCCTACGCGGCAACCCAAAGACCGAGCCGTCGACAGCACCCGCTGGTGCGCCCGTCCGGCGCGCCATGCGTAGTTTGGCCGATCGGGCGCGCGGATTGGCCTCATGCTCGGCTGTGTCCGGTTCAATCGCCTTGCGGGTGATCAGGGCGAAGCGAGGGGCCTCCTGGGCAATTTCAGGTGCATAACGGCTGCCCTGACCAGACCCACCGCTGCGTGCCCGCAAAAACCGTTTGACCACGCGATCCTCAAGCGAGTGAAAGGTGACAACGGCCAGAACGCCCTCGGGTGCAAGCGCCCGCTCCGCCGCCATCAAACCGCGCGCCAACGCGCCCAGTTCATCATTTACGGCAATCCGCAGTGCCTGAAAGCTCCGCGTCGCGGGGTGCGGCTGCCCCGGTTTGGGGCGCGGCAGAAGCCGCTCGATAAGCCCGGCCAACTGCCGTGTCCGTGTAAACGGTACGGCCACGCGATCGGCCACGATCGCACGCGCGATCCGGCGCGCGGCCCGTTCCTCGCCATATTGATGCAGGATGTCCGAAAGCTCCTGTTCGCTGGCCACATTGACCAGATCCGCCGCGGTTTGCCCGGCCTGCGCCATCCGCATGTCCAGCGGACCGTCTTTTGCGAACGAGAATCCGCGCGCGGCCTGATCCAATTGCATGGAACTGACACCAATGTCCAAGACCACACCCGCCAGCCCCGAGCCGGCCAATTGATCCAGCGCCTCAAAGTTACCCTCGACAAGGCACAACCGGTCACCAAAGTCGCTTGCCCAGGTTTCGGCCCGCGCGAAGACCTCAGGGTCCTGGTCGATTGCAACCACCCGGTCGGCACCTGCCTTCAGCAACGCGCGGGTATACCCGCCAGCGCCAAACGTGCCATCTGCCCAAACCCCGCGTATCGGTGCCGCGCGCGCCAGTAGCGGCTCCAGCAGAACCGGAATATGTGGCGCGGCCGATGAGGGGGTCGCAGGTGTCACGCCTCAGAATACTCCTTGTCCAATTCCAACAGCGGGCTTCCATCCTCGCCCTGGGCTTCAATCCACTCGTCCAGTCCCTGATTGTCAGCGGAATAGGCATCGGGATCCCAGATCTGAAACCGATCCCCCATCCCGGCAAACACCGCCTCGCCGACCCCGATAATCTCGCGGAGCTTAGGGCTGAGTACAATGCGCCCGTTGTCTTCGACCTGAGCATAGACCGATCGGGTGTTCAGCATACGCTCAAGCGCTTTGCGGGTGCGTGAAAACATCGGCATGCGAGAAACCCGGTCATCGAGTTCGTCAATACCGCGCACCGAATACCCTTCGACGCAGGACGCCCCGGGAAGGCCATAGACAAGAATAACCTTGGGCTGCGCACCGTTCACCCAATCCGGGTCACCTTCTTCCAGGACACGGCGAAAGCTGGCTGGGATGGATACCCTGCCCTTACCGTCCACTTTATGGACGCTTTCGCCTCGGAACCTTCGGTTCACGCTCAATGCTCCTGCCTGACCTCCGCACCGCTCTCGGCCGAGGGGGTCATAAAAAAGGCGGTCGCGCTCTTGATGGGCACGTACCGCCTTTGTCTTCTCGCATCTGACGGGCTTTGGACTGCTCGGGCCCGTTCGGGATGCGTCGTCTGGGGAAAGAATGCGCCTGTATGAAACCTGCTCGTCACTATGGGTCTTTCGCCCTTGGGACTGATGTCACATCTTTCCGTGCAATGGGTATTGCATGGGTTTTGATGGAAATCAATGGTCTTTTGTTGGTTTTGATGTGGATTCATGCGCAACAGTGGAAGCTACGGCCAACCAGATGTACGGTCCACACGCCTTGTGGATCAACATCTTGTGGTGCATGCAGAAGTACAAACAGAATGTGCTATGAGTACGGTCTGTCGCCAGACCGAAGATTAGACTACCCGTGGTGCGGAAAACTGCCGATCTTGCTGGATGGCTCGTCGGTGGCGGGTGTTCGGCCCTCTTCCAGTCGTTCAATCAGACCTTTGAGCACATAGGCAAATCCGGCTTTTTCGCGCGGCGCCAGCTCCTCGAACAGGCGGGCAAGATGCGCCCGATGCGCGGAGAGCTGGGCCAGAACCTCGCTCCGTGACACATCCGACAGCGCGATCATGCGCTTGCGGCGATCCGTCGGGTGCACAACCCGTGTCACCGCACCCTCCCGCTCTAATGCATCGACAAGGCCAGTGATATTTTGCGGCGTGACGTCGCTGGCCCGGCACAGATCCGTCATCGTCATCGGACCCCGATCTGCCAGCAAGCCCAGCATGCGCAGCCGCGCGGCACTTACACCCGGGGGCAAGCCGGTCCCCATAAAGCGCCGATACGCAGGCTCAAACACTTCCAAAAGCCGGACAAGGGACAGGGCGTCGGGGGTATTGATCGGCTCTTTCATTCAAACAGCATTACCACGAAACCGAAACGCTCTCCATGCCGCTGGGCTGTCGGTGTTTTGCCGGACTTTCGGGGCAATGTATCAGCGTCCATACCTTACTGCGACAACAGCCGTGCTGACATCCGCAGCGCCGTTGCATGCGGCAGACACCCATGCGGTGCCCAGCGTTACTGAGAGTTACGAGGCGAGCATCGGCAACAAAACATAAACCTTCACATCGCGCTGGGATGCCATGTGATCGAACGGTGATCCGGTCGCTGCACATGATTTCGTCGATAGATGGCCACGCGCGGCGGATCCGGCAACGCCAAGCCCTTGGGCCTAGAAAGTTGAGCTGACATCAATGGCGAATACGGCGGAGGATTTTGCAGGTGACGTACCATCCAACAAACTGGGCGTCACTGCGCCGAACGACCAAACGCCCGAGGTCCCGTTGAAGCAGCCACCCGCCTACGTCCCGGCGATGACCACCTACGGGACATTGTTCCCGGCGCATCAAGGCGCGTAGCACACCGCTTAAAGGGGACCGCCGCACCAATTTTTGTATTTTTTTGTGCGAATCTGTTGCCGAAACCGGTTTCGGTAGATCACAGTGCATCAAGTAGGGAGGAAAGCCGCTGTTAAAGGACGCCCATAGAGAGGCGCACAACAGAGGCCGCACCGCCAGACCCACGATCTCGGATGTGGCCGAGCGTGTGGGCCTGACGAAGGGCACTGTGTCACGTGCGTTAAACGGCTATCCGGACATCTCGGATCGCACCCGCCACCGGGTGGCGCGCGCTGCCGAGGAGATGGGCTACCGACCGTTGGCGCATGCGCAAGCAATTCGAACCGGCCGCGTTCGATCCATCGGGCTGGTGCTGCAGGTGAACGAACACGACGCCCACGGCCCGTTTCTGACCGAATTTCTTGCGGGTGTGACGCGTGCTGCCAGCGCAGAGAATTGGACCCTGGCGGTCTCCACTGCGGACAGCGACCGGGACATGATCGAAACGATCGAGCGCCTGGTGAACGAGCGAAAGGCGGATGGGTTCATTCTGCCGCGGACACGTTCCGACGATCCCAGAGTGACATACTTACGCGAGCATGGCGTGCCGTTCATCCTGTTTGGTCGGACCCGTGTTCCCGCGGGCTGTGCCTGGTTCGACATCCTTGGTGAACACGCAATGCGCGATGCTGTCGTCCGCCTTTATAGGCTGGGTCACCGCGCCATAGCCTTTGTCAATGCCGGGGAAGAGTACAATTTCACCCGATTGCGGCATCAGGGCTATCTCGATGGGCTCGCTCAGGTAGGGTTGCACCCGCGCGCGGAATATGTGCTTGGGAATGTGCGCAAATCCGAAGACGGGCGCCGGGCCACCGAAAGCCTGCTGCGTCTTCCAGTTCCACCCACCGGAATTGTGTTTGCGACCGATGAGGGTGCACTCGGCGCCTACAATGCTGCGCGCTCGCTGGGGCTTGAGGTCGGGCGGGATGTGTCGGTGATCGCCTATGACGGCATCCCCGAGGGCAAATATGCACAACCGCGCCTGACCACCTTTTCCGTCGATACGCGGGCTGCGGGGGCCAGTCTGGCCAGCATGCTGATCCAGCGCATCCGCGGTGCCGCGCCAGAAGACCTGCGGCAGACCGCGCCTGCACAATTGATGGTCCGCGGATCTGATGGCGCTCCGCGCTACGGGGCAGAAGAGCTTGGGCATCGGATCGCCGGAAACCTGAACTTTCGAAAGCAATGGGAGAAGCATAAATGAGCGTTCACTTTAAATCGCGGACTGCGCGTCTGATGGCTGGGGCCGCATTGGCCCTTGCGCTGTCCAGCGCAGGAGTACGTGCAGACACCATCCGGTTCTGGACCACCGAGGAACAGCCGGAACGGTTGGCCAAGCAGCAGGATCTGGCCGCGCAGTTCGAGGCCGATACGGGAACAGCGGTTGAGGTCATCCCGGTCTCGGAAACCGATCTGGGGACGCGTGCGACCGCCGCTTTTGCCGCTGGCGATCTGCCCGACGTTATCTACCATTCGCTGCAGTATGCCCTGCCCTGGGCCGAGGCTGGGATCCTGGATACCGACGCCGCGACGGATGTCGTCGAGGATCTGGGCGCACTCACCTTCGCGCAGGGCGCGTTGGCGATGGCATCCGTGCCCGGTGGTGTGGCATCGGTTCCAGTTGATGGGTGGACGCAGATGATCGTCTATCGCAAGGACCTGTTTGACGCCGCCGGACTTGAGGCGCCGACCTCATATGCGGCGGTGGAGGCAGCGCTTGCCGCGCTTCACAACCCGCCTGACTTGTATGGGTTTGTTGCCGCGACCAAGGTCGATGAGAACTTCATGAGCCAGGTTCTGGAACATGTTTTCCTGGCCAACGGGGTATCCCCGGTCAACGCCGAGGGCTTTGCGCCGCTGGACGAGGCGGCGACAACCGAAGTTCTTGAATTCTACAAGGCGCTCGCCGAAGCATCACCCCCGGGCGAGTTGTTCTGGCAGCAATCGCGCGAGCTGTACTTTGCAGGCCGGGCCGCGATGATCATTTGGTCGCCCTTTATCCTGGATGAGCTTGCAGGATTGCGCGACAGCGCGCCGCCCACCATCACAGATGATCCGACCTCCAGCGAACTCGCCTCAAAGACTGGGATCGTCACAACATTTGCAGGTCCCTCGAACCCGGATGGCGCAGCATGGGGCGATATTCGCTATTTCGGGATCACCTCGGATGCCGACACGGATGCGGCGATGGATTTTGTGAAGTTCTCGATGGACGATGGCTATACGCAGACGCTGTCGATCGCGCCTGAGGGTAAGTTCCCCGTGCGCAAGGGAACCGAAGCGGAGCCCGAGAAGTTCAGTGTCGCCTGGTCAGAACTCCCCGTCGGCGTGGACCGCAAGGCCCCGCTCGCGGATCTTTATGCGCAGGAGATGATCGATGAGATTGTCGGCGGTCTTGACGTGGCCGAGCGCTGGGGCGTGGCCGAGGGTCAGCTTTCGCTGGCATCAAAGATGATCAACGGACAGGCGATCAACCGGATTGTGCGGCAGTTCATCGACGGTGAACTGGACGCATCGGCGGCGGTGGCCGCAATGAACGACGAATTGGCAAGCATCGAGTAGAAACGGAGGGGGGCGGGCGTACCTGCCCTCCCCCCTAACCAAACAAAATGGCACAGTCGCTTCCACCCAAAGGTACCGGACCGCTGGCGCGCCGCGAGGCACGTCTGGCATGGTCGATGTTGTTTCCGACGATCTTTGTGGTCTCGGTCGTTGTGATCCTGCCGCTGTTATCGATCTTCTGGATCTCGTTCAAACCGGTGGGCCTGGCCGATTTGCGCGCGCCGACCCCGGTTGTGCGCGAGGATCTGCGGGGGCGCCCCGAAGCGGCCGGGGACAGCGCGGAAATCCGTTACCGTCTCAGAAACTCCAGCCAGGACAAGGTGATCACCGCTGTAACCTTGTCCGACACGTTGCCTGAGGGTCTTACGGTGACCGGACTCGACCCCAGATGCCGCCTGGAGGAGCGGGCACTGTTTTGCGACTTCGGCGACTGGGAAGGTGGATTTCGCGAGGATTTCAGGATCGCGGTCACGGTAGATCAGGCGTTCCTGGATGCAGAGGTCGAATTAGATGCAACGCCAGCCCGGATGACCGGCCAGGCGAGCAGCATCCTGACCAATGCCGAATTCACCTGGGACAACTTTGCCCGCGTGTTCGACGGCGACACCTTTTGGGCGGTCTTGTGGGTGACCCTGTTTTACACGGTATTTGGCACCATCGGGGCGCTGCTGTTCGGACTGTTCGCCGCGATGTTGCTCAACAAGTCGTTTCGCGGGCAGGGCATTCTGCGCGGCCTGTTTCTGTTTCCCTATGTGGCCCCGGTGATCGCTGTGGCGTTTACCTGGGTGAACCTGTTCGATCCGTTCTCGGGTTCGGCCAACGCGTTGTTGATCCAGATGGGACTTACCAGCGAGGCGATCAATTTCTTCGGGCAACGCCCGCTGGCGTTGATCATGGTGACCGTGTTTGAAATCTGGCGCTATTTCCCACTGTCCTTCCTGTTCATCCTGGCGCGGATGCAATCAGTCGATCAATCCATGTATGAGGCAGCCGATATGGACGGCGCCAGCCCGTTCCAGAAATTCTGGTACCTCAGCCTGCCCCAGCTTTTGGGGATCCTGTCGGTATTGTTCCTGTTGCGGTTCATCTGGACGTTCAACAAGTTCGACGACATTTTTCTGCTGACCGGCGGAAACGCAGGCACCAGAACCCTGACAGTAAACGTATATGAGCAGGCGTTCGCGATCTCGAACATCGGGGCCGGTGCGGCCGTGGCCGTGGTGATCTTTGGCTGTCTGCTGATTTTCAGCGTGCTGTTCTTCAGATTTATCAGCAGGGAGGAAGGTCTATGAGGCCCCCGCACCACTTGCACAGGGATCGCGCACTGACCCCGCTGTCCGGGATGAACGGCAGGACGGCGGCATGAGCCTGCTTCGGTTTGGATATGTCACAGGGCCCATTCTGGGTGCACTCTGGATGCTGGTTGCCGCGATCGCTGTTGCGGTCACAATGTCCTTTGCCACGGGCGAGGCGTTTCGCCCGTCGGCCCTGATGTCGATCATCTGGGGCGGGATCACGGGGATCACCGCATTGGGGCGACGCCGGGCACAGGCCAATCTGGTGATCGGTGTTGTATTCATCTTTGCGGTGTCTCTGACCGGTTTCGGCCCCATTGTGATGGGCGATACCGTCGGGTTGACCGCCCGCTTGATCGCGGCTGCGCTGATGGCCCTTGCTGCCGTCCCTGCCATCCAGG
The DNA here is from genome assembly GCA_039190275.1 of Pseudomonadota bacterium. Taxonomy (GTDB): domain Bacteria; phylum Pseudomonadota; class Alphaproteobacteria; order Rhodobacterales; family Rhodobacteraceae; genus Halovulum. The sequence continues at coordinate 733 of JBCCYF010000092.1, read as the reverse complement.
CGATGCTGGTTGACACCGTGATGGGGCCATTGACCCGGCATGAGTTCGAGGCGGCAGTGATCCGGTTCTTGACCGGTTTCGGCTATGTTTTCTTTACCGCGATCGTGGTGATCCCCTTCTACGTGATGGTGATGACCAGCGTAAAAAGTCAGGCCGCCCTTTTGCAGAACCCGCTGGATTTCAGCCTGGACCTAAGCCGTGGATGGGGGTTGCTGCGCAGCTATTCCGAGTTGTTCGGACAGTTTAATTTCGGCAGTTACCTGTGGACGTCCTTCTATGTCTCGGTGCTGACGGTGCTGATCACCCTGCTGTTCAGCGTGCCTGGCGCGTATGCCGTCGCGCGCCTGCGTTTTCAGGGACGCGCGGCGTTCTCACGTTCGATCCTGTTGATCTACATGGTTCCGATGATTGTTCTGGCGCTGCCGATCTACATCGTTTTTTCCATGACCGGGCTGCGCAACTCGGTCTTCGGGATCATCTTGATCTATCCGGTGACGACCATTCCGGTGGCGTTGTACATGCTGCAAGGCTACTTTCGCGGCTTGCCTGCCGAGGTTGAGGAAGCGGGATTGATGGACGGGCTCAGCCGACTGGCGGTGATCTGGAAAATCACGCTGCCGCTCAGCCTGCCCGCACTTGCCTCGGTCAGCCTCTATGTCTTCATGATCGCCTGGAACGAGTTTCTGCTTGCGTTCATGCTGCTCGATGACCCCTCGAAGTTCACGCTGACGCG
>JBCCYF010000091.1:0-17015 GCA_039190275.1 Pseudomonadota bacterium | reverse complement strand
GGGCTTGCCCACAACAACAAAACGCAACGCTTCAGGTCGCAGAATCCGGGCCGCGACCCGGTTCACCTCCTCAAGGGTCAGCGCCTCGATAAGCCCATTCCGCTCGGCGATGTAGTCAATCGGTTGCCCGGCAAGTTGCATACCCGCCAGAATGTTGGCTATGCGTCCGTTTCCATCGAACCTGAGGGCGTAGGCCCCGGTCAGAAAGCGTTTCGCGTCTTCAAGTTCCTGCGCCGTTACACCCTCTTCATCCATCCGCGCCCACTCGGCCCGGATCACGTCAATGGCCTCGGCAACGCTCGCGTTGGCACTGGACACACCGCCCGCAAACAGGGGGCCATACTGTGCCGTAGAAAGCCAACTGCTGACCCCATAGGTCAAACCACGCTTTACCCGAACTTCTTCAATCAGCCGCGAGCTGTAGCCACCGGCGCCCAGGATATGATTGACCACAAAGGCCGCAATGAAATCCGGGTCGGCGCGGTCGATCCCGCCGTGGCCGAACCGCACCACCGACTGGGGACCCTCGAACGGAATGACGATGGTTTCCTCCGCTTCGAGCGCCTGGCGTTTCTCTGGGCTGGGCGGGCCGGTCTCGGGCAGCCCCGAAAACAGCTGGTCCAGGATCGGTCGCAGCTCGTCTGCCGTGACATCGCCGACCACCCCGAGGGTGAGGCCGTCCCGGGTCAGAGCCCGCCTATGGGCGGCCAGAATGTCCGCCCGGGTCAATCCCGTTACCGTCTCAACCGTTCCTGTTCGAGGTCGGGAGTAAGGATGGTCGGGAAAGGCGGCGGCGGCAAAGGCGCGGCTGGCGATGGTGCCGGGGTCGGTCTCTTCAGACTGAATTGACGACAGCAGCCGCGCACGGTCCCGTTCGATGGCGTCTTCGGGGAATGTGGGTTGCGTCAGGGCGGTGGCCAGCAGGGCAAGGCTTTCGTTCCGATACTCGGTCAGCATCGTGGCCGAGACACTCACACCGTCGCGCCCGGCGCTAAAGCCGAACCGCGCGGCGAGTTCCTGGCGACGTTTGGTAAAGGCCAGCCCATCCAGCGAGCCAGCGCCCTCACTCAGTAGGCCCATCATCAGGTTCGTGGCACCCAGCTTGTCCTCCGGATCGACGGCCGGACCGCCGCGAAAGTCCATTTCGAACGTCAGAATCGGGATGCCCGGCTCTTCCACCAGCCAGGCGGTTATCCCCCCGGGCGAGGTGACCTCGATCACCTCCGCCGCAGCGTGGGCCGAGGTACTATGCGCTGTGAGGGCAGCGATGAGGGCCAAAACACGGATCATTGGGAAACCTCCGGAGTGCCTGTCAGATACCCGGTGACGGAGCGGCGAATATCGAACACGGAGGCCGCGGCGGCCGCTATGTCCTCGACCGTCACTGATTGCAGGACCTCGGGCCAGGCATCGATATCGTCCATTGTGAGGCCCGTGGTCAGGGCCACGCCATAGCGTCGTGCACGCCCTGACTGGCGATCCAGTGCATAGATCTGCGCGGCCCGAATGCGGGTCTGTGCCCGCGCCAGCGCCTCGGGGTCCGGGGTAAAGCTGTCTATCGCCGCATCCAGACGGGCCTCGACCTCCTCAAGCGTCACACCCGGCGCGGGAACGGCAAAGACGCCGAAAACCTGTGGGCCCATTCCGGTGGCGGCATAAAACGCCCCGGCGTCGATGGCGACTTTCTCTTCGAATTGCAACTGCTGAACCAAATGAGACGTGATGTCCCCGCCCAGCAGATCCGCAAGGAGGGACAGGCTGGCAGCCTCCTTTTGCGCGCCACTTTGGCGGGAGGGGGCAAGATAGTCCCGCACCACATACGGCTGACGAACGCGGGCATCCTCAAACACCATACGGCGCGCCGAAAGATGTGGCGGCTCTTGCGGGCGAACCCGCTCTGGTATCGTATCAGAGGGCTCCAACGGGCCATAGTAGCGTTTAGCAAGGGTAAGCACATCCTCCGGTTCCACATCGCCGGCGACAATCAGGACCGCGTTGTTTGGCGCGTAGTAGGTGCGATAGAACGACAGTGCATCTTCCCGCGTAAGCCCAACCATTTCGTGGCGCCAGCCGATAATCGGTCGGCCATAGGGGTGGTTCAGAAACAGTGCCGCCCGGCGCTGCTCGGCAAACATTGCGCCGGGATCGTTGTCTACACGGCTGGTCCGCTCCTCAATCACAACCTGACGTTCGGTCTTAACATCGGCTTCGGTCAGGACCAGGTCCCGCATTCTATCCGCCTCATACCGCATCATCAGGCCAAGCCGGTCGGATGCAACACGTTGGAAGTACCCGGTGTAATCGAACGAGGTAAAGGCATTGTCGCTGCCGCCATTCGCTTCGACGATCCGCGAAAACTCGCCCGGCCCAAGCTCGTCTGTTCCCTTGAACAACAGGTGTTCCAGAAAATGCGCGATACCCGAGGTTCCATGCGGCTCATCGGCCGAGCCGACGCGATACCAGAGCATATGGGTGACAACCGGCGCGCGATGATCTTCAATCACGACGATTTGCAGCCCATTGTCCAACGTGAACATGGAGGTTGCATTGGGGGTTGCAGACACGGAAATTGCCGTGCTCAGAAACAGGGCAATCAGGGATAAAAATCGCATAATGGATGCTCCGTCAGATCACGAAGCAAGTTAAGCCGGTTGATCAACAGCGCAAGGGCGGGCGGATCGCAATTGCGTCAGGGCGTTGGTGGCAGCTGCGGGACCCAGACACCGCGGGCCCGCAAGCGCAAGAGCTCGGCCTCGGGATCGAGGATCTGGTCCGCATAGATCCGGCTGTCGGTGACACGGCCGAATAACCGGTCCAGAGGCAGGCCCCGATTTTGCGCCCGATACTCCGCATCCTCGGCCCTTAGGACATCGCGAATGCCGGGGGTCACCCGATTGGCCCCCAAAGCCGTAATCAGCCGCCCGTCCGGACCGGCGGTACTGGCCCTTCCGCCCAGTGCCGCCAGCGCGTCTTCGCGCGGGGTCAGGTCGGCACGGCTGGTCGTTCCGGGTGTCGGCGTCGGCAGCGCGGTAAGATCATTGGGCAGGATCAGCGGCTTTTGCGGCAGTGTCGCAAATTCCTCGGGCGCATCGGCGGAACTGCTGGTGATCCGCTCCAGCAGGTCGCGATCATCCCCTTCGTCGCCGCATGCGGCCAGGAACACTATAGCGCCAACTGCCGCAATCAGTTTGAGTTTATTCAGGTACATCCACACCCCACCGCGCTGCTGGACCGCGCTTATAGCGCAGGTCATCGGCCGCGTCACGCCTCGCGTCGCTGACCCGGCATCAGGATCAACCACACGGCCCCGACGAAAATCGCCGCATCAGCCACGTTGAATACAAAAGGATTGTCGATACCGCAGCAGCTTACGTTCAGAAAGTCCGCAACGGCCCCATAGGTTATCCGGTCCCAGGCATTCCCCAGTGCGCCGCCGATCACAAATCCACAGGCCGCCGGTATATGGCGTCCGCCGGACCGGAGTGCCCAGGCCGACAAACCAGCGGAAACCGCGACAGCAAGGCCGATCAGAAACCAGCGCTGCCCCGCACCGGCACTTTCGAACAGGCCGAAGTTGATCCCGGTGTTCCAGCCCATCACCAGCCGCAGGTACGGCGGGATAACGTCGATGGGTCCGCCGCCGTTTATCAGGCCCAACCACTCAACCACATAGAGTTTCGTGCCCCGATCAAGCAAAAGGACAGCGACTGTGACCAAGGTCAGGATGAGAGGGGCACCGCGCCGCATGTCAGTGACGGAAATGCCGCATACCGGTGAACACCATGGCGATGCCAGCGGCGTTCGCGGCCTCGACCACCTCGGCATCGCGGATCGACCCGCCCGGCTGGATCACCGCCGAGGCCCCGGCTTCAACAGCGGCGATCAACCCGTCGGCAAAGGGAAAAAACGCGTCCGACGCCATCGCCGCGCCCTCGGTCAGGGGTTCGGCCAGGCCCAGTGTATCTGACATATCCTGCGCCTTGCGGGCCGCGATACGCGCACTGTCCACGCGGCTCATCTGCCCCGCTCCGATACCAACGGTCCGTCCGTCCAGCGCATAGACGATGGCGTTGGATTTGACATGTTTCACGACCCGCCAAGCAAAAAGCATATCCGCCATCTCAAGCGGCGTGGGCGCACGTTCGGTGACCACATTGATCTGCGAGGTATCAAGCTGCCCGTTGTCGCGATCCTGGACCAGATATCCGCCGGACACCGGCCGCCACACCAGTCCCACTTGGGCCGGGTTGGGTAAGGCACCGGTGGTCAACACGCGTATGTTTGGCTTGGACGCAAGGATTTCGGCGGCCTCGGGGGTCATATCCGGCGCCGCGATAACCTCCGTAAACACTTTGACGATCCGCACAGCGGCCTCCGCATCAAGCGTCTGGTTCAGCGCGACGATACCGCCAAAGGCCGATGTTCGGTCGCAGTCAAAAGCAGCTTCATAGGCCTCGACCAGCGTGCTCGCCTGGGCCACCCCGCAGGGGTTGGCATGCTTGATGATCGCAACCGCCGGTCCGGAACCGGGATCAAACTCTGCCACCAGCTCGATCGCGGCATCGGTGTCGTTGATGTTGTTATATGACAGCGCCTTGCCCTGGTGCTGTTTGGCCGAGGCGACCCCGGGCCGCTGCCCATCATTGCGGTAGAACGCGGCCGATTGATGCGGGTTTTCACCATAGCGCATGCTCTGGACACGGGTCGCGCTGATCGAGCGCCGCAGGGGCGTCTCGTCACCCGCATGGTCCGCCATCCAGGTAGATACGGCGACATCATACGCCGCCGTTCGGGCATAGGCACGCGCTGCCTGCCGGGTGCGGAAATCGGGGGTCAGACCGTTATTGGTCTCAAGCTCATTCAGCAATGCCGCGTAGTCCTCGGCCTCGGTGATAACGACCACACCGCCATGGTTCTTGGCCGCAGCCCGGATCATGGCCGGGCCGCCGATATCGATGTTTTCGATGATCTCGGCCGCCGATGCCCCACGTGCCACCGCCGCCTCGAACGGGTAGAGGTTCACGACAAGAATATCGATCTGGTCAAGACCATGTTCGTCAAGTGCGGCCAGATGTGCTGGGATGTTGCGATCGGCAAGCAATCCTGCGTGGACGGCCGGATGCAGGGTTTTGACCCGCCCATCCATCAATTCGGGAAACCCGGTCAAATCAGACACATCCTGTACCGTCAGCCCCGCCTTGCGCAGGACCTCGGCCGTACCGCCGGTCGACACAAGCTCCACGTCACGCGCGGCGAGCGCACTGCCCAGCTCCGCAAGCCCGGTTTTGTCCGAAACCGACAACAACGCGCGGCGCGGCGCGATCAGGGCATTCGGCATTCTGGGCTCCTCCGGAGATTGCGTCGCGCTTTACTGCCTGCACCGCCAGGGCGCGTCAATGCGCGAAGTCAAACACTTCGCATGAGCGGCGCTGAAACGTCGCGGAGCGAGCGGCCGCCGCTGTCCTTTCGCGACAAAGACCAGCTGAGCTTCGCCTCATGTATGGACGTGCGCGTGCTAACGACAATCTGACGGGTCGGCACAGGCTCGGGCTGCGCGGGATGAAGATAGACGCTGGGATCTAGATCAAGATCCCCGCCGATATGGCGGAATACCCACTCTTCGCCATTCTGAAGTGTCAGACGCACGAGGTTTTCCGTGCGTACCATCTCGCTTTCAACATCCGGATGGAGATGAAAGTGCAGGGCCAGATTTACACCCAGCTTTGCCGCGCCTTTGATCCGGGTCGCGAAACGCCGCTGTGCCTTTTGGTCGGGTGACAGCAGCACATCCTCGCCCAGGATCTCATGGCCAAAAGTGCTGACCAGCAGGCGCCGTTCATGCAGCAGGCCATAATCCTCCAGATACCCATCGTGCCGGGCCTGCAGCCACATCCCGGTCTTATCCTGCGCGACGGCCAGCGTGACCATGGAGGGGCGTTTGACAAGCGCATCGAAACCGGGTTTGCCCGCGACGCTGGTGGGGCCAAAGCCGGATGACGAGTTCTTATCCAACGTCAGCGTGTTGTGCGCCATGGTTGTACGCGGCATACGATCATAGCCCTCGGGCCAATCCTGAGCCGGACCGACATTGACAATGATCGGCCGTCGGCCCGAGGACATTTCGAACCCAAGCGTACTGGCATGGCCCTGATCCGAACGCTGCGGCGGGCGTGCACAATCGGCGATGACCTGGACCCGGCCGCCGTGCAGGCGGACATAGCCCAGCGTCGGTTCAGAGGCACGCCGGGCCCTCACACCGCTTTCGGCAAGTGCGCGGTCCAGTGCCCCCTCGGGCGCCGCACCGCCACCATGGAACCGCGCAAGTGCGCCGTCGCCAGTGCGCAACAGACGCAGTTCAGGCGCGATACGGCCGACGGCATCGGTCAGCGCTGCGGGGGCTTTTACCCCGACGTCCTCCAGCAGCGACCGAATGCCCAGCAGCAGGGACAGCACCGCAAGCAGGTTTTGCGGATTTCGGCTGCTCAGCGAACCGGTCGCCGAAATCCGGGCCGCCAGGTCCGTTGACAGCTGCGCAAGCGCAGGCTGAAGCTGGGCCCGGCCACCCTCAAGACAGGCCGCGCCGTGGATCCAGCCGCTGAGCGTTACCAGGCGCGGCACATCCTCTGCCTCATCCGCCCAAGTTTCGGAAACCATGGCCAGATGGACCGGAAGTATGCTCTGAAGACGGGCAATTGCCGCATCCTCCATACCATTGGACAGGAACGGCAAATGCACCAGAAGGCGCTGCAGGCGGGCCGCTGCAACAGCGGGTGTCCAGCCGGGGCCCGCGCCGTCGGAAAAGCGGTCCAGCCATCCAAGGGTCCAGGATTGCGCCCGACCGCGCGCGGCTTTGCCACTTAGCCCATCAAAATCTTCAAGCCAGCGAAAACCATGCAAGTCCTTCAGCGATGCGACGCGGTCAAGCGGCAGATCCCAGGGGGTAAGCGCGCCGACCTGAACGGGTTGTCCTGCCAGAACGAGTGTTCCTTTGATGGCTGCACGTGCGGCGGTAAAATCACCGAACTCGCGCTGCTTGGGCGCATGGCTCAGTCCCGTAAAAATGGCACCTTCCGCCAGTCGCGCCAGCCGGGCACGGGAACGGGCATCGGCGCGGCGCGCCTGAAAGCGGCTCAGGCTCTGGGTAAGTGCTGAAAGCGGCCCGGACATGTGGCGCCCCTGTTGCGTTTCGCTTGGATCACAGTAAGCGAGCGCTCGGGCCCTGTCATGGCTCTACCGGGGACTTGCGCAGGATCGTGGCAAAAAAACCGTCCATCCCGCCACGATCCGGCCAGTAGTCTGGACGCAGGCGAAGCGCGCCCCGGGCCGAGATCCAAGCGGGGTCGAGACCGTCCAATCGAACCGGATCCTGAACCATATCCAAATGTCGGGACATGGCCGCGGCTGCCTGATCCTCGCCTTCCGCCGGAAGCAGCGAGCAGGTGCAATAAAGCAACCGCCCACCTGGTTTTAACCAGCTCCACGCGCGATCCAAGAGCTGACCCTGCAGGGCAATCAATGGCGCGATATCCGGGTTTTTGCGCACGAACGGCAGATCGGGATGTCGGCGCAGCGTTCCGCTGGCCGAGCATGGCGCATCCAACACCACCAGATCGACCGAAGCTGCGGGTGCCCAATCCAGCGCATCTGCGGTCAAGACCCGTGCGCTGAGGGCCGTCCGATTCAGGTTTGCGCGCAGGCGTCTCAGCCGCTCGCCGGACACGTCGATCGCGGTCACGTCGGCACCCCCGGCGGCCAATTGCATGGTCTTTCCGCCTGGTGCCGCGCACAGGTCAACAGCATCCAGACCGGATATCGGTCCGAGTGCCCGAACCGGTATTGCTGCGGCCACATCCTGAACCCACCACTCCCCCTTGTCATATCCCGGCAATGTGGTGATCTGACCGGGCACGGCCAGCCGCAGGCTGCCCGTGGGCAACAGTTGCGCGCCAAGGCGCTCCGCCAGAGCCAGGGCGTCTTGATCGTCGCGCGGTGTAAGGTCGACCGGCGGGACACTCTGATGTGCCGCGGCGATCGACAGCGCGGCGGCATCGCCATAGGCCCGCCGAACCGGAGTATCCAACCACTTGGGAAGCTGACATGGCCGACGCCGGCCCCAGGTCTCCGCCCCATCCCGGCCCAAGCCGCGTACCACGGCGTTGACCAGCCCTGACAGGTGCTGATGACGGCGCAGACCGCGCACCTGCCGCACCGCGCTGTCGCCGGCGGCGTAAGCAGGCACATCTGCAACCAGGATCTCCCAGGCGGCCAGCCGCAGGATATGCATCACTTCCGCCGGGGGTGGTTTGCGCAGGCGGGGCGCCAGCAGCGCGTTTATCTGCACGACAAACCGCAGCGTGCCCGTGGCCATTCGCTGCGCGCGTGCCGCCTGGTCAGGAGCTAAATCCCGCAGTGGCCCGTCGGCATCGGCGACAAGTTCGGGCAGCATACGTCCATGATCCAGGACGCCCCGCAGCAACCCGACCGCGCCGCGTCGCGGGATCAGGCCGCCGCCTGTGCCGCCGTTCAACGCCGCAACACCCGGGGAATAGATGTCGGCTTTACGTTCAGACGCTCGGCAAGCGTTTCACGCGGTGGCTCGACATATCCGCCTTCATAGGCCATCGCCTCAAGCGCGGCGATGCGCTTTGGCGTTGGCGGGTGGGTCGAGAACAGCTTGTCGATCCGCAATCCAACCAGCGGATTCACGATAAACATATGTGCCGAGCCCGGGTTCGCTTCGGCCTGGGGCATCCGTGTCCAGGTTGCGTGTCCGGCGATCTTGCGCAACGCGCTGGCCAGCGCAAGCGGATTGCCGGTGATCTCGGCCGCTGTGCGGTCCGCCGCGTATTCCCGCGTCCGGCTCACGGCCAGTTGCACCATGAGCGCAACCGTCGGCGCAAGAAGGGCCGCAATCAGTGTCCCCAACTTGCCAAAATGCCCCTGGTTTCGGTTGCCGCCAAACCAGAACCCCACGCTGGCCAGCACCGAAATGGCCCCGGCAAATGTCGCCGCAATTGTCATGATCAGTGTATCACGGTTCCGGATATGTGCCAGTTCATGCGCGATTACCGCCTCAACCTCCACCGGACGCAGCGTGCGCAGCAGACCGGTCGTCACGGCGACCGCGGCACTCTCGGGGTTGCGCCCGGTCGCAAAGGCATTCGATTGATTGGTATCCATCAGATACACTTTTGGCGCGGGGATCTCGGCCCTCCGGGCCAGGCGTTGGACCATCTCGACCAAGGTGCGGTGCGACATGACCGTGACCGGCCGCGCCCGATGGCGCTGCAAGGCCAGTGTATCCGACCCCCAAAAGGCGACGCCGTTGGTGATGGCAGCGAACCCCAGCGCCATCAACATGCCCGATACGCCGCCGATGAGGTAGCCGACCAGCAGAAACAGGGCCGTCATCACGGCGAGCAGCACCCCGGTCCGTACTATGTTCATTCCTTGGGTCCCTTGCCGCCCGTACTACAGTGCCTCATATAAGACAGTGCGAAAAAAAGGAGAAGGGCGTGCCAGACGACAATCCGCCGAACGACCGCACGGCGCGCCTTAGGGCCGCCGCAGCACGCGCACTGGCCGAGGCCGAGGCGCGGCGTGCATCGACAAAAGCGCTGGACTTGCCCACAGAACTTGGCGGGCGGGACGGCCCGGAACCGATCCGTTTCGGCGACTGGGAAAGCAAGGGCATCACCAGCGACTTCTGATCGTCCGGGCCCCGAGATGATTTGACCTGCGCACCGCCATTGCCTACATCATTGTCATGAACGATATGCGCCCCCTTAGACGTGGTGACTTGCGTGATGCTCTGGTGGCCTATGCCCGTCAGGAGGCGGATGCTGGCCATATCGACCAAATGAGCCTGCGTGCTGCCGCCCGCGACCTGGGTGTTTCCTCCGGCGCTGTTTACCGCCATTTTGCCGATAAGGACGCGCTGCTGAAGGCGGTCGCGCATCAGGGTTTCGATGAGCTGCGCGAGCGGTTTTTTCGCATCCGTGGCGAGAATATGCGCGCCTCCTGCCCGATCGAGGCTGTGGCCCGCGCCTTTCGGATGGGCCGCGCGTTCGTTGATTATGCCTATGAGAACCCGACCCTCTGGCGCATGATGTTCGGCCGTATCGGCCTGTTGTGTCGCGAGGATCACAATACCGACCCCGAGATGACGCGGTACACCATGCTTGACTGTTCCGCGGAAAACTGCCGCGACCTGCATGAAATGGGCGGGCTTGCGCAACCGCCCGAGATTGAAGACATCCGATTTGTCTGGAGTGCTATTCATGGGGCGGCAGATCTTGCGCAGTCGGGTATGCGCCTGGACGGAAGCGGCCGCACGGTGGTCGCGGATCAGACCACAGAACGGTCGCTGCGGGCCCTGGGTTGCCCCCAGAAGTTGATCGAAAAGGGTCGGCAATTGTTGGAAACCAGTTCTTAAGGCGGCCCCTGTATCCCCCACATATGTTGGGATTTCTCAGAATTTGGCAGGGTGATGCGCTGGCACAGTCCGACGCGCGTCCCGAGTCGGAACGGACCCATTACTCGGATCGCGAGGATCGGCGCGGGTTGATGCAGTCGCTCGACGCCTCCCAATGCCTAATCTGGTACAACCCTGAGGGTCGGGTGCTTGAGGCAAATCAGAACGCACGTGCCCTGCTGGGGATCCGGGATGCCGATATGGATGATCTGACGTTTGAGGATCTGATCGGACATGACGCCGGAAACCCGCGCTACAGGCGAAGTCTTTGGGCGAAGATTGCCGCGGGCGGCCTGCAAGCCGAAGAGCGTGAACTGGTGGCGCGGAACCACAAGATCTGGGCGTCGGTGACCTATGCCGCGCTCAAGACGCCAACGGGTGAGACCCGACGCGTGTTCGCGCTGATCATCGACCTCACCCCGTGGAGCGCGCAGCCAAAAGGCATCTTTGCAAAGTAGTCCTACGCCCACGCCTCCACGGTTCGGGCCGGCCGTTTGCCCCGTTAACGGCCGGGGATTGTTGTTGTTCGATGGCGTTCGCCAGGATCAACCCCACTTTTGTCACTGCCGCACCGCGCGCCCGACAACCAGTTTGGTGCAGATATCCCGCACCGCCGCCCCGAGGACGAAGGCGCGGACAAGATGAACCTTCGCCACAGGCGCCCCACGATCCGCCTCATCGCGCGACAGCGACGCGGCCCGAATTGCCCCAAAAGCGTTTGACGAAATACCTGCAGCATTGTGTACCACCTAACGCGTTGAAATCTTTGATTTCAGGCAGCGATAGGTGATTCAGGTTTTTCGCATAACGCTCTAAGCAGCAAACCCCGAACCTGACGTGCGATAGGCTTCGCGCGGCGGGGCAAAAACATCAAGAACCCGCGCGCCGTCCGGCCCCGCCCGGAACCCGTGCTCGGTGTGGCTGGGCGTTCGCCAAAAATCACCGGGTCCGACCGGCACTTCAACGCCGTCCTGAATGCGTGTACCACTGCCATCCAACAGTATCCCCCATTGCTCTTCCGGGTGGGAGTGGATCGACCCTTCGCTGCCCGGTGAGAAGCTTACGACAGAGAACATTGCCTGTTCGCCGGGAAACACCCGCGTTTCAATACCGTCGGCCAAGGTGCGTGCGATACCCTTGGTTAGATCGGCAAAGTTGAAGAAAGTGTCAGGTCTGTCCATGATCTCGTCTTTCCGCCTGTTCGTGCCTATGGTTCGAGCTCAAAAATGTCTCGCGTGGTTTCGCCTGCGTGGATGCGCGCACGGATGGCTTCCTCGCGCGCGGCGACCGCGGCAACTTTTTCCATGACGTCTGTCGCTGCATTCGCAGAAATCACCACAACGCCATCGTCATCGCCAACGACAATATCGCCCGGGTTGATCGGAACTCCTTCGAGAATGACGGGGATGTCAAATTCACCTCGCTCTGCTTTCGCGGTGGCCTCGGGATGAAAGCCCCGACAGAAAACCTGAAACCCAAGCGATGCAATATCGGCGCTGTCGCGTATGGTGCAGTCAAGAACCGCACCGGCCATACCTTTTGCCAAACAGCCATCGGCCAGAATATCACCGAACGGCCCGAACCGCTCGGACGCACCGCCGTCCACCACCAATATGTCGCCCACCTCGGCCTCGTGCACGGCACGATGGATGGCGCCGTTCTGACCTGGGGTGATCCGCACCGTTCGCGCCCGGCCCGCGATACGCTTACCGGGGATTAGAGGCTTGATGGCAGGGGCGAGCGCGCGCACACGGGTGTCAGCATTGCACAAGTTTCCCGTTGGAAAGGCCGCGAAATCAGAGGGGTTCATGGGTTTGGATCGTGCCTTTGAAGGAAATCCGCCATTGCGGCCCAGAGCGCGGGCGGGTTGGAATACATGGGGAAATGACCCGAGTGCGGAATCTCGATCACCTCGACACATTTCGCGGGAAGGTCGCCAAGATAGGACAGATGCCGGTTCTGTTCACCGTAGATGAACGATCGCGGACAGGGCAGGCCCGTGAACATATCCATGAGTGGCGCGTCATCGGACAAGGCCACCATCGAGGTGAAAATCGGCTCAAACGTCGTGTCACGCACTTTGACGGGCAAGGCTGCCGCAAAAAGCGCACAGCCGTACTCTTCACGACGTCGCACCCGGTCGATGAAGTCCTTGGCAAAACCTGCGGGCTTGTTCGCCGGGTGTTCGATGATCTGTCGGGAGAGGAAGCAATCCTCTGGCGCGATGTTGCCCTCTATATCCATAAAACTCAGGACCCTGTCCGGCTGTTCATCCGCCAGTACAAGCGCGGTCAAACCGCCCATCGAATGCCCTGAAAGGTGGAAGCGTGAGACGCCAAGGGTATCGCAGGCAGTCAGAGCAACCTTGACCAGAAATGGGATCGACAGGGCCTCGGGCGTGCTGATCTCGGACGCGCCGCAACCGGGGGCGTCCCAGAAGATCAGGCTACGGTCCCGAAACTCGGGGCGCATCGACAAGTCTGCGTAATCCTCCTTGGTGGAGCCAAAACCGTGCAGACAGACCAGCGGCGCGCGCGCTGCGACCTTGCGCAAATAGGCCAGACGGACGGAGACACCCTCTACTGTTAACTCAAGCGTCCCCTCGTCCATCCGCAAGTCCCAAATGTCGTTTCGACTCCATATTTACAGATCTATAGACGATTCGTCAGTGTATTGATATAAAAATAGAATGATCGACACCAAAGACAAAGAAATTCTATCGCTCCTTCTTAAGGATGCCGCCATCTCCAAGGCGGACATCGCACGACGGGTGGGCTTGGCACCCTCAGCCATTTCCGAGCGTGTGCGCAGGTTGGAATCCGACGGTGTGATTCAGGGGTACGAGGTGCGTTTAAACCCGCATACGCTCGGCAAACCACTGTTGGCGTTTGTCTTCGTCACCGACGCTAAGCCAAGCCTGGGCTTTGACACCGCCGCTGCATTGTCTGGCGTGACCGGACTGGAAGAGCTGCATAAGATAGCGGGCGACGATTGCTACTTGCTGAAGATACGGGCGTCAGGAACAGATGAACTCAATGAGATCATCGAAACGCAGATCAACCCGGTACAATCCGTGACGCGCGTGCGTACCACGATCGTTTTGAGCGCTGTATCGGAGCGTCCCTGTATGGCCGGTCATTCGATCTGATCATGTGCTTTGAGCAAGGCGATGCCCACCAATGGTGGAAACCGGACTTTCGCGGCAGCGCAATTGAGATTTTGGTGGGGCTCTAAACAGACACGGCTTGTCCGCCAGCTAGAGCGTTACACACTCCCAGAAGAACCGCTTCGATCAAAGCCATCCGAGGTTGGGGTCCCTGCCGTTGCCAGTCCTAGTGCGCCGCCGCCCAGTTTGCCCCGGTCCCGGCGTCAACGGTAAGCGGAACAGATAGGTGCACCGCCGGGTCACAGGCACCCTCCATGACCGTGCGGACTGCGGCGATCACCGGTTCGACCGCCTCCTCCGACACCTCGAACAGCAATTCGTCATGGACTTGCAACAGCATCGTCGCGGGCAGTGAACTGATCGCCTGCGGCACCCGGATCATCGCCCGGCGAATAATGTCGGCCGCCGTCCCCTGGATCGGCGCGTTGATCGCGGCGCGCCAGGCAAAGCCGGCACGGGGTCCCTTGGCACCGATCTCGGGTGTATGGATCTTGCGCCCGAACAACGTCTGAACATAGCCGGTTTCCTTGGCGAACGCGACTGTATGGTCCATGTACTCGCGAATGCCGGGAAAGCGTTCGAAGTACCGGTCGATAAAGCCTTTCGCCTCCTCCCGCGGGATACGCAGGTTGTTGGCCAGACCGAACGCCGAAATTCCGTAGATAACCCCAAAGTTGATCGCCTTGGCCTTGCGCCGGACGTCGGGGGTCATCTGGTCCAACGGAACATCGAACATTTCTGACGCGGTCATGGCATGGATATCCAGACCGTCATGGAACGCCTGTTTCAGAGTATCGATCCGGGCAATATGGGCAAGGATACGCAGCTCGATCTGCGAATAGTCCAGGCTGACCAGGATCTTGCCTGGGCCGGGCACAAAGGCCTCGCGAATCCTGCGCCCTTCTTCGGTTCGCACAGGAATGTTCTGCAGGTTCGGATCCGTCGAGGCCAGCCGACCGGTGTTGGCCCCGGCAATCGAATACGACGTATGCACCCGTCCGGTATCGGGATGGATGTGTTCCTGCAACGCATCGGTATAGGTGCTTTTGAGTTTCGACAGCTGCCGCCAGTCCAGCACCCGCGCCGGAAGGTCGTGACCCTGCGCCGCCAGGGTTTCCAGCACATCGGCCCCCGTGGCATAAGCGCCGGTTTTGCCCTTCTTGCCCCCCTCCAGGCTCATCTCATCGAACAGAATCTCGCCAAGCTGCTTGGGCGAGCCGACATTGAAGGACCGACCGGCGAGTTCGTGGATCTCGGCTTCCAACCCGGCCATCTGCTGCGCGAAACTGTTGGACATGCGGCTGAGGTGATCGCGATCCACAGTGATCCCCGCCATCTCCATCTGGGCCAGCACCGGCACCAGGGGCCGTTCCATGGTTTCGTAGACGGTCGTCACGCTTTCGGAGGGCAATTTTGGGGCAAACAGGTGCCAAAGCCGCAGAGTAATATCCGCGTCCTCCGCCGCATAGGGTACGGCATCCTCTATCGGAACCTGGTCAAATGTCTTTTGGCTTTTACCGGTGCCCAGGATGGATTTGATCGGTATCGGTGTGTGGTCCAGATAGCGTTCGCTGAGCGTGTCCATACCGTGGCCATGCAGTCCCGCATGACAGGCATAGGACATCAGCATCGTATCGGCGATCGGTGCCACATTGACACCGTACCGGGCAAAGATCTTGAGGTCGTACTTCATATTTTGCCCGATCTTCAGGATCGACGGATCCTCCAGCATCGGCCGCAATTGTTCCAACACAGCATCGGGTTGCATCTGACCGGCTGAACGCTCGGCGCGACCCAGCAGATCTCCGGCGCCGTCGACATGCGCGACCGGCACATAGCAGGCCTTGCCCGGGGTCACAGAGAGCGAGATACCAACCAGCTGCGCCCGCATTTCGTCCAGCGCGGTTGTCTCAGTATCGACCGCGACATAGCCACGTGCATAAATCTGGTCGATCCACCCGTGCAAGGCCTCCGCATCGCGGACGCACTCATACCCTGTCGCGTCGAAGGGTGCGGTGCCGACATCCGCGGGCACCGGCGAAGTCCCGGGCCGCTCCGCCGCGGGAGTGTCCGGCGCATCCGGCATCACCGCGCCGTACTTCTCGGCCACACGTTTGGTCAGGGTCCGGAATTCCATTGTGCCAAGAAACGCCAGCAGGTCGTCCGCTACCGGTGCCCGAAGGTCCATCGTTTCCAACGGCTCCAGGTCAGGGGTGTTCTGGTCGAGCGTCACAAGATCCCGGCTCAACCGTATCTGATCCGCGTGATCGATCAGGGTTTGCCGGCGTTTGGGCTGCTTGATCTCCGACGCGCGTTCCAGAAGGGTGTCGAGGTCACCAAATTCGTTGATCAGCAAAGCCGCTGTCTTGACGCCGATCCCGGGCGCACCCGGCACGTTGTCGACCGAGTCACCGGCAAGCGCCTGAATATCGATCACCCTGTCAGGGCCGACGCCAAACTTAGCCTCGACCTCCTCGGGCCCGATGCGGCTGTTCTTCATCGCGTCAAACATCTCGACCCCGCCGCCGATCAGTTGCATCAAGTCCTTGTCCGAGCTGATGATCGTAACGCGACCTCCAGCCTCGCGTGCCTGTCTCGCGTAGGTCGCGATGATATCGTCAGCCTCATAACCCTCCTTCTCGATACAGGCGATATTGAATGCACGGGTGGCATCGCGGGTCAGCGGGATCTGCGGCCTGAGGTCTTCTGGCATTTCGTCGCGGTTCGCCTTGTAATCAGCGTAAAGGTCGTTTCGAAACGTGTGGCTGCCTTTGTCGAAAATGACCGCGACATGGGTCGGCGCATTGGCGCCGCTGTTATCCTCGACCATTTTGAATAACATATTGCAAAATCCACTCACCGCCCCGACAGGCACGCCATCGGATTTACGGGTCAGGGGTGGCAGCGCGTGAAATGCACGGAAAATGAACGCCGATCCGTCGATCAGATGCAGATGGTGCCCCTTGCCAAACGCGTTTTCCATTACACTGCTCCCAAAAGTGTGGCCCCTAGGGATAGAGGGATTCGAAGATGAACGCACGTAGCAGTTTAGGGCTGGCATTTTTGCTCTGTGCGGCGACCGCAGCGGCCCAGAGCCCCGGCGCCTGCCCAACCACCACTGACCAGACAAACTGCGTCCGCGTCCTGGCCTGTATCGGTGACACGGGCCGGTACTTCGAGGGGCGATCGCTGGGTCGCGGGTCCGGAACGCTGGCAGGGCTGATCAATCGGACGGTCACTTGCATCGGTATCTGGACCGAGCGCAATGATGACGGGCTGGGCCAAGCGGATGTGACCTGTAATGACGGGCTGGAGGTCACCGTGCTTTACACCTATCAGGAGCCTTTTACCGGCACCGCAATCGGGAGCGGCATC
>JBCCYF010000090.1:0-17881 GCA_039190275.1 Pseudomonadota bacterium | reverse complement strand
TGAATGCTATGATGAGTTCGACTTCCAGATCCCCGTGGGCAAGAACGGTGACTGCTATGATCGGTACCTGTGCCGTATGTGGGAGATGCGGGAGAGCGTTAAGATCATGAAGCAGGCTCTTGAAAAAATGACAGAAACACACGGTCAGGATGTGCTTTCTCGGGGTAAGATGTCGCCGCCCAGCAGGGCCGACATGAAAACCTCGATGGAGGCGCTGATCCATCACTTCAAACTCTACACCGAAGGGTTTCATGTGCCGGAAGGCGAGGTCTATGCCTCGGTCGAGGCGCCGAAGGGCGAATTCGGCGTGTATCTGGTGAGCGACGGGACGAACAAGCCTTACAAAGCCAAACTCCGGGCGCCCGGTTTTGCGCATCTGGCGGCCATGGACCACTTGTGTCGCGGCCACCAACTGGCGGATGTCTCGGCAGTGCTCGGGTCGTTGGACATCGTATTTGGTGAGGTGGACCGGTGAAGTGGACTGAGCTATCTGACACGAGTAAGGCGCTGGTCTACCTAGCGGGCCTAGTTTGTGCGGGAGTCGTAGGGGGGTTCATCGCACGCCCCGTTGTGGATAGTGTCTTTGGGGCAGCCGAGAGTGTTGCTGGGTTAAAGGCTGAAGTTGCTGGGCTCCAGTCTGAAATTAGCACGTTGCATGAGCGTATGGAGTCACTAGCATCGGAGGATCTGGTCGCCGAGCTTCGGGCTTCAATTAATGGCGTCGACGCTCTTTCGAGTAGTTCTCAAGCTCGCATTGAAGCGATAGAAATCGCTCTGTCGAACATGCCCGAGTCTTCAGGCTTGGTACGTTATGGCGACGAGTTGTCGATTTTCATCGACAGATCGAGGTCGGAGCCCTTCCAATTGGAAGCATGCCTCGGGTGTGGCCCAGACGCCTCTACAGTCACATCCCAAACTGGAACGGGCCATAATTTTTATTTCCCGTACTTTCGGCCAGCGAACACGGTGATTGATGTCACCAGATTTAGATTGGAGCGAGCTCAGTAATGCTACGCCGCCTACACCCCGAACAACCCGAAACTTTCGCCTTCGCGCCCGCCAATCTGGCCTGGGCGGAAGCGCAGATCGCAAAATATCCGGAGGGGCGGGCGGCGAGCGCGGTGATCCCGCTTCTGTGGCGCGCGCAGGAGCAGGAGGGCTGGGTGACCAAGCCCGCGATCGAGGTGATTGCAAAGATGCTTGATCTGGCGTCGATCCGGGTTCTTGAGGTGGCCTCGTTCTACTTCATGTTCCAGCTCAAGCCGGTGGGGTCTGTGGCGCATTTTCAGGTGTGCGGCACGACCAGTTGCATGATCTGCGGGGCCGAGGATTTGATAGCGGTCTGCAAGGAGCGTATCGCTCCGCATGCGCACCAGCTGAGCGAGGATGGCAAGTTCAGTTGGGAGGAGGTCGAGTGCCTGGGCGCCTGCGCGAATGCGCCGATGGCCCAGATCGGCAAGGACTATTATGAAGATCTGTCGGCCGAGAGCTTTGCCGAGATCCTGGACGGCTTTGCCAGTGGTCAGGTGCCTGCCCCGGGCTCCCGCAAGGGCCGGTTCGCCTCCGAGCCCGCGGGGGGGCTGACAAGCCTGACGGAGTTCGCTGGGGGACATGCTGCCAACGCTTCGGTCGAACAAGCCGCTACCTGGGGTGACACGGTAAAGCGGATCACTGGCGATGAAGTGCCCCTTGGGCCCGCCCCGTCTGGCAAAGCCGCTTCGGCAGGGCAAAAGCGTAAAAAACCGGCAGATACACCCGTTTCCGCGCCGTCCAAAGGTCAGCCGAAAGGGCTTAAGTCAGCGCGTGCAGGCGGGCCAGATGATCTGAAGAAGATCAAGGGCATCGGTCCAAAACTGGAAAAGCTATTGAATAGCATGGGTTACTTTCACTTCGATCAGATTGCCGCCTGGTCCGCGCAGGACGTCGCCTGGGTTGATGAAAACCTAGAAGGGTTCAAGGGACGGGTTACTCGTGATAACTGGGTTGCGCAGGCAACTGGTCTTTGCTCATCAGAATCATAGCCTGCCGCAAGGCGTTGGGGCTACACTAACGCTGATGGAATAGGGAGATGACGGAAATGAGCTCTAAGACCGATTCGACTGGGGTTACAGCGGTTGTGTGCTGGGCGGTGGCCGCCCTGGGTGCAGCATTGGCCGGTGTGCTGATCTACCTTTACGCTGACATTGGCATCTCGGGCGCTGTTTTTATGGCGTTCATCTTGTTCCTGATTGTAGGGTTTGTCCTGCATTGGGGTATGCTCTCGCCTCTGCCCGCACCGGGTGAGACCAAAATCGACGCGCCCGATATATCCGGCACCGTGCAGAGCACCACGCTGGCTGCCGCGACACCAATCACTTCTGAGCCGATTGCCGCGGAACCGGCGCCGACTGTAGACATGACACCGCCCGCAGCCGCGCCTGTCCCGGAGCCAGAGCCAGAGCCAGAGCCTGAGCCTGAGCCGGCACCCGCTGCGGAACCGGCGCCTGTCGCGGCGGCGGAGCCTGAGCCTGAGCCTGAGCCTGAGCCTGAGCCTGATCCTGAGCCGGAAGCCCCCTCCGAGCCGGCGGCAGAAGACCCCGGGGTCAAGCCAGAAGGGTTGGCGGCCGCTCGCGAGGGCGGGCCGGACGATCTTAAGCAAATCAAGGGTATCGGACCGAAACTTGAGGCTATGCTTCACGGAATGGGCTATTTCCATTTCGATCAGGTCGCGGCCTGGACCGGACAGGAGGTCGCATGGGTCGATCAGAACCTCGAAGGATTCAAGGGCCGTGTGACTCGCGACCAGTGGGTCACCCAGGCGCACACACTGGCCAGCGGCGGCACGACAGAGTTTTCGAAGAAAGTGGACAAAGGCGACGTTTACTGACGACAGCATCGCCGTCGAATATGTGGCCCGCAAACAGTCGGGAAGAACCGTGAACCGAGAGTAGACGGCGCTGTGAGCTCACAGAAACCTGATCCGGCAGTAAGCCAGGTGCGCCTTGCCGCGGCAGTGATCGTGACCGCCTTTCTTGCCTGGATGGCGGCCTCGGTTGTCGGCGGGCGCGTGGGCTTGCCGGTTCGCTATGCTTTCTTGATAGATATGATTTGCATGGCTGCGCTGATCTGGGCACTGGTTGTTCTGTTCAGGGTCTGGCAGAAAAGCCGGGACAACGGAGTTTAATCATGCTCGACGACAAGGACCGGATCTTTACCAACCTCTACGGTATGCACGACCGTTCGCTGGCGGGCGCCCGGGCGCGGGGACATTGGGACGGCACCGGCGACCTGATCAAACAGGGCCGTGAAACGATTGTCGAGAAGGTCAAGGCAAGCGGGCTGCGCGGTCGCGGCGGGGCGGGCTTTCCGACCGGACTGAAGTGGTCCTTCATGCCCAAGGAGAGCGATGGACGCCCTGCCTATCTGGTTGTGAACGCAGATGAATCCGAGCCCGGCACCTGCAAGGATCGCGAGATCATGCGCCATGATCCGCATACCTTGATTGAGGGGTGCCTGATCGCCAGTTTCGCGATGGGCGCGCATGCCTGCTATATCTACATCAGGGGTGAGTACATCCGCGAGCGGGAAGCTCTGCAGACAGCGATCGACGAGTGCTATGACGCCGGTTTGGTGGGGCGCAATGCCGCGCAGTCAGGCTGGGATTTCGAAATATTCCTCCATCATGGCGCGGGCGCCTATATCTGCGGTGAGGAGACAGCCCTGCTTGAGAGCCTGGAGGGGCGCAAAGGCATGCCCCGGCTGAAACCGCCGTTCCCGGCGGGTGTTGGGCTCTATGGCTGCCCGACCACCGTCAATAACGTCGAAAGCATCGCAGTTGTGCCGACCATCCTGAGGCGCGGCAGCGACTGGTTTGCAGGGTTTGGGCGTCCCAACAACGCCGGGACCAAGATTTTTGCGATCTCGGGGCATGTGAACGCGCCATGTGTGGTGGAAGAGGAGATGTCGATCACCTTGCGCGAACTTCTGGACCGGCACTGTGGCGGCGTTCGGGGCGGCTGGGACAATATCAAAGCGGTTATCCCGGGCGGATCCTCGGTGCCCTGCCTGCCCAAAGCGCTGTGCGACGACGCGATTATGGACTTCGACTGGCTGCGCGAACAACGTTCAGGGCTGGGCACGGCAGCGGTGATCGTGATGGATCAGAGCACCGACATCATCAAGGCGATCTGGCGATTGTCTGCCTTCTACAAACATGAAAGCTGTGGCCAATGTACGCCCTGTCGCGAGGGTACGGGCTGGATGATGCGTGTCATGGAGCGGCTGGTCACCGGCGAGGCGGAACCGGAAGAGATCGACATGCTGCTGGATGTGACCAAACAGGTCGAGGGCCACACGATCTGTGCTCTGGGCGATGCCGCGGCCTGGCCGATCCAGGGTCTGATCCGCCACTTCCGCGACGAGATCGAAGATCGGATCAAGGCCAAACGCACCGGTCGTGTCAGCGTTGTGGCCGCGGAATAAGGTAGGGCGCCGCTGCCATGCATATGACGGATGCTCCGGCTTATGCCTGTATCGCGATGTAGACCTTCCAACATGTAAACATGACTTTGTGCCAATAGAATGCTCGACCTGACCTATCTACTTGGTATAGCTCTGCCATTCGCGATGTTTCTGCTGGTTTCATTTGCGATGTCACGGGCGTTCGCGCGGACGGGACATGCCTGGGTGTGGCGGTTGCTGAGTTTTCTGCCAGTCGCCCTGGTAAGTGCCGAGTTCACGGCGACCTTTCTATACGGTATCGACCACGGGTTAGAGGGTCTGGGCACCCTTGCGATTGTGTCATTGGTGGTCCTGATCGTTGTCTTCGCATTCAAACCCTGGCCCTCGTAAGGCACGCAGGACAGATCAGTTGCAGCTAACGGAGAAATCCTTCCCCAAGTTCGCCCGTAACACTGCGGTGCGGAACACGGCAATCAGGGGCCCTTATCTCCCAATGCCGCGTTGCAAAACACGAAAGTCGATCAAGACGAGGAAGTCGTGTATTTTCCGGCTGCAACGGGTATAGCGCAGGTTGATCGGGTGCCAATAGAACCATTCTTGGATTGTCGAAACATCGCGGCTTCTGTGGAATTTTATACCAAGGTCTTGGATTTCGATTTGGTGGTCGCCCCAGACCCTGATCCTCAGCAGTTTGGTTCGCGGTATGCAGCGGTTTCAAGAGATGGCGATATGCTCCACTTGAGCAGCCACAGTAGAGAAAATGGTGCTTTCGGTGCCTCCGTTTACGTCAGGGTAGAGAACGTAGATGAGCTTTGTAGGCGCTTCGTCGAGAACGGGGTAGAGCTTTCCGTACCAGACGGCGGTAAGACGCCAGTCAATCAGAGCTGGGGAATGCGCGAGATCGGCTTCAGAGACCCAGATGGAAACAAACTGACGTTCGGTCAGGCCATAGCCTGACCAGCAGCTGCAGTTTCCGAGATACGAACGGCAGCTTCGTACGTATCTTCCGCTTCGGCCACCGTCGGAGCGCGGTCAATCCCTAATAAACTCGTCAAATGCCCGGTTTGAGCCCATTTTTACCGGTGCTGCAATCGTTACTAGTGGCTGCTGTCGACCGACAGCTGTCGTTGTTCCTATGCTCAGTTCATCCGGTAGCCAACGTTCCTGAGCGTGACGATCCGCTCGCCTTCTGCACCGATCTTGCGGCGAAGGCGGCCGACATAGACGTCCACGACATTGGTGAGCGGGTCAGCATTCAGGCCCCAGACGGAATTCAGGATACGCTCGCGGGAGAGCACGCGGCCATTGTTCGTCAGAAACAGGAGCAACAGATCGCGTTCCTTTTTGGACAACTCGATTTCTGCCCCGTCGACCATCACTTGCAGCGAAGATCGGTCGAAGGTCAGGCGACCGCTGGTGATCACATTCTCGCTCGCGTCGGAGGCATAGCCGGTGGACCGGCGGTGCAAAGCCTCTACGCGGGCGATCAACTCGTCGAAGTCGAAGGGTTTCGCGAGATAGTCATCGGCCCCCATTTTCAGACCTTCGACCTTCTCTTCTGGGCTATCGAGAGCGGTCAGCATCAGGATCGGCGTTTTGGATTTGCGCGCGCGCAGCTTGCGGCACACGGCCTGGCCCTGGATGCCCGGCAGCATCAGGTCCAGTAAGATCACGTCATATCTGTTCGATGCTGCGTGTTCGAGCGCGTCTTCACCATCCGCCACGTGATCGACCGCCCAGCCTTCCGCTGTCAAACCGCGCCGGATGAAATCGGCAACACGGGCTTCGTCTTCGACCAAAAGTACGTTCATCTTCTTCCATCCACGCGTCGGGTCACGCCGACTTGCGTCTGTTCGAGCCGGAAGCAACCACCTTCATGCGTGGTGCTTTTGGCAACGTGATCACGACACGAAGCCCCCCTTTATCGGCGTCTTGCAACTCCACCGTTCCGCCATGCGCTTCGACGACGGACTTTACAACCGGCAGGCCCAAGCCGCTGCCTTCGGTGCCCTGCCCGGAGGTATTGGACCCCCGGAAGAACCGGTCGAAGGCCTGGTACTTTTCGGCGGCACTGAGGCCGGGGCCGTCATCTTCTACAGCAATGACAAGTCCAGCGTCGGATTGTTCCAGCGTTGCAGATATTGTGGGCCCACCATAGCGGCGTGCATTCTGCAGCAGGGCAAGGACCGACTGGCGCAGACGCACCTCGTCCACCGGAAGGCGCAATTGAGCGTCCGGTCCGGTGACCTCCACGTCTCCGGGGAACATGGCCACCGCATCATGGATGATCTTGCGCAGGTCGGTATCCTTGCGATCGAGGCGCAGCTGCCCGGCCTCGTAACGTGCGACGGTCAACATATCATCGACGATCTGGTTCGTGTGTTTGGCACTGTCGCGGATGCGTGCCAGGGCGTCCGACACATCGCCCCCCAGATTTCCTGATGTCCGCAGGGTCACATCGGCTTCACCGAGGATAATCGCGAGCGGCGTGCGCAACTCGTGGCTGATGTCCGCCATCAGCTGTTTGCGGTTCTCTTCACCAGTTTCGAGCTTGTCGATCAGACTTTGCAACTCGGAGGTGCGCGCCGCCACAGCCTCTTCGAGTTGGCGTTTCTGTTCGCCCTGAGTGACCTCGCGCGCACCCAGCGAGTTGGACATGTCGTTCAAGACCAAGCCGAGGTCTCGGAATTCTCGACTGCCGCCAAGCTCGATCGGCGCTGCGTACTTGCCCTTACGCAGCTTTTCGATGCTCTTTTGCAGGTCAAGGATCGGACGTCTGATCTGTCCATTGAACAACAGAAGAGCTGCCAGCAGAACAAGCCCCGTCAAACCGAGGATCGCGTAGACAAGGGTGCGGTTCCAGGCGCGGAATTTGGCGGCATCTTCTAGAACCTCTTCGACCTCTTCCTGTTCCTCATCCAACGCCGCGACAATCTTGCTGTGCAGGCGCACGTCGATGTCGCCATCCAATAGGGCGGCCAAACGTTCAATCTGAATGAAGTTATCGATGGGGTCGCCGGCTGCGTTCATTGTCGCAACGGCTGCGTTGATAGCCCGGATGTCTTCTTCCAACTCATCAAGAAACCCAAGCTCTTCGAATTCCTCTTCACCGACCATCTGGATTTCGCGGGCAATCACGTCGCGGATGTCGGAGAGGTTCTTGTCGATGGCGGCTTGCAGCTCGCGCTCCCCCTCGCCGCCGTCCCGGTCCCCGATCAGCAGCGCGTCCCCGTGCTGCTTGAAGAGCCGGTAGATATTGGCCTCCAGCTTGAGGTGAAGCCCGTAGGCATCCTGCGCCAGTTGCGTTCGGGCGTCCCACCAGCGAGATTTTTCCAGGCTGTAGAGCATGAGACCCGAAAGCCCGCCGATTAGCGCGATGATGATGGCGGCATAGATGCCGAAGAGCGTTGTGGAGCGCATTTCAGATGACTTTCGAGGTTTCTTTGGAGTTAGATTTTTTTGCCGCCTCGGCCAGAATGATCGTGGCCGGGCTCATGTGTTGAAGCGTGGCGAGTAGAGACGCCTGTGCGGGGTCCGCATTCCAACGAATGGACGCGATGACGATAAGGTTCGCCTGCCCGAGGACCGTACGGGCCAGATCAAGGCGAAGGGTTTCGCATCCACTCAGGCCTTTGCCATTCTCGGCAATCCGCTGATCGAGCCCGCGCGGCATGTCAAGCAACGCGTTCAGGCCAAAGCTCTGCAAGACTTCAGAAATCCGTGGATCGGTTGGGCGCTTGCGTGCGCTCAATGTCACGGTGCGGCGGAGGCTTCCTTGCAGACCGACATGGCTATCGCCAATGAAGGCGATGCGGGGCGGGTGGGGCGTGTCTTCGAACGAGACATTCAGTGTCGGGTCGTGATCCAGTCCAGCGATGACATGCGCGAGTTTGGCGGCGTTTGGCGCGTCAATTCTGCTCACGCCGCCCGCTTTGGCGGTGAAGGTGACAGGACCTTCGACCGTGACGTGCACGGGGTTTTGTCCGGGTTGAGAAGGCCGGGATACCGTTGGCTCATCCAGCAAGCGCTGCGCCTTGCTGCGGGCAACCGACCAGGCACAATACCGGTCCCAAGCCGCGCCTAGGTCTTGCAACGGCATCGCGACGAGGGCGAGCACCGACAGGCTTGCCGCGACAACCGCGGGTGTCACACCCCCTTTGCTGGCAACCCAGAGGATCGTAAGGCCAGCGACAGCGACACCTGCCTGAAGGATCGCTTGTAATCCAGCGGTTCGACCTCTCCGCGCAACAGCGTCGGATTTCAGCGTTGCGCCTTGTTCATCGAGAGATCGCAACTCCTTGCCTGTGCGGCCCATGAGATCGAGGTCCGGGGCAATTGCGATGCGCTCGATCATAGAAATGGCGATTCCGGCGCGGCGCTTGCGCAACCGCTGGTGGCGATGTTCGAGATGCCAGGCGAGGCCCGCCATGAGCCCCAAGGACAAAGCAATCGGTAGAAGCGCAGCAACCGCGAGACTTGCATCAAGCGAGATCAGAATGGCAACCGCGCCCGGCAGCACCACCAAGGCTGTCAGCACATCTGGCAGGCCACGCCCGAACCAGAGCCGCGCGGCAGAGAGATCACCGACAAAGCGCAGGGACAAAGCCCCGGTCCGGCGCTGCTCGTGCCGGGATTTGGGCAGGCTGGCGATCTGCTCAAATAATACCCGGCGCAAGGCTATGGCGTAGCTCTGGCCAACCCCTTCGGCCTGCCTGCGCGACACAAACAGGCACAGCGCGGCGATTCCACCGGCGAAGGCCAATTCGATGGCGGTTCGAGGCGCCAATGGATCCAGACCGTGCAGCGCGGCAAAAGCATCGCGGGTGGCAAAGGCCGCAATGGCAAGGGCCGCGGCCTGAGCAATGCCACAGCCCACGACAAGGACCGCGCTTTGGGCGCGGTCACGTGTGATAAAAGGCGGGAGGGCCCTCATGCTGCCACGTCTTCCGCTGCGCGCCGCATCAGGGGCGCGACATGCAGAGCGATGGCTTCAGGAGACCAGAGGTCTTCGCGCGACAGGATGGGCAGTCCGGTTACTTCGGCGGCTTCGGCTTTCGCCAAGGGCGAGCAGCTGACCATGCCGGAGATCGCGAAGGGCGTGAGACCCATCTGGTTTAGCACCGTCACCCCACCAAGGGCGCTCAGGGCGTCGGGTGCGGCGAAAAGAATTCCGTCCAAGCGGTCGCGGATACGTGAGGAGTGGAGGATTTGCCGGGTTTCTTGCTGGAACACACCATCGGCGATCTCGACCACAACCACCTCGGCTCCGCGTGCCGCAGCCGTAGCGACGAGCGTCTCAAAACCGTCTTCGATCCGCTCAAGCGGCATCCGGAAGGTCGTCGCCATACCGACATCGGTGAAATCAAGCGCAGGCGCGCCACCGTCCTCGAAACTGTTGAAATCACCGAAGGCACCGGTTCCGGTGGCTTTGACGCCTGCCGCCGCATAGCAGGACCGGATCAGACCATGCGCAAGGCTCGTCGCAGCCGTCGTCTTGCCGGAATTCATCGACGCGCCGAAGACGCCGATCACGGTCACATCGCTGTCCGCAGGCATCGCGGGCAAGGCGTAATCTGCCACGTTCAAGACCTGACCGCGTGCACCGGTCAAAAGCCCAATGGGCTTGAGACGAGTTGGCTCTTCCATAAAGTCATGGGCCGCGTCGATCCTGCCGACCACACCGCCTCCGGCCACGAGGTCGGTAAGGTCGTCATCTATCACCGCGCTAGAAAGGAATTGGTCCGGTGCGTAGCGGTCCCCGAGGCAAAGGACCACAAGGTCACCTGGATAGCTGGTTGAGGCACGACGTTCGGCAAGTTGGATCTTCTTGTGTTGCCCGATCTCGGTGATCTCGCAGAGCATCAGATCACCGGCCTCGGCTTTCGCGTAATCGTTCGAAACACCCCGCACATCGTTGCGATCCACGCGGCGGGTTGTGAAAGCCCATTTGGCAATGTCGCAAAGGGCCGGGTTGAAGGGGGTCATCTTTGTCATCTGGTCAACTCCTTGGGTTGCAGCGCTCGGATGCACCCTGTGTGACGGGTCAGCGTGTTCGTTGTCCGGCAGTCTGATGAACCGCTGCCCTGCGATCACATGAACGTCAGATGAACGCAGCGACTTAAGCGGGGTCTTCAAAGAGCTTGGCTTAGGAAACGTGGCGCTTAGTCATCATCGCCGCCGTCGTCGCCATCATCGCCGCCGTCGTCGCCATCGTCCCCACCGTCGTCCCCACCGTCGTCGCCACCGTCGCCACCGTCGTCGCCATCGTCGCCATCGTCCCCACCGTCGTCGCCATCGTCGTCGCCATCGTCCCCGCCATCGTCCCGATCATTCGAGGAACCTGGCCGCTGTTCTCTGTCGCGATCATCTTCATCGGGTTCGCGCCGAAGCTCAGGAATCGTGATACCCCCATCACCATTGTGATCGGTTGACCGAAGCAAGCGGTTCGCTCCGTCGCGTCCGAAGGCCGCAACCAGTTCATTGAAAGTCAAAACGCCATCTGAGTTGGTATCGACTGATCTGAAGCTGGCGGATTGCGCGGATGCGGGGGCTGGGGAAAACGCAAAGCTCGCTAACAGAATGCACAGCATGACAACTTTTGAGCAGCGCGAAACACATCCGCCAATGGCCCAAAACGTATTGATAAAACGGCGCGCATACATCCGATGTGCCAGTAACTAAGGGTACACCTTCACCTTAGGCGGGCCAAGCGCTCTTGTCTCCCATCTAAAATGAAAATCACCCAAACCGAGACATGAACATCAGATGAACGCGGGCTCTGTGACGGATATCAGACACCCAATCAACAGGGCGCGAAATCTGTTTTGTCCGCACAGTGGACCAAGCACGGCGTCTGGGCCATGACATCCACGACGGAAGCCGTCAGACGACCGGTTTGAGCCCAATCTGCTCATGCGGCAGAGCGCAGCCAATAGCTCCTATTGAGTTGGGATTGTTCCAGCGACCCGGAACTCACTCCGCCTGGATTGGACGCGAGCGGCCAAGAAATCCACGAATAGCCTGACGCGCGCCGTGTTCTTCAAGTCGCGGTGCAGCAATGGCCAGATATTTTTGTAGGGCATGGGTTTCTGAAACGGTGCTCGGATCAAGCCGGGGTGCCTGTCGCCCAGGTTGCAGGCCAGGTAGGCCACGCCGAAGCCGGAGGCGGCGAGCGTGATCAACGGGACAAGTTCCGAGACACGGTGTTTCAAAGTGGCTTTGTTCCACCATTAGAACCCGCGACGGTGATCAGCCGCTCGGAGGCGCCTTGATCCATCAATCGGTCGAACTGCAGGTGAAGCGCGTCGGTCGATCCAATTTCTGGCGCGTCGATAACACAGGCGGATGGGTCCAGCATGTCACGCCGCGCAGGGCCAATGGTCAGAGCGCTCAAAGAACATTGGCATCGCCAAAGTGTGCATCTCGGGAACGCGGGGGGTTTCAGGGTTCTTGCGGATGGTGACCGCCCAAGTGTCGTCGATCGTGTCGAGATGGACCACGCCACTGATCGGGATATGCGTATATTCAGCGCCGCCAATCCCAAAGAGCGGGTGAACGCCTTCACCGTAGGGCATCGCCTCAGCACTTGCCACGGTTTCCAACGTGTACGATGCGGCACTGCGGTGGGTGTTGGTGAGCTCAGATTCGGCAAGATTGAATGCATGGACAATGCCCGCTTTGCCGTCGCCAATGAAGAGCGTGTTCGTGTTATCAAAAGCGAGGGCGCCGGCTGACATAAGCGGAGTGGAGTCGGCATAGGCCACGCTCGCGGTCGCGAGCATTAGGGCGCTGACACCGACAGTTTTGAGTACGGAAGTCATTTTGGGTATCTCCCATTGGTTGCTACGACCTTGAGGATAAACATACCAATTTTCGCAACATGAATCCTTCCTGCAACCTTATGTTCCACCAAAATGAACAGTTGATGGCGGTTCAAACGCATCGACCCGACGGACCGTATGGCCGCCGGGCAGAGTCACTGGTTGAGTGCTGTCGGTGCTGTTCCTGAAGCGCGTGTCAGGGCCCCGGCGACATGAAAGCCTCGAAGGCATCCTTGTATTCGGGGTGCCACCGGCTAAGCGGCGGGCGGTTTTCGATCACGTCCCCGACGCTCCAGGCAATGCGCCGTTCATCGATATCCCTTGTGACATCGTTGTCGGGGCACAGGATGTAGAAGTCGCCGCGGTTCATACTTTCTACAAAGAATGCAATGGTTTGATCCGCGGTCCAGGCGGAGGCCGGTTTTTCGGGCGCACTGATCATGCCCGTGTAGACAAAGCCCGGCACAAGCAGATGCGCAGTGATGCGCTGGCCATCTCCCGTCCTTAACTCATGGGCCAATGCCTCGGTGAAGGCCTTCAAGGCCGCCTTTGATACGTTGTAGGCCGGATTGCCTGGCGGGGTGGTGATGCCTTGTTTGGAGCCGGTATTGATGATGGCGCCTGATCTCCTCCGTTCGATCATGCGCGGCGCAAAGACCTGGCTTCCGTGGATCGGGCCCCAAAGGTTCACGCCGAGCATCCGTTCCCATGGCTCTGCATCTCCCAAGGTCGAGGATCTACCTCCGACACCTGCATTGTTCATCAAGATGTCCGTGCCGCCAAACCGATCCGCAACGTCCTGTTCCAGTGCAACCAGTTGCGACCGATCGCTGACATCTACGTCAGCGGTCATGACATCGGCCGCACCAACCGACTTCAGGGCATCAGCCGCGATGGAGAGTTTCTCCGTATCTCGGTCAACGAGGACCACCCGCATACCTTCCTTGGAGAACCACTCGGCGGCCGCGAGGCCAATGCCCGAGGCACCTCCGGTTACAACGGCGACGGATTCTGAGTTGAGGGCAGGGTGGCTCATGAAATGTATCTTTCGATTTGAGGGCGGATGGGCAGACCCGAATTGAGACCCGGGCCTGCCGTTCGATTTAGGCTACGTCGGCGACTGCAGTGTTCAGCTTCATCATGCCCTCCATGCCATAAGCCGTGAAGAGCGCTTCGGTCGCTTTCTCAGCTTGCACATTCATCGGGATGACAGGCTCGGCCATACCGCTCTTGTCCACTTCGTTGCGGAACTTGCGCTGACCCGGCGCAGTCTGGATCACCTCCAGAACCGCGTCGGCCACGATCTGTGGGACTTGCTCAGGAATGTTCGCCAGAGACTCGCGCATCCCTTGCAGCATCGCTTCGGGCGCGCCAGCAAAGTCGCCATAGCTGTCGTCGCGATCGCGCGATGCGGGCAAAATCAGGTTTGCGAAGAAGTTGGTCGGGAAACCACCCGGTTCAATCACTGCGACATCGACGCCGAATTGGCTGAGCTCCCACCGATAGTTTTCGCTGAGCGCTTCAACAGCCCATTTCGCGGCATTGTAGGGCCCAAGAAACGGAACGGTCACACGGCCAAGAAGGCTGCTTACGTTCAGGATCAGGCCCGACCTACGGGCGCGCATCTGTGGAAGCACAGCGCGGATCATCCGCTGCACGCCAAAGACATTGACGTCGAACACGCGGTGGAAGTCGTCACCTGAGAAATTCTCCTGCAGCCCGTGCGCCCCTGCGCCTGCGTTGTTGACCAGCACGTCGATCCCGCCTAGCGCTGCGTCGGCGGCGGCGACGCCTGCGTCGACTGACGCGTCATCGGTCACATCAATATCGACGACCTCCGCCCCCAAATCCCGCAAGGCTTGCGCGGCGTCTTTGTTGCGCCCACCCGGATCGCGGACCGTTCCGGCGACGCTGTGCCCGGCTTCGATAAGGTCGGCGACGATCAGATTGCCAAAGCCACTGCTGGCTCCTGTAACGAGAATTTTCATTTCGGTTTCTCCTATATGCGGCCCTGCACTGGGCCGGTGTGATGAACCGAACCTAGCTATTGCTAACCGAAGGCAACAGACGTATCAAGTTGAACCAATGGTTGCCTCAATTAGAACATTTGGAATGCCCGCGCTCATCAGCTTTCACGCCGTGGCGCGCCTCGGTGGGATCAGCGTTGCGGCCGATCATCTGGACATGGCGAAGTCTGGCATAAGCCGACATATCTCACGGCTCGAAGATCATTTTGCGGCCAAGCTTTTGGAACGCAGCGGGCGGACCGTTAAGCTGACGCCTACTGGGATACGTCTTAACCAGCGCATCCAATCCATCTTGGCGGATATCGACCTTCTTGATGATATCGCCCGCGAGGAAGTCGGTGATGTTTCGGGGCAGGTCAATTTCGCTGCGACGGCGGAGTTTGGGTCAGTGATTGCAGAAACCCTGCTTCCTGCTGTGCAAGAGCAATTCCCGGACCTCACCTTGGTCATGCATCCGGCTTACGACTTTGAGGACATGCAGGACCCGAGCACCGATCTGGCGTTTCGCATCGGGACATTCGACGATGACCGTCTTGTCGCCAAACAGCTTGGGAGTTTTCGGTGCTGGGTTGTTGCGTCGCCGGAACTCGCCGCAGGTGCCGCGTTGGAAACGCTCAAGGACTTAGAAGGTCAGCCTTGTTTGGCGTTTCGCAATGACGTGCCAGCAACGACCTGGACCTTTTTTTCACCAGACGAAGTTTCAACAATAAAGGTGGCGGGACCGTTTGCGACCCGAAGCTTTTCAGTCCTGCTAGATCTTGCGGTGGCGGGGCAGGGGTTTGCGTTTCTTCCTGAATTCATGCTCGGTCAGGCTTTGGCCGACGGCAGGCTTGTGCGCTGTCTTCCAAACCATGTCTCACGTCCCTACAACGTGTATTTGACGTTTCGCCCCGGCACCCGGCGCATCGCACGAGTGGACGCAGTCGCCACGCTTGCTGAAGAACTTGTGTCGAAACTTCTTGCAGGCGGCGAGGGGTAAGAACACTCCGGACCTCATTGTGTGACTGCGCTTCTAGTCTCCTGCAGTCGCGGGTTATTCGTTTTCCTGAACCGCCAGTGACACATGGGCGTCGCGTTGCCCTTTGTCCGCCATAGGTCCGAGGACGATAGACGAGTGGCGCGAGGAAGGGCGACAGCGCCCGCAACGACACAGGAAGCGCAAGCGTCTCTAACACAAGAACAGCTCGATCATCCGGCTCAGGTCCGCGCATTCAAACCACCTCTGGGGCGAGCCTAACCTACCCACTTTGACCGGGCGCAGCGAACGTCCGGTTTACCCGATCGCCGCGTTCAAATCTCAATACGTTTGTATGCCTTCAAGTTTTGCGCTCCCTATGAGTAGAAGTTCGTCTTCAAACTGCGAAATTGTCGCCATTGCACTTCTGTGTTTGTAGCACCGGCCTGATACTGTTACAAAATTTGAACACGAGCACGAAGGCATTCAGATGATCGAAAACCTATTTGCCCGCATGTTTTCTGTTGCCAAGGAATGTGCTCGTCGGCCGAAAGATCGGTCGATTTGGTCGGAGTCCGACAAACGTTGGTTCTGTCCGGGTGATCCGGGCTATCAAGAATTGGTGGCAAGCCTTGGAGGTAGTGAAGCTCCATCGATTTCTCCGGAATTCAAATTGGTTTTTGTGACTGCCAGTATTGGAACCCTGATGTTTCTGTTGATCTGTGTCGCTTTGACACTTACCGCTAATAGGACTCCGCCTCCTTTGACAGAGCAGCTAATCAAGGGCCTATTTTCACTTGTCCAGATAGGATTTGGAGCAATTTGCGGTCTTCTTGGTGGCAAGGCGCTGAACTGAACGACCACGATTCCTGACGGCTGTCAGCTGGGGCCGATTTTGGATCGTTCGCAGCACGTTCGAAAGTCACATCCTGTGTACGCGTCGCTTCTCTAGAAGGGCGCAAGGACCTAGAACAGGCATAACGCCGGTGTGCCAATCTCGCTTGCCGGAAGCTGCCGCTGGCTGAATAGCCGCTTTGTCCCGCTCAGCCGATCTTATCACCGCCCCGTTGAACAACTGACCACGCCCGCCAATAGCCCGCTCTGGTTGGTCAAAGGGTTACCACAGGACTGTCCGGCAAGTTTGATTGGTATAGTGGCCAGAGACCTCGGTA
Source organism: Pseudomonadota bacterium (assembly GCA_039190275.1). Taxonomy (GTDB): domain Bacteria; phylum Pseudomonadota; class Alphaproteobacteria; order Rhodobacterales; family Rhodobacteraceae; genus Halovulum. Next base: position 1,467 of record JBCCYF010000090.1, on the reverse strand, counting down.
GTGCAGGGGTTCGCAACTATAACTGACCAAGCTTAAGTTTTGACAGCGCAGCCTCACCGACCGATGTGCCGAGCCAGGCACTGTTGGGCAACCCGCAACGGCCGTGATAAGCCTCTCTGAGTTTCCCTGACACCCCGAGGAGCACGCACATGATTGCATTAATCCCGACGATCACGATACTTCTGCTTGTTGCCCTGCTTGTTTATGCCCATTTCCGGATCTCCCGACGGATGGGGTTTGGCATTCCTGCGAGTCTGCTTATAGCCGTGTCGTCCTTGCTTGGGGCGGCCGTGATCCTTTGGTGGTGCATGGATTGGCCGAACGAGCGGGAGTCGGTCTCGCCCGATGTGTTCGAGTGATCATTTGCCCGCGCTACGCCGGGGATTGACGGCAAACCAAGACAGCCTGGCGCAATGAAGATCAGGCATCGCATTCCTCACTACTGTATGGGATGCCGGCGCTGGATCGGCTGGCGGGGGCTGCACAGGCCAGGCTGTTTTGTGGCGGAGCGGGACGGGCTCAAGACCGACCCCAATCCGGGGCTCAGGGTCGCGACGGGCCCGGCGCCATTCTGGGCATTGGCCCTGGCCTACCTCGGGATCTTGTGTACGATCGGTGTGGTCTACCTGATTTGGGGGTATTTCACCTGAGCGTGGTCCTGTCTTGGTGCGACAAACGGATCGGGGCACAGCGATGAACCCGCCGGTGAAGGGCTGACGCGACGCCGGTCAAACGGGTGCTTGCATAACCCCCGCGCTCTCCGGCACCATGCGGTAACGAAAACGAGATAGTAACGGAGCAGTGGTTTGAACAGGAAATTGATTGTCGCGGTGTCGCTGGTCGCGGGTGCCTGTACCCCGACCGGTCCAGGCGCCTATGATCAGGAGATCGCGGACGTGTTCCTCGCGCGCGTCATACCCTATGGCCTGGCCGAGGCGATTGTCGAAAACTGCGATGGGCTGGATGCGGATGTGGCCGCATTCACGACGACCCCGGCGGACATCGGGAACGACTTGCGGACCCGGTTTCCGGCCAATGATGTGGACGCCACGATTGCGCAGGTTCTTTCGGGCGACAATCTTGGACAGGCGATAGAAGGATATCTCGCCGAGCGGGAGGTAGAGACCGGCAGTCAGGACGCGCTCTGCGCCTTTGGTGCTTCGGAACTTGAAAGCGGCGGACCCATCGGCGCTTTTCTGACCGAAGTATGACCGTTTTGAGGGCTGCGGCCCTTGTACTTCTTTTGGCGCCTGCTGCCCATTCGCAGTCCCCGATCGAGGATCCTGCGTTCGATTTCTGCGTGACCCGGACAGAGGGGACGTCAGAACGTGCGCTCTGTACTGAAGAATGGCGCCGCGCCATGCAGCTGGTTCTTGAGTATGGCCAAGACAAGGGCTTTCTGGACCAGGAAGGTGTGTTGGACAGTGGCGCGATGCTGAAGGCAACGGCGAATTGGCAGACGTTGCT
>JBCCYF010000089.1:0-18210 GCA_039190275.1 Pseudomonadota bacterium | reverse complement strand
CTTTCCCAGCTTGCTTGAAGAGGGAAAAGAGGGTGGCGGCTACGATGTGAAACTCGACGCCCCAGGGATTCCGCTTCTCATTCAGTTCAAGCGGTCAGAATGTATGACGCGCCGATCTGCAAAGGAATTCAAGGCCGTCGAAGCAGTTTGGGGGGGAACTAGAGGTTCCTTACTATAGGTTCCCAATAACTGAAGGATCTATCTCCGATCAGCACGAAATGCTGTTGCAGCACGACGATGGATCAAACCTCGTTTTCTACGCGGCGCCCAGATTTCACGAACCTGATGAAATCAACGCCGCATGGCATGCCAAAGAAATCACGCAACGATCCATCTTTGTTTCACCCCGCACGATCGGAGTTTTGAGTGACGAACCTCACAAGATAGCATTTGACGAAACGAACACCTGGCGATGCTCCGATCCCAAAAAAGTCGGATTTCTGAACAGTCTTGATCTCAATAAAAAGCTCATCGAAACCTTGCAGGCGGAAAACTATGATTTGCGATCCCGCTTACCCTCGCTCGTAACTGGCCTGCAACAGTCGCAGCGTCGGGGTCTCGAGGTGGCAAAGGAGCAACGTCGTCTCGGTGAAGAAAGACGTCGAAAAGAACGTGAAGCTCTGGCAGCTGATACTGACCAACCAGAAATTCAAGTCCAGTATCGTTCCTACGTGGCGCCTCGAGGTTCTGATGAAAGCGGACAGCGACGTACCCCAGCAGCACTGCCTGAACCTGTTGAAATGCGTGAACCGAAGCCGTTGGATGAATCTACTAAGGTTCTTCGGGAAGCAGCGGATTTGGCAGCACGTGTTTTTGATGCTCAGCTCATGATCATACAGGAACCGAATTGAACCATGCATCCTTTTGAAAGCGAATTCAGAACACTGATATTTGGGTAACAGATGATATTCATTGATAAATAAAGAGCGCTCCAAATCATGGCACTGACCAAAGACAACATCCTCCGCTACTGGCGTGCCTCCCTCGCTGATGGAGCGCTCAATCGATGAAGCCAAATCTCACGCCGCACAAGCATACAATTTGTGGAAAGCAGAGGACGGCAGCGCTGAATGGCTGCGCCGGCATTGCCAAGTTGTTTGCCAGCGGCTGCAAAGAGCTGTTGCCGGCGCGGTCAGGCGTTTAACTCTAGGGCATAGCCATTCCAAAGATCGTGCGCGTCCGATCGGGCGTGGCGGTAGGAAATGGAAGAGAGGCGATAGCGGCGAGGTCGGAATATGGTGTTGATCTGGTCGTGAGCGGCAAGAAACCTTTGCGCCTGCCGTGGAGATTTGAAGCGCCCCATGAGCTTTTCACGCTTTCGGGTTGTTCTGTGTGATCCTTCGATCCTGTTATTCAACCCTTTGTGTGCTCGGTGATCCGCACCCGGCGCGAGATCACGGATCGGTTTGAAATAGCTTCTCAACTTATCCGTAATAACTACACGGGGTTCGCCGAATTGTGAAATCAACCGCTTCAGAAAGCGCCGGGCTGCCTTTGCACTCCGCCGCGGTTGGACGAGGATATCAAGCGTATCTCCGTTCGCATCCACCGCCCGCCAGAGCCAGCATTTCCTACCGTTGATCGGTATGACAACTTCGTCCAAATGCCATTTGCCGGCTGCGGCTGGCAGGTCTCGCCTGATGCTATTTGCGAAATGGCCGCCAAAGCGGTTGACCCATTGCCGGATCGTTTCCCGGCTGACCATCACACCGCGTTCCGCGAGCAGATCTTCAACATCGGCAGCGCTGAGCGCAAACCGGTGGTAGACCCAGACCGCACAGGCGATGATCTCACGCGGAAAACGAAAGCCTTTAAGGCGAGGCATTGTGGGCGGTATCTTCATGCTTGAGCCGTAACCTGTTCACAACGTGCAGACAACTTGGCAATGCCGAACCGTTTGGCCGAAGAGATCGAGCTGTCCAACCACCTTTGGGTACCCAATGGCAGAGACGAGCTGATTGTGATCAACAGCGTCTCGTCTTCTCAAAACTATGGTGTCACGGTGCAAATCGGTTACACAACGCCCGTGTTTCAGACATCGGCCGGGGCGTGTTTTCTTTCGGAAATTGCCTCACGCGAAGATCGGATGGCGTATCTCTGCAAAATAGCATCGGAGGAAAACCCGGTTTCTCTGCAAGAGTTTTCTGATGAAGCGGCAGTCTGCGCCGATCAGAACTACATCTCGCTCGGCAGCCCCGAGAGCAACGCCATAAGCGAGATTTCTACGCCGATTCGACATGGTATGGGACAATCGGTTATCGCGGCGCTGACGATTCCGCATTTCGCGTCCGCCTTGATCGACAACCGGCGCGAATTTGTCATTGATGCGCTAAAAACAACGGCGGTTCAATTGCAAGCCAGCGTTGCGACGCGAATGCCATTGCCCAGAACGCCTTGGTATCAATTCACCTGACAATCTGCAGATGAAACCATCCGGCCCGCCCCAACGGCAGGCCGGACAGATTGAGTGGTCGTCCTTAGTCGTACAGAACTGCCGAGATCTTAGGGTCGTCGATGTTCGAGGCATCGTAGTAGTAGAAGCCTGTGTCGATTAGACCTGGAACCTCTTCCCCGTTCAAAGCCGCAACCGCTGCCTTCACCGTTTCATAACCGATGCCCACAGGGTTTTGCGTGATCGCGCCCGCCATGAGCCCGCTTTTGATTGCGTCTTTCTGGGCTTTCCCACTGTCATAGCCAATGATGACAAGACCTTCTGTGCCCAGCTCCTGAACGCCATTTACAACACCGATAGCCGAGCCCTCGTTGGTGCCGAAGATGCCATTCAGATCAGGGTTCGCCGTCAGGATTGCCTTGGTCACCTCGGTCGACTTCAGGTGGTCGCCCTGACCGTATTGAACCGTGACGACTTCGATATCCGGGTACTTCTCGGCCATGCGATTGACGAAACCGTCGCGGCGGTCGATGCCGGTTCGGCTGGTCTGGTCATGCGCGACAACCGCAACTTTACCCTTGCCGCCGATTTTTTCGGCCATCTTGTCGGCTGCAAGCCCAGCCGCCGCCAGATTGTTTGTTGTCGCGGTGGAAAGAGGGATGTCACTGTCAACGCCGCTGTCGAAAGCGATGATCGGAATGCCCTTTTCGTTGGCCTGCTTCAAAAGCGGAATTGCGGCCTGACTGTCCAGAGCGGCAAAACCAATGGCTTTGGGGTTGTTGGCCAGAGCGGCAGCCAGCATGTCGATTTGGCGGTCCACCATTGTTTCATTGTCCGGACCTTCAAATGTGATGGTGACGCCATACTCGTCAGCCGCCTGTTCCGCGCCCGACTTCACGGCCTGCCAGAACTGATGCTGGAAGCCTTTGGATACCAGCGGGATGTAAATTTCTTCGGCTGCCGCTATCGAAGCGGGTCCTGCCAGGGTGGCCGCACTCAGCGCACCCAGAATGAAACGACGTGAAAACATGATTTCTCCTCCAGTTGGTCGTTTTGGTCTTTGATTTAGTTGCCTGGTCATCCCGATTTCTTGCGCCGCGCCATATCGGCATAGACGGCCAAGATGATGATTGCGCCGGTCACAACGGTCTGCCATTCCTGCGCGACGGACAGCACGCGCAATCCGTTGGTCAGCACGGCCATGATCAACGCACCGATCAGTGTTCCGAGGATGGTTCCGCGCCCACCGGACAAGGAAGTGCCGCCGATCACCACTGCGGCGATCGCCTCCAGCTCGTAGCCCAGCCCCAATGCCGGTTGTGCGGAATTCAGGCGCGAGGCGATGAGGATACCGGCGATGCCGCAAATCGCGCCGGCAAGCGCATAAATGCGCATCTTCCACATGTCGGTGTTCACGCCGGACAGCCGCACCGCTTCTTCATTGGAGCCAAGCGCGAAGGTGTAGCGGCCCAGAACCGTGCGCCCCAGAATGTACGATGCAGCGATGGCCACAAGGAACAGGATCAGCACACCGTTGGGGATGGGCAGCGACGGGAAAACCTCTCCGATCAGTGACCCGCGCGAAATCAGGTCGAAACCCGGCGTGTCGTTGAAATAAATTGGCCGCGTCCCCGAGATTACCAGCGACAGACCTTTAAGGATCAACATCATCCCAAGCGTGGCGATGAAGGGCGGAATTTTCATCTTGGCGACAAATGTACCGGAGCAAAGCCCGCAAAATGCGCCCGCTGCAATGGCTGCCGCCACACCCAACAGAAGCGGCATTCCAAGATATGTTAAAACCACCCCTGCGATCACAGCGCAGAATGTCATCAGTGTTCCTACCGACAGGTCAATCCCGCCGGTTATGATGACCAGCGTTGCCGCGACAGCCAAAACACCATTTACCGAGGTGGCTTGCAGAATGGCGATCATGTTCGAGGTCTGCATGAAGTTGGGTGAAGCAATGGAAAAGCCGATCAGCAGCACGATCAAACTGGCGAAGGCCAACAGCTTTTGATACGCGCCGCTATCCGCAAGACCCGAGAGAGGCTTTTTCTTTTCGATGTCGGTTGCTGTGGTCATTGGACTGTCCCTGTTACCTGCATCGCAGCCGCGCGTTGCGTGGCCAGATGCATGATGTCTTCTTGTGTGGTGTCTTTGCCGCCGGGCAGAATTCCGGTCAGTCGCCCTTCGCACATCACCGCGATGCGATGGCTGAGACGCATAATCTCAGGCAGTTCAGACGAGATCACGATGATGGTCTTGCCCTGCCCGGCCAGTTCTTCCAGCAGTTTGTAGATCTCGGACTTCGCGCCAACGTCGATGCCGCGGGTCGGCTCGTCAAAGATCAGAATATCGCAGTCGCGCAGCAGCCATTTGGCGATGACGACCTTCTGTTGATTACCGCCTGAAAGCAGGCGAACCTCCTGCACGTCCGACGGAGTTCGAATGCCCAATTGCTGGATATAGCTTTTGGCGGTGTCGCTGATGTCCCCATCGTGCAGAACTCCACCTGCGCCGGTGAACAGGTCCATTGAAGCAAGCGCAATGTTGTCGCGCACATTCATCCCGGTGGCGAGACCGAAGTGCTTTCGGTCCTCGGAAAGGTATCCGATTCCCGCTTTGACTGCGTCGGTGGGTGATTTGATTGACACCACCTGACCATGCACCCGGATTTCTCCGCTATCCTTGGGGTCAGCCCCGAAGATAGCCCGCGCGACTTCGGTACGCCCCGCGCCCATCAGACCGGCAAAGCCCAGAATTTCACCCTTTTGGACCGAGAAGCTGACGTCCTGGATTTCGTTACTCCGGCTCAGCCCGGTGACCTGCAGAGACATCTCAGCGTCACCCAGATCGGGCACGTCCAACGGTTCTTCGTTGACCTCGCGGCCCACCATCATGGCGATAATCTGGCTGATCGGGGTCTCAGTAGCCCCCACTGTTCCGACATATTCCCCATCGCGCATAACCGTCACGCGATCCGAGATCTGCTTGAGCTCGTCCATCTTGTGGCTGATGTAAACGATGCCCACGCCTTCGGCCTTGAGGCGGCGGATGATCACGAACAGCTCGGCAATCTCGGCGTCATTCAGGGCGGCCGTGGGCTCGTCCATGATCAGAACTTTCGACCGGAAGGACAAAGCTTTGGCGATCTCGACCATTTGCTGTTTCGCAATGGTCAAGCTGCCTACCGACGCCTTCGGATCAAGGCTGAGGTTCATCGAAGCAAAGATTTCTGCGGTCTGCGCATTCAGCGCAGCCTCGTCCAAACGGCCAAAACTCTTGCGCGGCTCGCGCCCGATAAAAATGTTTTGGGCGACGGTCAGGTCGTTCATTAGGCTCAGTTCCTGATGAATGATCCCGATGCCCAGATCCTGCGCTTCACGCGGGGTTGTCGGGCTGACTTCACGCCCTTCGATCTTCAGCGTCCCGCCATCGCGCTGATAGATTCCCGACAGGATCTTCATCAGCGTGCTTTTGCCCGCCCCGTTCTCACCCATCAGCGCGTGAACTTCGCCCGGTTCAAGATCGAACTGCACGGATTTCAGCGCGTGCACGCCGGGGAAGAACTTATCAATCCCTGTCATTTCGACCAATTTATTCATTTTCCCTCCCATGTGCCCCTCTCCTTTGGGCCTGACGCGGGTTACATCACCGCGCCGATTTGCCAGGGGACGAATTCAACGCCCCCAAAGCCAAGTTCCTCGCTTTTTGTCTTTTCTCCCGAGGCAACTCGGATCAGCATTTCGAACAGCTCTTCGCCTTTTGCCTCAATGCTGATCCCATCGGTCACGATGTCACCGCAGTTCAGGTCCATGTCGTCGGCCATGCGGGCATACATCTCGGAATTGGTAGCCAGCTTGATACAGGGCGTCGGCTGATACCCGGAAACCGAGCCGCGCCCGGTGGTAAACACGATCAGGTTCGCGCCCGAGGCCACTTGCCCGGTCACCGAACACGGATCAAACCCGGGGCTGTCCATGAAAACGAACCCGTGCTTGTCGACCATCTCACCGAACTTGTAGACATCGCGCAGCGGCGCGTTGCCTCCTTTGGCGACGGCACCCAGCGATTTTTCGAGAATAGTCGTGAGGCCACCCCGCTTGTTGCCGGGGCTTGGGTTGTTGTCCATCTCACCGCCATTGCGGGCGGTGTAATCCTCCCACCACTGAATGCGTTCGATCAGCTTTTCGCCGACTTCCACCGTTTCCGCCCGCCGGGTCAGCAGGTGTTCCGCGCCGTAGATTTCTGAAGTCTCTGACAGGATCGTCGTACCCCCGTGACGCACCAGCAGATCCGAAGCATACCCCAGCGCGGGGTTCGCGGTGATCCCCGAATAGCCGTCCGAGCCGCCGCATTGCATGCCGACCGTAATAGCACTGATCGGAGCGGGAGCGCGTTCGGCCTGATTGGCCAGCTCGGCGATACCGCGTAGCTCTTCGAGCCCCCGCTCGATTGTGCGCCGCGTTCCGCCCTCGTTCTGAATGGTCATGTAACGCAGGGCACCATCAGCGCGAATTGGGCGACTGCCGACAAGGTCTGCCACCTGCATGACCTCACACCCCAGACCAATCAGCAGGATACCCCCGAAATTAGGATGCTGGGCGTATCCGGACAAGGTTCGGAACAGGGTGGCATAACCTTCATCCTTGCCGGACATACCACAACCGGTCCCGTGCACAATCGGCACCACGCCGTCCACATTTGGGAAGCTGTCCAGCAGACCGGATTTTTCCGCTGCTTCAGCAATGAAACGCGCGACAGAGCCCGAGCAGTTCACGGTGGTCAGAATGCCGATGTAGTTTCGGGTGCCGACCTTGCCGTCGTTGCGATGGTATCCGTCAAATGTCCGCTCTTCAGTCAGAGTGGGCAGCGGCGCGTTCGCGCTGGCATGTGCATAGTCTTGCTGATGCGCGCCCATGCCGAGGTTGTGCACGTGGATATGTTCACCCGGTGCGATATCGCATTTGGCCTGCCCGATAATCTGGCCATAGCGAACAACGTTTTCGCCAGCGAGGATAGATGACACCGCAATTTTGTGACCGCGGGCAACAGGTGCAGCCAAGGGCTCCGGAACATTCAGCGGTTGCTCACCCGCCTGCAAGTCCCGCAAAGCAATGACAATATTGTCTCGCGGATTAAGCTTCACGACGTCGCGCGTCGCCTCTTCCAAAACACCTATGCCGCCGTGTGCTTGCATCTTTTCCCCGCTTGCTTGGCCAATGTTGCTAAATCCAAAGTCGCTACTTGTCAACTAACATGTTAGAATGCTAAATTGCTCAACATGAGCAAACACCAAGATATTGATGCCACGCTGCTGCCAGAGATCGCGACTATCGAAGGGCCGCTGACTCAACGGGTTCACCACTCTTTGAAGCAGGCGATTCTATCGCTTGATTTCCCACCCGGAGCGAACCTCAGGAAGGCTCCAGTATGCGAACGATTGGGCGTTTCTCGTGCACCCGTTGCCGACGCGATCGCGCGTCTGGCTTCTGAAGGGCTGGTGGATGTGGTGCCGCAATCCGGCACCCGCGTGTCCTACTTTTCGATGGACGAGATCCGCGAAGGTGCTTTCCTGCGCGAAGCGCTTGAGCTTGCAACTGTCGCCAAAGTCGCGCGCGATCTGACCGATGATCAGCGCAAGCGATTAAGCCGCAACATGCGCCTGCAGGAACTGCTGATCGAGGATGAGGACATCCCCGGCTTTTATCAGGCAGACGAAGAATTCCACGGCCTGCTGATGGAGTTCACCGGCTTCCGACGCCTCGCGGTCGTAGCCCAAACTGTTTCACTGCAAGTCAGCCGCGCTCGCATGCTGTTGCTGCCCACCCCCGGCCGGATCGCCGAAACGCTGGCAGAACACAGGGCTATTTTCGAGGCCATCAGCGATCACGACGAACAGGCTGCGCAAGATGCCATGCGCACCCACCTTGGGCAGTTGATGCCGCGCATCGAACAACTGGAAAAGCAAAACCCCGATTTGTTCAACCTCACCCCACAGCTGAATAGCGAGGCAGGATGACCGTTTCCCAGACAGAACTACTGAACAACCGTACCGCGCGGCCTGTTCCTTTGACCCGTATGGGGTTCGGCGGGGCGCCGCTGGGGAACCTGTACCGCAAAGTCTCGGATGAAGATGCGCATGCGGCATTGCAGGCCGCCTATGACGCAGGCATCCGGTTTTTTGACACCGCGCCGCAATACGGGCTTGGCCGGTCAGAGCATCGGTTTGGGCAGGCGATTGGCCGGTTCGGTCGCGAGAACATTCAGCTTTCGACCAAGATCGGTCGCTTGTTGCTGGATTGCGAACCGCATGAGGTGACACCCGAAGCCTTCGTCGATGTCCCGCAGAAACGGATCGTGTTCGACTATACCTATGACGGGGTCATGCGGTCTTACGAGGCCAGCCGCGAGCGCATCGGCGTCGCGAATGCCGATATTCTGCTGATCCACGACGTTTGCGTGTTCAGTCAGGGCAGTCAGGAAATGTCAGACGCCAAAGTGCGAGAGCTTTTTGATGGCGGGGGATACAAAGCTCTAACCGAATTGCGCGATGCGGGTGAAATCGCGGCAATCGGCGCGGGCGTAAACGAATGGCAAGTTTGCGAAAAGCTGCTTGGGTTGGGCGACTTTGATGGGTTCCTGTTGGCCGGTCGCTATACGCTGCTAGAGCAGGAGGCGCTCGACAGTTTCTTGCCACTTTGTAAAAAGCGCGATGTTGGGATCATTTTGGGCGGGCCTTATAATTCGGGCATTCTCGCTACCGGAGCGGTGCCCGGTGCCAAGTACAATTATGCGGACGCGCCCGAAGACATTCTGGACCGGGTCCGTAAGTTCGAAGCTGTTTGCGCGGCACACAACACTCCGCTGATCGCTGCGGCGCTGCAATTTGTTCTGGGTCATCCCTGCGTCAAAACAGTGGTGCCCGGCGCCGTCAACGCATCCGAAGTCCAGTCCAATGTGGCCTTGATGGAGCGCGACATTCCCCCGGGCCTGTGGTCGGATCTGCGATCCGAAGGACTGATCCGACAGGACGCGCCTCTGCCAAGCGAGGCTGCAGATGCTGCGTAACATTGATCCGATCCTGTCGCCCGAGCTTCTGTATACCCTCAGGGCCATGGGCCACGGCGATGAAATCGTCATTGCAGATGCAAACTTCCCAGGCTCCAGCAGTGGGCCGGACTGCATCCGGGCGGATGGGTCTTCGGCTAGTGAAGTGTTGCAAGCCGTTTTATCCGTGATGCCGTTGGACACATTCGTTCCAGATCCGGCATTGACCATGCAGGTTGTTGGCGACCCCGAGGCGGTTCCGGACGCCGTCGCGGATTTTCAGCGCATCATCAACGCGACCGCCAACAACCCGGCCAAAGTTCAGGGCTTGGAGCGGTTTGCATTCTACGACCGTGCCGCCGACGCCTTTGCCATCGTTCAAACAGGCGAACGCAGACTTTATGGCAACATCATCCTGAAAAAGGGTGTGATCGAATGAGGATCGACGCGCATCAGCATTTCTGGGCTTTGGCGCGCGGCGACTATGGCTGGCTAACACCTGATGTGGGCGCAATCTACCGTGATTTCACACCAGACGACCTTATGCCTCTGCTCAAAGCTGCCGAGATTGATGGCACTGTCCTTGTTCAGGCGGCACCCACAGTGGCTGAGACCGAATATATGCTCTCGCTGGCTGACCAGAATGCGTTTATCAAAGGCGTCGTCGGCTGGGTCGATTTTGAAGTCGATGATGCCGGCGCGCAGATTGCGGCATTGGCTACCCATCCGGCGCTGGTTGGTCTCCGCCCGATGATACAGGACATTACTGATCCTTTGTGGATGCTTGGTGATACGCTGTTACCAGCGTTCGAGGCTGTTCAACGGCATGACCTGACCTTTGATGCGTTGACCTTGCCCCAACATCTGAGCCCGCTCAGACAACTTCTTCAGCGCAACCCCGATATGCGTGTGGTCATCGACCATGGATCGAAGCCATTGATCAAAGACGCGATCATGGACGGCTGGTCCGAAGACATGTCGACATTGGCCCGAGACACCAGTGCATGGTGCAAGCTGTCCGGTCTTGTGACTGAGGCTGCCACAGACTGGGCGATCGAAGACCTGCGCCCCTATGTGGATCACCTGCTGAACACTTTCGGCCCGTCGCGTCTGATCTGGGGCAGCGATTGGCCGGTTTGCACCTTGGCCAGCAGCTACGAACGCTGGTGTGAAACCACCGACACGCTGCTGAGCCAACTAAGCAACGCAGAACGCCAGGCGATCATGGGTGGCAATGCCACCCGCGCCTATAACCTCAGGGATTGAAATGAGTTTACCTACGTTAGAACCAAACGGGCTTTGGCTCGGCCGTGTCGAGCGTGCTGGGGTCGGACCCAGCGTGGTAACCCTGCGCGACGGGCAGGTTGTCGACATTACGTCGAAAACGGCACCTACCGTTCGGGACATTCTGGAACGCGAGTATTCGGCAGACTATGTGCGCAACGCCCAAGGCGAAGTTATCGGCCCTTCGGACGCCGACCACCAATGGCTCGCGCCGTGCGACCTGCAAGCGGTCAAGGCCTGTGGAGTCACGTTTGCAGGCTCCATGGTCGAACGCGTGATCGAAGAACAGGCCGCAGGCGATCCTGCCAAGGCCGACGCGATCCGGGCGCGCATCGGAGACCGGATCGGAGACAGCCTTTCCAACATCGTGCCGGGATCGGACGCGGCCGCAGAGGTCAAAGAGGCTCTGATAGCCGAAGATCTCTGGAGCCAGTATCTGGAGGTTGGGATCGGCCCCGATGCCGAGGTGTTTTCAAAGGCGCAGGTCCTGTCGTCGGTCGGCTTCGGCGCAGATATCGGGCTACACCCCGTTTCAAACTGGAACAACCCCGAGCCCGAAGTTGTTCTGGCCGTTACTTCAAAAGGCGAGATCAAGGGCGCAACGCTGGGCAATGATGTGAACCTGCGCGATGTTGAAGGGCGTTCGGCCTTGTTGCTGAGCAAAGCCAAAGACAACAACGCTTCCTGCGCGATTGGACCGATGATCCGGCTGTTCGATGATAGGTTCACTCTGGACGATGTGCGTCAGGCTGAACTGACGCTAACCGTTACCGGACCGGATGGATTTGTTCTGAACGGCAGCTCATCGATGGCCCAGATCAGCCGCGATCCTGCTGATCTTGTGAAGCAGACAATCGGACGTCACCACCAATATCCTGACGGGCTGATGCTGTTTCTTGGTACGCTCTTCGCCCCAACCCAGGACCGGGATACTCCGGGCGGTGGGTTCACGCACAAGCTTGGCGACGTCGTCACCATCGCCAACGCCCGTCTTGGAGCGCTGACAAACACCGTGCGCCTGTCGACCGAATGCCCCGAATGGAGTTTTGGGGCGTCACACCTGATGCGAAACCTCGCCCATCGCGGCCTGCTGTAAGAGAGAACGAATATGCTGACTGGAAAACACCTGATCGCTGGCGAATGCGTCGGCGCAGACGCAACTTTTGCCTCCGAACCCGCGCATGGACCAAGCCATGACTTTTCTGTGGGGACAGCCGGGTTGGTCGATACCGCAGTCGAAGCGGCCGAGGCAGCCTTTGCCACTTTTGGATGGTCCTCGCGCACCGAACGCGCCACGCTTCTGCGCAAAATCGCAGATGAGATTGACGCGCGCGGGGATGCCATCACCGAGATTGGCACTCAGGAAACTGGTTTGCCCGAGGCACGTCTGCAGGGGGAACGTGGCCGTACGGTTGGGCAGCTGCACCTGTTCGCCGATCACATCGAAGCGGGTGATTATCTGGACATGCGCCATGACCCGGCGATGCCGGATCGCGCACCCCTGCCGCGCCCCGACCTGCGCATGATCCAGCGCCCGCTGGGTCCTGTTGCGGTATTCGGCGCGTCAAACTTTCCGCTGGCTTTCTCGGTTGCGGGGGGCGACACCGCCGCGGCACTGGCCGCAGGATGCCCGGTTGTCGTCAAAGGACATTCGGCCCATCCCGGCACGGGCGAGATCGTGGCGCAGGCCATCGATACCGCCATCAAAGCGACCGGGGTTCATCCCGGAGTGTTTTCGCTGGTTCAGGGCGGCAAACGGGATGTGGGCACGCGTTTGGTGCAGCATCCGCTGATCCGGGCGGTCGGCTTTACCGGCAGCCTGGCGGGCGGTCGCGCCCTGTTTGACCTGTGCGCACAGCGGGATGAACCCATTCCGTTCTTTGGCGAGCTGGGCTCGGTCAATCCAATGTTTATCTTGCCACAAGCCGCAGCTGCGCGTGGGTCTGAGATTGGCGCGGGCTGGTCAGCATCGCTGACGATGGGCGCGGGCCAGTTCTGTACCAATCCCGGCATTGCCGTAATCATTGACGGGCCTGATGCATATGCATTTCAGGCGGCTGCCGAAACCGGTCTTTCCGACGTAGCCGAACAGACCATGCTGACCGATGGAATTGCAGCTGCCTATCGCGACGGCGTATCGCGTGTCGCCGCCGGTACAGGCGTTTCCAAGATCATGGGCACCCGTTGCGAGACGCGCGATGCCGCGCCTTACCTGTTCACAGTTTCCGGTGATGACTGGCTGGCCGATCACAAGCTGCAGGAAGAGGTTTTCGGACCGTTGGGCATCATCGTGCGCGTCAAAGACACCGCTCAGATGCAACAGATCGCGCGAGCCATCGAAGGGCAGCTAACCTGCACACTGCATCTGGACGCGGGCGACACACCCGATGCTCAGGCGCTGCTTCCACTGCTGGAACGAAAGGCAGGGCGGCTGCTGGCCAACAGCTTCCCAACCGGCGTCGAAGTTTGCGATAGCATGGTCCACGGCGGCCCCTATCCCGCCTCAACCAACTTTGGCGCGACCTCCGTGGGCACATTGTCGATCCGCCGTTTCCTGCGGCCGGTTTGTTATCAGGACATCCCAACGGACCTGCTGCCCGAAAAACTGTGAGGCACCCAATGACGACATTCGAACCATCGAACCGGCTTGCAGGCAAAACCGCCCTGATCACCGCAGCGGGGCAAGGCATTGGCCGCGCAACCGCCGAATTATTTGCAGCCGAAGGCGCACGCGTGATCGCCAGCGACATCAATGATGCTTCGCTCGCAGAACTGGGCAGTATTGCGGGGATCGAACCGCTCAAGCTGGACGTAACAGACGATGAGGCCGTGACAGCCGCTGTGGCCGATCTGCCAAACCTGGACGTTCTGTTTAACTGCGCCGGCTTTGTCGCTGGGGGCTCAATCCTTGAATGCAGCGAACAGGATTGGGATTTCAGCTTTGAACTCAACGTCAAAGCCATGTTCAGACTGATCCGCCTTATCCTTCCGGGAATGCTGGAAGCAGGTGGCGGGTCAATCATCAACATGTCGTCGGTCGCATCATCCATGAAGGGCGTGCCAAACCGATTTGCCTATTGCGCATCAAAGGCAGCGGTCATTGGTTTGACCAAATCCGTGGCTGCCGATTTCGTAACACAAGGCATCCGATGCAACGCAATTTGCCCTGGCACCGTCGACAGCCCAAGCCTGCATGACAGGCTGCGCGCCACAGGAGACTACGAACAGGCAATGACCGATTTCATCGCGCGTCAACCGATGGGCCGAATTGGTACAGCAGAGGAAATCGCAGAACTGGCACTATATCTGGCCAGCGATGCCAGCAAATACACTTCGGGTCAGCCTTTTGCCATTGATGGCGGCTGGACGATCTGAGCAGGAAGGAACCTACAGTGAAACTGTTACGTTATGGCCGCAAAGGCGCTGAAAAACCCGGTATATTGGCCTCGGATGGCTCGGTTCGTGACCTGTCAGGTGTAGTCGATGACATCTCGGGCGAAACTCTGGGCGACGCAGGTCTTGGAAAACTGCGTGCGATAGATGTGGACAGCCTGCCGGCGGCCGATGGTGATCCCCGCATCGGTCCTTGTGTTGGCAATGTCGGCAAATTCATCTGCATCGGTCTGAACTATGCCGACCACGCGGCCGAAAGCGGAATGGAACTTCCTGCTGAACCAGTGATTTTCTTCAAAGCCACCTCTGCCATCATCGGTCCCAACGATACGGTCGAAATCCCGCGCGGTTCGGTCAAAACCGACTGGGAGGTGGAGTTGGGCGTCGTCATAGGCAAAGAGGCCAAATACGTCTCCGAAGCCGAAGCCATGGAGTACGTCGCCGGGTACTGCGTTGTGAACGATTTGTCTGAACGCGATTTCCAACTTCATCGCTCGGGCCAATGGGTCAAAGGAAAGTCCGCTGACACATTCGGCCCAATTGGCCCCTGGCTAGTGACGCGGGACGAGGTGTCTGACCCTCAGAACCTGCCCATGTACCTTGAGGTAAACGGGCACCGGTATCAGGATGGGTCGACCAAAACGATGCATTTCGGCGTTGCGACGGTGATCTCACACCTGTCGCAGTTCATGTCGTTGCAACCAGGGGACGTGATTTCGACAGGAACACCCCCAGGGGTCGGCATGGGGCAAAACCCGCAGACCTATCTGAATCCCGGCGACAAGATGGAGCTTGGCATTGAAGGGCTGGGTGTACAACAGCAGGATGTGATCAAGGGTTAGTCGAGACCCAGGCATCGGAGTTCGCAACATCTGGACTAAGCGGCCCATTAGAGACATTCACCGCGTACTTTAAATGCTGCGTTCGCAGCCCGTTTTGCGGCCATTCGCCGCAAATGCGAAAGACTAAAAGCGACGTCTCTGTGTGATATGGGCTTGTCAGACGAGACGCGGGCATCGGTTACCATTTCACAAATTGCTAAACGGATAGGTTCGCTTCGAGAAGTAATATCCAACCCAAAGTGATCCCAGTCGAGACAAGCCCGATGGGCAGGACATCCTTCATGAATTGGGTGAAGGTTACCTCCTGCGCCCCCATCCGATCCGCCATCTGAAGTACTATGACATTGCTGGCCGCGCTGATGATGAAGACGTTACCGGCCAGTGTCGAGATACCGGCAAGCATCATCAGATTTGGCACATCGAACGATGGTAAAAGCTTGAGATACATATCGACGAGTGGCACGTTTGAGAAAACCTGGCTGCCAAAAAAACTGATACCAGCGGTGACCAGCGGTTCACTCATGTGTTCGCGCTCTTCGCCAAGTATGGTCTGCAACGATCCCGAATTCAGCAGCGCGCCAGTCACAATGAACATTGATACAAAAAAGACCAATGTGGGCCAGTCCAGGTGGACAAAGGTTTTCAGCCGCGCACTATCAAACAGATAAACCGGTAGACAGGCGATGGCCGCTGCAACTCCCAGCGGATATCCGAAATCTGATCCGGTTGCGGCTAGAACGCTCTCGACCGTCACGAGAACGACAAGAACGATTATGGCCAGAAGCACAGGCCATTTCACTCCGCCGGTATTCTCGGTCACGTCTGATTGGTCCAGATCAGGCGTTGAAACAACCATGCGCTTAGAAAGCCACAATGCGCTGCCACCCAGACAGATCAGCGTGGGAACAATCAGCCAGTGCACAAACGTAACCATCGGGGCCGGAACCTCGCCGCTGGCCGCTATCAACAGATTTTGCGGGTTTCCAATCGGCGTGGCCATACTGCCGATTGTTACGGTGACGCACAGCGCGATCAGAAAAGTACGCTGGTCAGCTCCGGTTTGTCTCGCCAACATCAGGGCAATGGGCGTGCCGATAATTGCGGCAGCATCATTGGTCAGTACTGCCGCGATCAGCGCGAATAGCAGCATGAACGCCACCAGTGAGACACCGGGCGTTCGCCACCCCACCATCCAGCCTGCGATCCGATGCGAGACGCCATTCTCATACAGCGAGCGTCCGATGGAAAAGACCGAGAACAGGTACAGCATCACGTTCCAGTCAATTGCCTCCAAGGCGGATTTCGGAGTGATTGCGCCTGTGATCAACAACGCGAATGCTCCTGCCGTCATAACATGCCAGATTTTCACGGATGCGGGCAGCCATTCGCGGATAGCAATCAGAGTGAAAACGGCAATTGAAACCCCAAGGCTGAAGGACAATGTGCTTCTCCGGTCAAGGTTGCGCGGCATCTGCCCGGGTCCGATTGTGGCGGGCGTGGGGCGCTGTTTCCGGCATCAACGTGGCAAAAATCACTGCACCCAGCAGCGAGACGGCTGCCAGAAAGTAAAACGCCATGTCATAGCTGCTGATCTGTACGATCTCTTCCGCCGCGAGGTTGCTAACCGAAGCTCCGACGCCAACCAAGGTGGCCAATGCCCCTTGTGCGATGTTGAATCGCCCGGTGCCCTTCGTCACGTCCGACACGATGAGTAAGAACAGAACGGCAAAGATTCCGTTTGCTACGCCGTCCAGCGACTGAATGGCGACAAGTACCACGCTATTGTCTGTCAGAGTATAGAGGAAGGCGCGGATTGGAAGAATTGCGAAAGCGATCAAAAACAGTGGCTTGCGGCCCCAATGATCTGCGGTACGGCCACAGAGAACTGCCATTCCGATCATAATGAACTGCGCTGAGATGATGCAAGCCGAGGTAAACGCGATCCCAGCCTTGGTATCACCTCCGCTGGCGACCTTCTGGCTCACTAAAGGTAGCATACTGGCATTTGCACAGTGAAACAGGATGATCGAAACGCCAAAAATCAGAAGTCGCCTGTCACTTAAGATCGTCGCAAAGCCACTGGGCTTTTCAGCACCAGAACTGTCTTCGGCCACGCCACCGCGAGCAGTCTCGTGGTCAATATCCGTTGGTTTGATCAGTCCAGTACAAATTATCATACCGACGCACATCACGGCGATCAGGATGAACACACCGTCCACATAACCCGCCAATGCCAATCCCGCAGCGACCCCTGCAGCCATCACGTTTCCCGCATGGTTCCAAGCCTGGTTGGCGCTGGTCTGCCGGGTAAAGGCCCTCCGCCCAACAACACCCAGCGTTATCGCCGCAATCAGCGGACCGAGAAAAGCCAGCGCAACACCCATGGTGGCTTGCGCGCCATAGATCGCGACAGCCTTGTCCGACACCACAAGAGTCAGCGCCGCCAACCCTACGGCCGTGACACACACAACCATCAACGCTCGCTTTGCACGTGTCCAATCGATTAACGCCCCGGCGGGGGTCTGCGCCAAAACCGTCACGATCGAGCCAAGGGCCAGTGCGAACCCGATGTTCTGGGGCGACCAGTGAAGTTGAGCCAACAGGTAAATCGCCAAATAGGGGCCGAACCCTGCGGTCACATCTCCGGCAAAGAAATTCACACCCAACAAAGGTCGGTTCAACCGCTTAGGTGGCACCCCATCCACCGGCGTTTCAGTCAAATCGCCTTGCGCAAAACAAGCGCCTCCATGTCAGCACGATAAATGCCCCTTATACTCACTGTGGTTGATTCGGTGCTTTTTTCAACCCAGACGAGTTTTTTGCACGTAACTAGTAACCCCTGCAGGGTGAAATCCAGTTTGCTCTGAAAGGAACCGGCCCATTGCGGACTCTCAACCCACCCACCGGATGCTGCGGTCGCAGCCCGCTTAACGGCCATTCGCTGCAACGGTGGAATTTTGAGACCCACGAACGGGAAAGGTACGTACGTTCCCGACTTTCGCGGCAGCTGCGCTCATAACGGCTTTGACTGAATGAGGCGGGCCAAAAACGTATCAGTTTTGCAACAGGAGTGAGAGGCAGTGCGTTTTGCGGCCTGCTGTTTACGTGGAAATGGGATGAGACCCTCTGCTTGTTCCGCTTCCCCGTATAGTGTGCTCGTCACCATCATCGAGTGACGACCACACTTCTCTTCTCCAAGACGATAGCACCGGCATCTTTGAACTCCTCAGGGTCCATAAACGGCGT
>JBCCYF010000088.1:0-18372 GCA_039190275.1 Pseudomonadota bacterium | reverse complement strand
TATCTGTTCGGCCCGTTTGCGCGCAACGACGGCATGGCCCCCTGGTACTACGGCACGGATCGGGGGTTCGATGGCGTCGATTACATTTTGGTCCCGCACTGTCCGCTGACACAGGACGCGCGGGCGGACAAACTGCGCTGGATCGAGAAATTTGGGTGGACGCTGGAAGAGGTGGTTCGCACCGACCTGTTCACCCTGGTGCGAAGGGCAGATTGAAGCCCACTATCGCCAGATAGAAGCTGAGCCCGCCGGACAGGCCCAGCCCCATCGGAAACCGCATGCCAGGCTGCCAAGACACCCAGTCCGGCGTGTAGCGTCGCACAGCCGGCGTTGCCCGCGCCAGCCGATGAACCAGCACCGCGGTCAGCAGGCACATCGACATGATGAACAGAAATTCGTACAAGGCCTCGGGTGCGATGAACGGGATAAATGCGGCGATGTATTTGGCGTCCCCGCCGCCCATGACGCCCAGCATGTTCGCGATAAATCCGATTACCAGAGCAGCGACCGCAATCGCGATCCGCAGGCCATAGTCGTCGAGTGGCAAAAAAATCATTCCAGCTACCAGAAACACGCAAAAAAGTACGATATTCAGGCGGTTGCTGATCCGCATGAACTTCAGGTCCGACCAGGCCACCCAAAGCGAGAACGGCAGAGTGAGCGCAAAAAACGCCGCTTCGGGCAGTACCAAGGTCATGCGCGGACCCTTGTGTTCAGGTCAGCGCGCGATGTTCCGATCCAGCGCCTCGAGCTTCGCCGTGGCCTCGGCAAAGAACTGGGGATGGGTTTCGACAGCTTCTTCCAACAGGCCGCGACCGATATCGACATCACCGTTGCGGATTGCCTGAAGCGCGATATTGTGCAGCAATTCCGCCTCTTCCGTCTTGCTCATCGGCACGATGGGCAGTTCATACACTTTGCGGGAGGCCCGGCTGATCGCCAGATTGTTCTTGGCCGAGAACAGTTTGCTGTCGAAGCTGATGGCGCGCGTAAACATTTCTTCCGCCCCGGCCCTGTCGCCGCGTGCCGCTTTTGAGATGCCCCAGTTGTTGAAAATTGCCGCAGGACGCGTCGTAAGGCCGCGTGCCTGTTCATAATACGCATCGGATCGGGTCCACGTCTTCTCAAAATCCGAGACGATGGCTTCGAGGCGGTAACGGTCATAGGTCTCGATGGTCGGTGGGATAGCGGCAAGCTGGGCTTTGCCCTTCTCCCATTCGCCGGTCTGGATCAGCGCTTCGGTATAGCGCAGCCGGTCCGCATTGCTGAGCTCATTCGATGCTTCAATGTTCTTGTAGGCAAGGACCGCTTCTTCAAGACGCCCGGCGCGCACCAGGGACTCCGCATACCCCTGTTTGAAATCCAGCCTGTCGGGCTCTTTCGCAAGCGAGGACTGGAAATACACCACCGCCTGCTCCGGGTCCGCAAAATCCAGCAGGATATTGTTGAGGTTGTTTTCATCAATGACGTTGAGGCTGTCCAGGCTTTGGATTTTTTCCCGTTCCGCATCGATATCCTGGCATCCGGCGACAGCAAGCGTCGCCAGCAATACCGCCATTCCGCGGTGAATGCTTATGATTGTCATGGGCCTATACCTCTGCTCGTCGGTTTTTTTTAGTTCCCTAACAGAAGATAAACCCCATTGCCCTGTCTTACCAAGCGAAAATCTTCTTCAGGCGGAGCATCCGGTACCACATCGGCCAGTTTAGCGTCCATCGCTTGCAGGTTTTGTCGAATAGAGTCCGATGCGCCGTTGTCCAACGCGAATGCGACGCGGAATGCCTCTCGGGCTTCGCCAAACTCGCCCCGGGCGTTCAAAACGACCCCCAGATTGTTCCACGCGGGCACGAACTTGTCATCTTCGTCCAGTGCGCGACGCAGGATGCCTTCGGCTTGGCCCAGCCGTCCTAGGCGAAGGTTTGCCGATCCCAGCGCGCTGAGCACGTCTGCGTTCAGCCCGTTCTCCAAACCCGCTGTGTAATAGGCGTCCAGCGCGAGCTCATATTCCCCAGCCTCCATAAGGCGGTGGCCGATGGTCAGGCCATCAGCGCCATCGACAAAGGCGCCGGTGTCCAATACGGGGCCAAGCGTATCCAGCCGTTCGGTTTCGACACAGCCGAGAAGTACCGCCAGGCATAAACCAATCCCGACCTGTCGAGGAAAGAAACGCCTGATGTCAGGCATAGGCAGATTATCCGTCTTCCGGGGCCGCTGGCCCTCAGAATCCGAGAACCGAGCCGATTTCGTAGAGCGACGGGCCAACCAAAATGATCATCAGCGGCGGCACCGTGAACATCATCGTACCGAGCGTCAGCTTGGTGGGCAATGTGTTCGCCTTCTCCTCGGCGCGCATGACGCGCTTGTCGCGCATCTCCGAGGCGTAGACGCGCAGCGCGTCGGAGATCGAGGTCCCGAACGTCGCCGACTGGACAAGGACCGTCACAAAGGCCGAAATGTCCGACACGCCGCACCGTTCACCCATGTCCCGCAGCACGGTGACGCGGTCCTTACCGGCGCGCATCTCGTTGGCAACAATCTCGAACTCTTCGCCGAGGGCAGGGTAGGGTTTCGACACCTCGGTTGAGACGCGCAAGATGGCCTGGTCCAGTGATTGGCCGGCCTCGACACAGACCAGCATCAGGTCCAGTGCGTCTGGGAAACCATTGGTCACGTCCTCTTGGCGGACCTGCTTACGGCGTTCGACCCAGTAATCGGGCAGGTAATACCCCACGACCCCGGGGAGGAGTACGCTGATGATAACGGTGGTCAGGCCAGGGCTGTCGGGGCGGATCAGGACTGTGAGCGTGCCAATCGCCAACAGCGACACGCCCAGCACAAAGCGAAACAGGTGGTAGGTGGAAACCGCGTTGCGCGAGCGATATCCGGCCTGAATGAGCTTCAGACGCGTCTGTGTAAACTCTTTCTCGGTCTGCGGCTCGAGATATGGCTTGAACCTGTCCAGCTGACGTCCGCCACTGTCATAGCGCAATCTGACCGGCGTTTCCTTGTCTTTGGACGGCGCGATCACGCTCGACCCCTTAAGTTTGTTAAGGGGATCAGGACGGGTGCGGAACAGCACCGGGATGGTCATCGAGATCATCGCAAGGCCCAAAAAGGCCATTACATACAGCGGACCAAGCGGCCCAAGTGCTGCGATCAGGAATTCCCAGCTTTGCGCGAACAGTTCCATTTTCTGTCAGCCCTTTCTCAGACTTTAATGTTGACCATCGCGCGCATGAACAGCACGTTAACGAACAACATTATTGCGACGACGATTGCCGCGGGTACAAACACAGTGGTATTTTTCACATCATCGTAATAGTCGGGCTGGATCAGTTGGATCAGCACCAAAGCCCCCAACGGGAATGCTGAGAGGAACCAGCCGGACCAGCGGGCCTCTGCGGTGATCGCCTTGACCCTGCGGAACAGTTTGAAGCGGGCACGGATCACTTTGGCCAGTCCGGACAGGATCTCGGCAAGGTTACCGCCCGATTGCGACTGGATGGCAACGGCAACAGACAGAAACTTAACATCCTGGATATCGATCCGGTTCGCCATGTTGTCCAGGCTCTCGGTGACCTCCATCCCATATGTGCTTTCGTCCACGATAATGCCAAACTCGGTCCCCAGCGGATCAGGCATCTCCTGCGCAACGATGTTGATCGCCGAGGAGAACGGATGCCCCACGCGCAAGCTTCGCACCACCAGCTCTACCGCATCGGGAAGCTGTTCCTCAAATAGCGCAAGGCGTTTCTTCGCTTTGTTGTTCAGCCAAAGGTACACCGCGCCGTAGCCCATAACCACGGCCACACCGATCCGGACGATCAGGCTGGCGCCGGTGAAAAAGGTCAGCCCCAGGAAGCTCATCAGGCCGATGACCACCATCACGATCAAGAGGCCTGTGGGTGAGAAGGCGATATTGGCCTGAGCGGCCTTGTCCGACAGGGGTGCGATGATCGGCAAACCCTGACTTTCGGAGTGCTGCTCACGCTCTTTTCGCAGCGTGTTCAATACATCTTCGGGCGATTCGCCTTTCTCTAGCAGCTCGAGCCGTCGGTTGACCTTGCTTTCCAACCGCACAGACTTGCCGAAGACAAGGAGGTAAATCCCCTCGATCATAAAGAACACGCCAACAAATATCGCGGCGTAAATTAGCGGTTCAATACTCATGACGTCTCCTTACTAACCGAGCCCTGCGACTTATTCAGTCGAGGTGTAAATTGACGAGGGAAGGTCATAGCCCCACTGACGGAACCGTTCCGAATACTTTGAACGCAACCCTGTAGCTGTGAAGTGTCCAAGAATGTTCCCGTCGGTATCCATGCCTGTACGCTGGAATTTAAAGACTTCCTGCATCGAGATGATATCACCTTCCATCCCGGTCACTTCGGTGATCGAAACCATGCGACGGCTGCCGTCCTGCAGACGGCTGACCTGGACAATAAGGTTTACGGCCGAGGCGATCTGGGAGCGCGAGGCCTTGATCGGCATATCGATCCCTGACATCGCAATCATGTTCTCAAGACGGCTGACCGCGTCGCGCGCCGAGTTCGCGTGGATGGTCGTCATCGAACCGTCGTGACCGGTATTCATGGCTTGCAGCATGTCGATGACTTCGTCTCCGCGGGTTTCACCCACAATAATACGATCAGGCCGCATCCGCAGTGCGTTCCGCAACAGATCGCGCTGCGAAACTTCGCCGCGCCCTTCGACATTTGGCGGCCGGCTTTCCATCCGTCCGACGTGAATCTGTTGCAACTGGAGTTCGGCCGTATCCTCGATCGTCACAATACGCTCATGATCATCGATGAAACTCGACAACGCGTTCAGCGTTGTTGTCTTACCGGAACCAGTACCGCCTGACACAATTACATTGAGCCGCGTTGATACGGTCGCCTGAAGATATGTCGCCATCTCCTCGGTGAAGGCGCCGTACTCAATCAGCTCGTCGATGCTGAGTTTGTCCTTGGAGAACTTCCGGATCGACACCAGTGCGCCGTCCACCGCACATGGGGGGACCATGGCGTTGAATCGCGACCCGTCCTGCAGACGGGCGTCGACATAGGGATGGCTTTCGTCGACCCGCCGGCCAACGGCCGACACGATTTTGTCGATGACCCGCAGCAGGTGCCGGTCATCCTTGAACCGGATCGGCGTGAGTTCCAGCCGCCCGTTGCGTTCGACAAAGACCTGGAGCGGCCCGTTCACCAGAATGTCGTTGACGCTTTCGTCCTTGAGCAACACTTCCAGCGGTCCGAGACCCGTGATCTCGTCATAAAGATCCTGGTTCAGCTGCTCGGCTTCCGATGCGTTCAGCACCACGCCATTCTCACGCAGCCCCTCGCGGGTGATGACCCCGATCTCGCGGCGCAACTCCTGCTCGGAAGCCTTCTCAAGCGCGCCAAGGTTCAGTGTCTCAAGCACACGCTTGTGCAATTCCATCCGGACGTCGAGCAGCTTTTCCTGGCGCTTGGCGTCGCGTTGAATCTCGGCCACTTCAGCCGAGCTAAGCGAACGGCGTTCCTTTTCCTGCCGTTGCTTAGCGCGCAGCGCCTTCTCCTGCGGATCAACTTCAAGTTTCGGCGGGGTCGGGGCGTCCTGGACGCGCTGGTAACGGCGGAACATCTGCTAAGTCTCCGGTATTTATAACGCGACGGCTGCTTTTTCGGCGACGACGGCGTCAAAAATCGTTTGGGCTATACTTTTTATCTCACGTCTCAGCGGGTTCTTGGCCGCGCTTTCGGCCAAGGGGGACCCCTCATCACAGGCCGAGGCGACGGCTTTGCCGCCGTCGGGCAACATAATGTTGATCTCAACCCCAAGGCTCTCTGCCAGGCGTTTGGCACGGGCCTTGCCGTTCAGATCGGTAAAGCCTGGCGCGCGGTTCAGCGCAAACTGGACCTTCTCATAAGGCAGGTCCTCACCCTTGAGCGCGCGCAGGAACCGCAAGCAGTTCTGCGCCGAACGCATGTCCACTTCCATAACCGCAAAGAATGTTTCAGACATCTTCAGGACCTGATCGAACCAATGGACCAGCGCCTGCGGCATGTCGATAACCACGAAGTCATAGGATGCCTGGGCAATCTGGATCATCCGCGCGATGTCTTCGGGTGCGATGATGTCCAGCGGCAGCGCGTCCATGGGCGAGGTCAGGACCGCCATGCGCGTCTTATACGATGTCAACGCCTGGCTCAGCGTGTGGTGGTCCATCGTGCTGGGATCGGAGATTAACTCGTAAATTGCCTCCCGACGCGGCAGATCGAGGTAGGTCGACACCGAACCGAACTGGAAGTTGAAGTCCAGAATACAGACGCGCTTGTCGGTCTTCTTGGTGAGCAGCGACAGTTCCCAAGCCAGATTGACGGCGAAGGTACTTGCACCGACACCGCCGGCGATGGAGTAGATCGGGATCACGATCCCGTTACGCTTACGCTCCTTGCTCTTCCGCTTCTCCGCCTCGGACTCGCGGACGGTCGAACGCATCTTGGTGATTGATTCGTTCAGTGCGCCTTCGGGAAGGGGGTAGGGGGCAAAGTCATCCGCGCCGACCCGCAACAACTGGTGCAGCGCCGTCGGTGACACGTCTTTGGCCACCAGAAGCACCTTGAGGCCATGATCCCGCGCGGTTTGTACCGTGCGCGTGGCAGAGCTGAGGTCGGATTCGTCCTCGGACGAAACAGCGACAATAGCAATCTCTAGATCCGATCCTGCACCGCTTTTGATCGCTGACTCGCTGTTTTTCAGCGGGAGCGGCGACCATCGGCCTGAAAGCTCCTTGTTGAGGTCATCCACAAGGGCCGGGAATTCATCGATCGAGCGCGCAATTGCGAAAACCTCGATGTCATCCGCTTTGACTTTTAGTAATGCCATACCAACACCTTTATCCCCGTCTCGAACCCGCGCTGCACTGACTGGTAACTGCTCACGACGAGGGGTTTCTCCTCGCACTCGGGCGATATTGGCCCTTTAGGCAACCAGTCTAGTCCATCCAGGCCGCAGGATACACTCATTAATCCATTCAAGCCCTAACAAACACTGATTTTTCTATATTAAAAATGGCAAAAGTGAGACCTTTGTAAGGTTCTTAACAAGACGTTAAAGCGCGTGAGTGGCGCGCCGGGAACCGCGAAGCTGGCCTTGTCGCGTCGATGCTATGTCGTAAGTTCGACGCGATGCATCGTGCTGGGTTTTCGGGCTGTAGAAGGGCAGTAACAAGTAGGTAAACACCTGAAATACAACAAAAAACCGCCGGCACGAGGCCGGCGGCAAGTTAGTGGCTTTGAAGCTGTTATTCGTTTTAACCGTCGTCAGTGTCGCCGATATAGCGGTCGACATAGATTTGATTGGCCTTTTTGCCGTCAAAGTCGTAGCCGCGGAAGTTGCGGTCCAGACCTACAACCTCGGTGACTGTGCGGCGGTTAAGCCGCTCTGGGTTTTGTGTGTTGATGAGCGGCCGAGTTTCGCCGAACGATGCAACTGCCTCCACCTGGCCCCGGCGGACCCCGCGCGAGATCATGTAGTTGACGGCGGCACGTGCCCTGCGCTGACCCAACCGGCGGTTATAGGCATTTGACCCCACGAGGTCGGTGTGCCCGTATACCCGGAACTTGATCGAAGGGTTCGCGCGGATCCAGGCGGCCTGGCGATCAAGGATCGAGGTCGCTTCGGCGTCAAGAACCGAAGAGTTGAACTCGAAGTTGATCATATCCGGTGCCGCTGCGCGGAACTGCGCCTGAAGCTCGGCCAACAGCGTGCCCTGCAAACTGACGGCCTGCGCCAGAAGGTTTGTCGAGGTCGCACCGCCATAGGCACTGCTGACATCCCCCGCCTCCTGGGTTGCACATCCGGCCAGGATCAGGACCGCACCGATCGATGTCGATTTTTTCAGAAAGGATTTCATCGGTCTCACTCCAAAACGTAGCCGTATGAACCCTGGAAGTCCTGGCGGGCGACGTCGCGCACTGCCGGGGTCCCCTCAATGTTTCCATTGAGGAACAGGTCCAGTTCAGTTGGAATCCGCATGCGGTCGGTAGGCAGTGCCAACAGATCGCCGTTGGTGGGCGACACCAGATGCGGGGTGATGATGATGACCAGTTCACTTTGTAGCCGTGTGAAGTTGGCCGACCGGAACAGTGAGCCCAGGATCGGGACATCGCTGAGCCAGGGTACCTGGCTGATCGCATCCGTAAAGTCGTCCTGCAGAAGGCCGGCGATCGCAAAGCTCTGGCCGTCGCGCATCTCGACAGTAGTGGATGCTTGACGGGACTGGATCGAGGGCAGGCCCTCAACGAACTCGACGATGCTGCTGACTTCGGTCCGCAGATCAAGACGGATGATATCGTCATCAATCACAATCGGCGTAAAGTCGAGCTGGATACCAAACTCCTTGAATTCAACCGTGATGGCGCCATCCCCGGCATCGACCGGGATCGGAAACTCACCACCTGCCAGGAACGTTGCGGGTTCACCGGAAATGGCGACCAGGTTCGGTTCGGCCAATGTCCGGACAAGCCCTTTGTTTTCCAAGGCCTGGATCAGGAGGTTGACCGTAAAGTCACCCAGATCCAGCAGGCTGACCCCAATGCCGCCGGTGGTGTTGCCGTCAAACAGAAGCTGGCCCGCGCCGCCGCCATCCGCCGTCTCGGTTCCGACTGGAACAAGAACGCCGGTGGCAACACCCGATCCGGTGCCTCCGCCAAAGATAACCCCGGTTGCGTCGCTTCCGGCGAAGGTCGCGCCCAGGTTGGTCCCAAGGCTCTTGCCGACGCTGCGCGACATTTCTGCGAAGCGCACTTTCAGCATCACCTGCTGGGTGCCGCCCACGGACATCAGATTGGTGACGCGTCCGGGCGCGTAGCGCTCGGCAAGCTCAAGTGCCCGCGAGACCTTCCGCGCGCCGCTGACCCGGCCCGACAAGATGATCCCGTCATTCGCGGTCCGCACTTCGATATGCTCTTTCGGCAAGATATCGCGCAGACGCTCTTTAAACTCGGCGACATCCGGGCTGACCCGCACATCGACGTTGGTGATCAGCTCGCCCTCGGGCCCCAGAATGGTGAGCGTTGTCCGCCCGGGCGCCTTGCCCAAGACATAGATCGTGCGCTCACCCAGGGTCGCGATGTCGGCGATACCCGGGTTTGCCACCGAAAGCTCGGCAAACGGGCGATCCGCCTCCATAACAATGGCCCGGTTCACTGAAACAGAGATGTTGTTGGAGGTCGCCCCCCGCATCACTTGCAGCACGCTTTGTGCGGACGCATCCGGCACCAGCGGCGCTGACAAAGCCAAAGCCGCTAGGCCCGCTTTGAACAGTCGGTTCCAATACATGTTTTTTCCTGCCTCTCAAAACCACTCGAAGAGACCCGCGAAAACGCAGGCCCATACGGTTAAAGATGCTCGGAATTTAGATTTAACACAAGAATCAATGTGTTATGGCCGTGCGTTGATGTGGATAAGCCACACCAACGGAAATTATCCTTATATTTCAATGGTCGCGACTATACTTAGTTCTCGACGCAGGGAACTTCGATGATCTCGATGCTGAGGCCGCGGCGGATGCGGTTGAAACACTTGCGCTTCTCCTCCTCAACGACCTCTTCAATCCCCAGGAGGTCTTGTTGAGTAACCACGAGGGGGCCGAGCACGCCTTCCTCGGAAACACCACGTAGAGAAAGCGTCAGCCGCCCCGAATTTTGCGCCTGTGCAAGTTGTGCAACAACAATTGGTGACACCTCTAGTGTAACAGTACGCGCCACAACGGGTCGTGAAGTGTCCTGGTCCGCAATCTGGTCGATTGCAATAAGGTCGATACCTTCTAATAGCAGTCGCGTTACTTGCTCACCTTGCTGAGTGCCCGACCAGTAGACGTCGACACTGTCACCAGGTTGCAGGAATCCGGAAACACCGGTCGAGACATCGACCGTAATGGTGAATGCACGCATGCCCTTGTTCAGCCGCGACGCGACGGTCGCGTCCTGGCCAAAACGGGTCACCTTGGTTGCCATCACAACTTCACCGGGTTCCATGGTGCGCACGATCTCGCGCGGTTCGGCATCTTCGTTGCCAAACAAATCTTCGAGCGATGTGAACGCGTTCTCTGGAATCGCATCGGCGGGGAACAGGGCTTCGCGCACGTCGCCTTCCTGCAATTCCTGCCCATATCTCAGTTCGCGGGTCGCCAGGAACACAGGCACCGTTTCCACCACAAGGCTGGCCTTCTGCCTCAACACGCGATTTTCGGTTTGCAGATTACGAAACTGATCCATCGCCATATAAGCCGCGAATCCTGCGATGCCGATCCCAAATAGGAAGACCAATACAAAGACTATGCGCATGAGTCGGTGAACCTCTGTGTGTTAGGGGGCATTCGCGTATGCAAACCTTTGATAGTGTACAAATGCCGGTAGGCCAATGTCCAGTGACTTACTGGCATCATGTACATCCTCGTCCCGTTAAAAATTCGTGGATTCCAGCACGCCACTGGATATATCCGACCCGGCATCATAAACGCCCGGTGTGATCAGACTGATCATAACCAGCCCGATGGTGACCAGTGCCGCTGACAACACGACCCAGTCCACTGTGACCGCGCCATCATCATCCTGCACCAGCAACCTTAACCGGCAACCGATTGCCTTAATTCTACTCATGACCCCACCTATGTGCATGTGAACGTCTTGCTCCCGTCAAGCCGCGCCAGGTTCGCGCGGCGGACCGGGAGTAGAAAAATGGGGCGGCCCTGTTGCCAGAGCCGCCCCAAAACATCTCGTTAAGCCAGAAATTTACTGGGAGATCGCGTTGGTCAGGCTGCTGTAGATGTCCGAGGCAGCATCGTAGACACCGCCACGAATGATCTGCAGAACAATCAGGCCGATACCAACGATGGCTGCGGTCAGCACGACCCAGTCAACGGTTACGGCGCCGTCTTCATCTTCGACGAAAGTTTTCTTCAGTTTGAACAGTTTCATGGTTGATCCTCCTAGGGGTCAGTAGATTTAAGTCGTCCACCTGCGCCGAACGTTGTACCTGCTAAGGCCGAAGGTACAAGGTGTCACCACCCACATCCCGCTCGACGTCCACATGGCTACTCAGCGAACACCGCTAATACACCGTTTGATTCAGGCAGAAAAATGACGCACCCTTGCGTTTTGTTAGTTAACACACGGGCAATACCATAACGGCATGTTTGCATTCACAAAAAACCGACTGGACGCGCTCGTTTATCCGCGATTATGAACGGAAATCCGCCATAACCAGTATAATTGTTGCGCCCAGGACACGTTTCTGCCCCAAGAACCGGGGCGAAATGCCTACTGCTGATTTGAACATTTGACCGGATTCGGTAAACACAAGACTAATGACCACGCAAATAGAGGGTCGAGCAGTGCACTTTTCTCTGATGACGACGGTTTTGGCCGGATCCCTGATGCTGTTCGGGCCGGTGCCGGTCTCGGCCGAGGTTGATTTCACGTTCAAGCGGGTCAAGCCGCCGGTGCCGGGCACCAAGAAGCGTATCACGATCCAGGTGGAGCCGGTTCCCGAGGTAAAACCCGTCCTTGCGAACATCCCGGATGTCCCGACGGTCGAACCCGAAAATAGTGGTGACCCGCGCCCGGGTCCGGTCCCGGGCAACGACAGCGAGACCGCCACGTGGTTTTGGACCCAGATGTCGCCAAACCTTGTCGATGCCGGCTATGGCAAGCTGGCGCGTGCGGTCGAGGTTCTGGGGCGCAATGACGCGAAGGCGGCCGCCGTGATGCCGTCGCCCGGACGCATCGCCAAAATCGCGCAACAGTATGGTGCACAAATATTAGTCGCGACCGCGGGAACACAGGTGTCGCCGGCGCTGGTCCTCTCCGTCATATCGGTGGAAAGTGCTGGCCAGGTCAGCGCCAAAAGCAGTGCCGGCGCGGTCGGACTGATGCAGCTTATGCCTGCAACGGCCCAGCGCTTTGGCGTCAGTGACCGCACGGACCCAAACCAGAACATCACCGGCGGTGTACAATATCTGGATTTTCTGTTGACCGAGTTTCAGGGTGACGCGCTGTTGGCCCTGGCCGCCTATAATGCCGGTGAAGGGGCCGTCACACGTGCCGGCGGTGTGCCTGATTACCGAGAAACCCGCGCCTATGTACCCAAAGTGGTCGCGGCCTGGACCCAGGCCCGCATGCTGTGCCTGTCGCCGCCGACAAAGGCCACGGATGGCTGCCTGTTTACCGGGGTACGGGTCGCCCAGCAATGACGCAAGCCCAGCAGGTGCCGTTGATCGTTGATCTGGACGGCACCTTCATCAAGACCGATATGCTGCTCGAAACCTTCTGGAAAGGGCTTGGCGTTGATCCGGTTGGGACGGTCCGTACCGCCTTGAAATATCTGTCTAACCGCCCAAAACTGAAGGCGGAACTGGCGCGTTTGGCGCCGGTCACCCCGGAAACGCTTCCCGTCGACCCCGAGATCTCGGCGATCATCGAAACGGCGCGGGCCGATGGCCGCGAGGTCTATCTTGTCTCCGGTTCCAACGAGGCCGTTGTGCAGGGCGTCGCAGGTGCGCATCCGCTCTTCACCGGCGCCAAGGGATCGGACGAGACGACCAACCTGACCCGAGAGGCGAAGCGGGACTGGCTTGTCGACCGCTTTGGTGAACATGGGTTCGACTATATCGGCGACAGTTCCGCCGATCTGCCGGTCTGGAAATCCGCACGGAAATCCTTTGTTGCGCGCGCCGGTATTCGTATTTCGCAAAAGCTGACGGCACAGGGTATCAAGGCAGAGCCGGTGGGCACGCCCTGGACGTGGGAAGACCTGGTCAAAGGGTTGCGCCCGCATCAATGGCTCAAGAACCTGCTGTTGTACTTGCCCTTGTTCGCCGCGCACAGAATGGACCTGCCTGGCCTGATGGCAGCGACGCTGGGGGTTATCGCCTTTTCGGCGCTCGCCAGTGCCATTTACATTGTGAATGATCTCACGGACCTTGAGGCGGACCGTCTGCACGATACCAAACGCAACCGCCCGTTTGCGGCCGGTCGCGTGCCGATCAAGGTCGGGATGGCGGCAAGCCTTTGCCTTGGCTTTTTGGGTCTGGCGCTTGGCCTGATGTTGAGCTGGGCGATGCTTGGCGTTTTACTCGTGTATCTGGTATCGACGCTATCCTACTCGTTCCGCTTCAAGCGGGTCCGGTGGGTTGATGTGACCATGCTGGCCGGTCTTTACACCCTTCGGGTGATCGCGGGGGCAGTTGCTGCGGGTGTGGCGGCCTCGGGGTGGCTCTTTGCCTTCATCTTTCCGATCTTCCTGTCGCTGGGCTGCGTCAAGCGCTTGACCGAGCTTGCGCATGCCAAGGGGACCGGCAATGTCCCGGGGAGAAGGTACAGCCCGGCGGATCGGGACGATCTGCTGAACGTGGCCATACTCGGCGCTGTTGGGGCCGTTTCGGTTTTCGCAGCCTATAGCCTCAGTCCCACGGCCTATGATCTTTACACCCAAATCTGGATGCTATGGGGTGTGGCCGTTCTGTTGGGGCTATGGCTGGCGCGGATGATCCGGACCGGGTGGACGGGGGCCCAAGACTACGACCCTATTATATACGCGATTACCGACAAGATCGGGATATCGCTGGCCGTTGGATCTATGGCCCTGCTGGTTCTGTCGGCGCGCTAGGGTCAGCGCGCCGGCGGCTTGAAACGGCAGCTGCTCCGCGCCCGTCAACCCGGCCGCAGATCCGGCGGAAGCGCTTCCTCTGCCAGGGTCACGGCTGCCTCCTCGGCAGTAAGCACCACACTGGCTTTCTCCCCCAGCCGGCGCAGGCTGACGGTGCGATCGGCGACTTCTTTCATCCCGATCGCAAGGATCACGGGTACTTTGCCAAGCGAATGCTCGCGGACCTTGTAGTTGATTTTCTCATTGCGCGTGTCCGCCTCGGCGCGCAGCCCGGCGCGGGTCAGTTTGTCAACGACTTCCTGAACATATGCATCTGCATCCGACACGATCGAGGCGACCACGATTTGCCGGGGTGCCAACCACAACGGAAACTTCCCGGCATAGTTTTCGATGAGAATACCGATAAACCGCTCGAACGATCCCAGGATCGCGCGGTGCAGCATGACGGGCCGGTGTTTTGCGCCATCCTCGCCCACATATTCAGCATCCAGGCGAACCGGCATATTGAAATCAACCTGGAACGTACCGCACTGCCATTCCCGCCCGATGGCGTCGGTCAGTTTGAAGTCCAGCTTGGGTCCGTAAAATGCACCTTCCCCGGGATCCAGCTCGAAGTCATTGCGCACACTCAGGATTGCGGATTCCAGCGCCTGCTCTGCCTTGTCCCAAACCGCGTCCGAACCCACTCGGACATCCGGTCGGGTCGACAGCTTGATATCGAACTTCTGGAAACCGGCATCCGCATAGATTTTTGACAGCAGGTCAATGAACCCAGCACATTCCGCCTCGATCTGCTCTTCGGTACAGAAAATATGAGCGTCATCCTGAGTGAAGCCCCGAACCCGCATCAGGCCGTGCATCGATCCAGAGCTTTCATACCGGTGACAGGAGCCGAATTCAGCCAACCGAAGTGGCAGGTCACGATAGGACTTCAGACCCTGATTATAGATTTGCACGTGACAAGGGCAGTTCATCGGTTTTAGCGCGTTGATCCGCTTTTCCCGTGCATGCTCTTCATCAACTTCGACAATGAACATGTTTTCCTTATACGCGTTCCAGTGCCCCGATGCCTCCCAGAGCTTGCGGTCCACAACCTGTGGCGTCTTGATCTCTCGGTACCCCGCGGCGGCGAGCCGACGGCGCATATATTCCTCAAGCGTGCGGTAAAGCTGCCAGCCGTTGGGGTGCCAGAACACCATGCCGGGCGCTTCCTCCTGCAGATGAAACAGATCCATCTCGCGACCCAGTTTTCGGTGATCGCGTTTCTGGGCTTCCTCAATCATGTGCAGATGGGCCTTCAGCTCCTGCTTGGAGTTGAAGGCCACACCATAAATCCGCTGGAGCATGGCGTTGTCGCTATCGCCCCGCCAGTATGCCCCGGCGACGCTCATCAGTTTAAACGCGTCCGCAGGCACCTGCCCGGTATGCGCGAGGTGCGGTCCACGGCACAGGTCTTGCCAGTACCCGTGCCAATACATGCGGATCGGCTCGCCCTCCGGGATCATTCCGACCAGTTCGACCTTATAGGGTTCGCCCGACTCTTCATAAAACGCGATTGCGCGGTCGCGGTCCCACACTTCAGTGCGGACCGGATCGCGCTTGGCGATGATCTCGCGCATCTTCTTCTCAATTGAGACAAGGTCTTCCGGGCTAAAGGGATCGGTCCGATCAAAATCGTAGTAGAACCCGTTCTCGATCACAGGGCCGATGGTCACTTTTACATCTGGCCAAAGTTCCTGCACGGCGCGCGCCATGATATGCGCGCAATCATGACGAATGAGCTCAAGCGCTTCGTCGTCGCGGGCGGTGACAATCGCCAGCTCAGCGTCGCGGGTTAGCGGTAGGGACAGATCGACCACGGTCCCGTTGACCTTTGCCGCAACAGCCGCCTTGCCAAGTGATTTCGAAATATCGGCAGCTACATCTGCCGGGGTCACCCCCTCGGGATAGGACCGATGCGATCCATCGGGCAGGGTGACGGTGATCTCGGCGCTGCTCATGCGCGGACCCTCCATGGTTTGGCGCCTACGAAACGCCCGGTTACGGTTGGAAGGTCCGGTTACGCCCAGCTGGGCAAACTGTCAACCGGGTGCGGCCTGTGCCAGCACATCTTGGTAGAGCGAGAGTGTCTCGCTTTGCATCCGGCTCAGGCTGTAACGGCTGCGCACCAGAGTGCGCCCCGCCAGAGACATTGCTTCACGGATAATGTCCTCGCGGTCCATGGCTGCGGATGCGGCATAGATCAGCGAACCGATGTCGCGGTGCCGCACCAGCCAACCGGTCTTACCAGGCTCGATGCCCTCACCATTTCCACCAACGTCCGAGGCTACAACGGATCGGCCCATCGCCTGCGCCTGCAGGGCATGCGGGCACCAACCGTTGCGACTGACGGGCAGCGACATGACCAAGGCGGCCAGCTTGTAGGCGGCCGCCCAGTCTGAACAATCTGCAAACCACCGGACCCGACCCAATGCCGCGCTTCGATTGATCTGGGCGAGCGCCGCGGCGGTTTCCTGCGCCTGACCACACAGGATCCACGCGGCTTCCGGTGCCTCGGGGGCGGCAGCCGCGTTCAGCACCCAGTCCAGCCACTGGGGATCGGCCGTTGCCCCGGGCACCAGGATTACAGGGCGTGCGTCGTCCTGCAAACCCCACGCTCCGGCGAGTGCAATGGTGCGGGCTTGGGTCACCATTCCGGCGTCGAACGCGGCGGCATCGATACCGGGGCGGATGATCTGAACATCTGTCTCGGCCAATCCGAAGTCGCGGCGCAGGCACTGCGCGGCATAGGTGGACCGGACCACCACAGGGCGGCCGCTCAGCGTCTTGCGCGCGGCACGCCGCGACAGAAAACCACTGGATGCCGGCACCTCGTCACAGGTCATCACCAAGGGCAGGTTGGCTGCGTCAGCAAAGGCACGCGCGGCAAGGCCAGCCTCGGCGCCATGCACATGTATTAGATCGATCTGGCGGTGATGTACCGTATCCAGAAGTGCCTGCGTCGCGCCGTGCTGGAACATTGAAGGGCGCGCCGAACTGAACGGGCGGTGGTCGACAGATGCGCGGCTCAGCTTGGCTTCGGTCAGCGCGTTGCCGCCGGCAACGACGCTGACGCCGCCGTCTGATTGGAGGGCGCTGGCCAGGGCAAGCGCATTGTTTGTGCTGGACAGACTCGGGGCGTCAGGCAGCAGTTGCAGAACCCGTGGCGCTACGCCATGAATACCCTGCGGGGCTGCCCCGCCCGATGGACGGAGTAACATGCTCGATTTTGACCTCTTTGGTGCCTCTGACGGGCGTTTATTGGCCTACAGTACAGTAATTGCCGAAAATGACAGCAAAAAACTGCCTGGGGTTGTGTTTTTAGGGGGCTTTCGGTCGGATATGACCGGGACCAAGGCGGTGTATCTTGAGGCCTGGGCGCGTGAAAACGGGCGCGCGTTCCTGCGGTTCGACTACAGTGGCCATGGACAATCCTCGGGCCGCTTCGAAGATGGGTGCATCGCCGACTGGACCCGCGATGCCACAGATGTAATCGGGGCCTTGACCGATGGTCCTCAGGTGCTGGTTGGCAGTTCTATGGGAGGTTGGATCGCCCTTAAACTCGCTCGCGACGGACACGTTCCGCTGGCCGGGCTGGTGACGATCGCTGCCGCACCCGATTTCACCGAGGACAGTATGTGGGCCGGGTTCGACGCTGCCCAGCGGACGGCCCTGCTGCGCGATGGCCGCATTGAAATTCCAACCGAGTATGACGATCAACCTTATGTTATTACGAAGAAACTGATCGAGGATGGTCGGGAGAATCTCGTGCTGCGAAGCGCCCTCAGCATTGCCGCACCGACGCGCATGCTACATGGGACAGCGGATGCCGATGTCGATCTGGCGGTTGCATTACGGACGGTTGAGCATGTCGCTTGTCCAGACCTGAGGCTGACGCTTGTCAAGGATGCCGACCACCGGTTTTCCACCCCGGACTGCCTGGCGCTGATTGCCGACGCGGTGGAACAGGTCAGCGCGCCTCTTTCAACCACCTTACCAGTCGGGTAAGCCTGAGGGCAGGGGGCACATGAACCGATTTCTGATAGTTCTGCTTGTGATAGGGGGTCTTGGCTGCGCGCTGTGGTTTCTTGGCCCTCGGGAGCGTACATCCGGCTCCAGCGCCTTCGATGCCAGCCAGATCGGTCCCGATATCGATGCCTATCTCTTTCGTTCAGAACGCGGCGTGCCGGATCTTGTGCGTGGTGCTCAGAAACATGTTCTCTGGGCGGACCCGGTTGCCAAGAGTAAGACACCGCTGTCCCTGGTCTACGTCCATGGTTTTTCGGCCACGCTGGAGGAGGTGCGCCCGGTCCCGGACGACATCGCCCGGACCCTTGGAGCCAACCTCTTTTACACCCGTCTGAAGGGCCATGGCCGCAACGGCGCCGCCATGGGCGAGGCGCGGTATCTGGACTGGCGCGATGATCTGATTGAGGCGGTGGAAATCGGCCGTCGGATTGGTGAAAAGGTTATTCTGATCGGGACATCCACAGGCGGATCGTTGATCACCAAAGGGCTCACCGAAGCAGCGACGACCGCCGACGTTGCCGGGGTCATCCTGCTCTCGCCGAATTTTGAGGTTCAGGCCCAGGGTGCCGCGCTTCTGAACTGGCCGTTCGCGCGCAACTTTGTCCCGCTTGTGCTGGGAGAGCAGAGGTTCTTTGCACCCGAAAACAC
>JBCCYF010000087.1:0-18780 GCA_039190275.1 Pseudomonadota bacterium | reverse complement strand
TCTGACAGTCGGAGACAATGAACCCTATACCGGCCAGTTGGAGGGGGACTGTATGTACCGTCACGGCACCCAACGTGGCCTGCCGCATGTTTTGATCGAGGTACGCAACGATCTTGTCGCAGACACAGCGGGGCAAAGCGCCTGGGGCGAGCGTCTGGGTCGCATCCTAGGACCGCTTGTGCCTATCGTCGAAGAACAGGTGGCTCAGCGCACCGCCCCCTAAGCCTTCCGCATGAGAACTTTGGGAAGCAGGCCGAAGTCAGCACGACGCCCCGCCGTCCATTTGGAGCCAGGATCGATTACAATCCGGCGGGTCCACCGAGTTAAGCGCGACCCTTTCCGATGGGATGCAGCCCGCGTTCAGTGCTCCGCGGGTGGATCAATCCGCTTCGAAAAACTGCGGCCAAGCGACCTTGATCCACGCGGAGTGCCGCAGGCGGCAGCGGCGAAACCGCCTGACGGCCCGCCCGATACCATACCATGAGCCTGAGATAAATCGGCAGCAGCTCAAGGGGTGACAAAGGCAGCGCAACCGCCTACCTGTTGGGACAAACGGGTATAGGAGCTCATGATGGACGCGCCGACCAAGACCGAGCTGGAAGCCGCCGCCTTTCGCCGCCTTTTGGCGCATTTGGCAGAGCGAACCGATGTGCAAAACATCGATATGATGAACCTGACCGGCTTTTGCAGGAATTGCCTGAGCCGCTGGTACCAGGAAGCTGCCAACGAAAAAGGCCTTGAGATGTCCAAGGACGAAGGCCGGGAGGCTGTCTATGGCATGCCCTATGCGGAGTGGCGCGACCTGTATCAGCGCGAGGCGACGGCGGAACAGAAGGCGGCCTTTGCAGATGCGTCAAAGGGCCACTGAAATGCGCGTCGGATTGGTTGCCCTTATACTGTTTGCGCCGATCCCAGCAACCGCCCAGGACAGCCCCTCTGGCAAGCTGGTCGCCTTTGTAACCAATCGCTACCTGTCGGAATTTGCGCCCCTGCGGGAGGATATCACCCGGCTTGAACTGCTGAACGCTTGTGCGGCCGAGGACCTTATTGCGCCCTATCTGGACCGTTTGATCACGATGGAAACCAATCTTAAGCGCACAGTGATTTCAGCGGTGGATGCCTTGACCGAACCCGATCTGCCAGTGGGGGACGCGCGCCGGGATCTGACGATTACCGTGCTGGACGCTTTCGAACTCGTGGACACCACCACCCGAGGCACATTGATGGACATGGTTTCCCCCTCGCCCGCACCCGTGGTGTGCTCGGAGGTGCGCGCGGCGGTGCTGGCGCAGTTGGAAGCGCCGCAGCCGACCGTATCGGGCGACTAACGACCGCAAAGTGGTTGTGCGACGCGCAAAGGCGATGTTTGACGACCAGCCCCCGCCAGCGCCATTCAGGAACCAGCCAGCCTGTTGCCAACCGCGACCGCGATGTACAGCCGGTTTACACACCGCATCCGCGTCTACTCGTGCGGGCGGTCGGGATCCTCTAGCGTGACTGATACGCGGCGGTTCCGCCGGCCCTTCTTTTCGATCTTGCCAAGACGCAGTCTACCCACTTCCGCGGTGGATCGGACGTGGGTGCCGCCGCAGGGTTGCAGATCAATCTGCTGCTCTCCACCGATCCGGACGAGCCGCACCTGCCCCGTGCCGCGCGGCGGCTGGACAGAAAGTGTCTTGACCAAGCCGGGGTCCGCGTCCAGTTCCGCGTCGGTGATCCACTCTTCGGCAACCGGTGCATCCGCCTCAACCAAAGCGTTCAGCTGATCCTCGATATCCTGCTTGTCCCCGGGCGCATCGGGCATATCGAAGTCCAGTCTGCCCTTTTCTTGGGTAATATGCCCGCCAGTCACCGGCAAGGGGATCACCACGGACAACAGGTGCAAACCGGTGTGAAGCCGCATGCAGCGATAGCGTCGTGCCCAGTCGAGCGTTTGCGTGATTTTGGTTCCAACCTGCGGAAGCGTGGCGCCTTCGGCGGGCACCAGAACCGTATCCTCGCCATCCTTAATCGTCAGCACAATTTCAGCCGCGCCGCCATCCCAGGACAATCGCCCGCCATCGCCGGTCTGCCCGCCGCTTGTCGGATAAAACAGCGACGCGTCCAAGCAGATCCCGCCCCGTTCCGTTATGGCGGCGACTGTCGCAGGTGCTTGGGAGCGATAGGCGTCCGCGCGGTACAGCGCGTGGGTCATTCAGCTACATCCTCGAACACTGACGGGACCTGGCGGGGCGGTCGGGCCAGGAAATACGGCAGCGGCAGACCCTTGGAGTGAAGAAACTCGGCGTTATAGATCTTGCCGGAATAGCGTGTGCCATAGTCGCACAAAATGGTCACGATAGTATGTCCCGGCCCCATTTCCCCAGCCATGCGGACCGCACCGGCTATGTTGACACCCGAAGACCCGCCAAGGCAGAGCCCTTCCTCTTCCAACAGATCATACACATACGGAAGAGCCTCGGCGTCTGGAATGTTGAAGGCATAGTCGACGTCCAACCCCTCCAGATTTGCCGTAATACGACCCTGCCCGATACCCTCGGTCAACGAACTTCCTTCGGCCTTTAGCGCGCCATTCGCATAATACCCGAACAACGCGGATCCATCCGGGTCCGCGATACCGATTTTTACGGCAGCGTTGCGGGATCTTAGACCCTGCGCCACCCCTGCGAGCGTACCGCCCGAGCCGCAGGAGCACACAAACCCATCGACCGCCCCATCGGTCTGCGCCCAGATCTCGGGTGCCGTCGTATCAATATGGGCCTGCCGATTGGCAACATTGTCAAATTGGTTGGCCCAGATAGCGCCGTTTGGGTCCGAGGCGTTCAATGCAGCCGCAAGACGTTCGGAATACCGCACATAGTTGTTCGGATTGCGATAGGGTTTCGCCGGAACCTCCACCAGTTCGCCCCCGGCAACACGGATCATGTCCTTTTTTTCCTGGCTCTGGGTGTCTGGAATGACAATTACCGTCCGAAACCCCATTGACGCTCCGACCAAGGAAAGGCCTATTCCTGTATTCCCCGCAGTGCCCTCAACGATGCTCCCACCGGGCTTGAGGGACCCGTCCGCCACCGCGTGCTGGATGATGCTGAGGGCGGCGCGATCCTTGACCGACTGGCCCGGATTCATGAATTCCGCCTTGCCCAGGATTTCGCATCCGGTCTGATCAGAAACCTTGTTCAAACGGATCAGCGGCGTATTGCCCACCGTGCTGGCCAGGTCTTTCT
This sequence comes from Pseudomonadota bacterium, assembly GCA_039190275.1. Taxonomy (GTDB): domain Bacteria; phylum Pseudomonadota; class Alphaproteobacteria; order Rhodobacterales; family Rhodobacteraceae; genus Halovulum. Next base: position 15,553 of record JBCCYF010000087.1, on the reverse strand, counting down.
TGATCTGCATGGGGTCCCCTCTCCGCAGGCTTCGGACCGCGACCCTAGACTGGCGCCGCAGGCTTCGCAACTGGCGCGCTCCAGGCATCCGCAAGGGCCCCGCGCTGCCGCTCTAGCGCATGCAGCGCAAGCATCAGCGGGGCGTTCCGCGCCTCCCCGCTGTCGAGTGCCCGCAGCGCTTCCTCTCGCGACACAATCATTGTGCGGATGTCCTCGTGCTCGCTCGCCAGACCATGAACGCCGGGGGAGTATGCGCTCAGGTCCGCTTCGGCGATAAAGCTGGTGATGAACTCCGTAAGTGACCCGGGGGAGGTATAGTAGCGCCCGGTAAGAACCATTCGTCCAAGGGTCAGGCCGGCCTCTTCCCGGGCCTCGCGCCGCGCGGTTTCCTCGGGCGGTTCCTGCCGGTCCTGAATACCTGCAATCACCTCAAGGTTCCACGGGTTGGGGTCGCCCCGGGCAATCAGCCCGGCGCGCACCTGCTCAATCAGCAGCAGCCGGTCACTCCTTGGATCCCAGGGCAGTACCGCGACCGCATCTCCGGTGACGAACACCTCGCGATTCAGGATGTCGGACATACCGCCGCGGAACAAGCGGTGCCGATAGCTCCAGATCTCGGTCGCGAAGAAGCCAGAATAGCACCGGTCCGTGCCCTCAACCGCGACAGCGCCCGGCCCGGCCTGCGACCGCAATACGGCGGGTGCCTCGGCCCGCGCGTTCACCCGCTGCAATGCCCGAAAAAGGACACTTCGGCGGTTTGGGATCGTACCGCCGTTTTGCCGGGCGGTCAGTTCATCGGACATCTCAAGAAAAACCGGCTTGGCGGTCCGGCGCCACACCTCCAGGTCCCACGGTGCGCCGGTATCCGGTTCGTCTGCCCGCGGAATGTAGACCCGAGCCGGCACCGGACCGTCCGCAGTTTCGACCTGTCGGGTCTCCAGCGCGTAGTCATACGAGCCTTCAAAGAAGTCCAGGCGATCCGCGATTTCCCTGTCCATGGGGGTCAGGAGCATGCCCTCGGCACGCGCACCGGTCCGCGTCCGCAGCACCGGAAAGGGACCGTCGACGGCGCAAAGCACTGTGTAGTCAGACAAGGTGGCGGGCTGCGGTCTTAACCGCGCCTCCGCGCCATCAAGGACAGTCGCCAGAACATCGGCATCGCGCAGCGTCCCGTAAACGAAGATCGGAATTGTGTCGGGTGTCATTGGAGTTACCTTGATATTGGCATCTCAACCGCTATCCTGCTTGGTCACCACAAACAAGAGAATGTGGGAGAGTGATCCAACCGTGCGCGTGCCGCGTATACAGAGAACGCAAGACCGTGATGGTTCGAGTAGCAGAGAGCAAAAAGTGACCGTGGCCCATCCAACAAAAGAACAATTGGCGGCATATGCCAGCGGTGCGCAAAGCGAAGGCATGAGTCTTCTGATTGCGTCGCACCTGACCTTTTGTCCGCAATGCCGTGCGGTGGTCGAGCAGTACGAAGCGCTTGGCGCCGCGGTCATGATGTCTGCGGCCGATGTGAGTGAGATTGAAGTTCCGTCGCTTGAGGCCTGCATGGCGAAGCTGGATGTGCTGGGCGGGCAGACGGAGCCTGTGGCAGACCATGGGTCACCCATGCCGATGCCGCTTCGCAGCGTTTTGGATCACACACCGATTGATGACTTGAACTGGAAGTTCCGGATGCCCGGTCTGCACGAGTTCGAACTGGACGGGTTCGAAGGTGAACATGTGAGCCTTCTGCGCGTCCGACCGGGGACGGGCATGTTGCACCATACCCACGAGGGCGAGGAAGCGACGCTGATCCTGACCGGCGAGATGGAGGATAACGGGACCGTCTACCGCAAGGGTGACGTGGCTTTGGCAGATCACAATGACGACCATAAACCGCGCGTGATAGGCGATGAGATTTGCTATTGCCTTATCGTGATGAGCGGCAATATGCGTTTCACCGGTCCCGTAAGTCGCGCGCTGAATCTATTTACAAGGACATCGTGATGCTCGATCGCCGAACATTGCTTACCGGGGGTGCCATGGCTGGCGCGCTGGCTCTTTGCCCGCTTCCAGCCATGGCGGCTGGACCACGGGTTTTTGACCTCTATCGCGCTGATAAGAAGATCGGAAGTCAGACCCTGACAGTCGACCGCTCGGGCCAGCAGATCAATGTTGCCGTCAGCATCGACATCAAGGTGCGCATCATGGGTATTCCAGCCTACACCTATCAGTTGGAAAGCCGCGAGGTCTGGGCGGGCGGGACCTTGCAGCAATTGCGTGCGCGGACGAATGACAACGGCACCGATAACAGTGTCACCGCGACCCGCACCGCAAGCGGATTGCGTGTGGACGGGACCAAATATGCCGGGATGGTCAAAGGCAACCCAGCGACAACAACCTATTGGACCCAGGCGTTTTTGCAGCGCCCGACGTGGATTTCCACACAGGATGGCACACCGATGAATGTTTCGGCGCAAAAGGCCGGAACGTTACAGGTCCCGACCCCGACCGGTCCCACCAACGCGACAGTGTGGCAGATTCGTGGGGATATCGGGGAACTGGATCTGTACTATGACAGAAACGGAGAGTGGGTGGGCAACGCCTTTACCGCTCGGGGCGAAAGAGCCCGCTTCGTTCTGGCACGCCGCGGACTAGATATCGCCAGGCTCTGGTCCAACGGGTGAACGTATTTCGACAAGTCGTCCGCCCGTCGGACGGCGCTGCATGGATCACCGGTGCGTCCGGCGGTATTGGGCGTGCGGTGGCGTTGAGCCTTGCCAACGAGGGGTGGGTCGTTCATGCGACAGCACGCTCCGGGGACGCACTTGAGCAGCTTGCACGCGAAGTGGACGGGCCCGGTACGATTGTTCCCGCCCCCGGCGACGTAACCGACACTGCGGCGATGCGGCGGATTGTCGATCAAATCACCGCCGACGGTCCCCTTGCACTCGCAATCCTCAACGCGGGGATCTACACGCCGATGCGGGTCCAGAACTTCAGCGCCGAAACGGCCCGGAAGATGTTTGATGTGAACCTGAGTGGCGTGACAAACGCCGTCGATCCGGTGCTGGAGCATATGACAGAGCGGCGCGCCGGGCATGTCGCCATAACGGCCTCGGTCGCCGGATACCGGGGGTTACCCGACGCCGCTGCCTACTCGGCGACCAAAGCCGGGCTGATCGCCATGTGCGAAGCGCTGGCGATGGATCTGGTGGATCTCGGCGTGCGCATCTCGGTGATCAACCCGGGGTTCGTGAAGACCGAGGCGACCTCGGTCAATCAGTTTACCATGCCGTTTCTCATGACACCGGAGGAGGCCGCCGAACGCATCGTTGCAGGACTAAAGAAGCCGGGGTTTGAAATTGCCTTTCCACGGCGGTTTGCGCTGATGCTGCGCGCTATCGGACTGCTTCCTAACCAGACATATATTTGGGCCATCCGCCGGATGCTTGGGTGGGGGCGTGCCTGACTGCGTCGCGCTCTCAGGGTCGGCCGTAGTGCCCCACCGTCGTTCGATCGCATGAAAGCAATGGCGGCAGCCGTCGGATCCGGGCGGCTTCGGCCCAGAGCGGTATACGAAAACCCGAAGCACCCAACGCTGCCTGAAATCAAAGATTTCAACGCGTCAGGTGATGCATGATGCTTAAGGTTTTTCGTCAAACGCATTAGAACTGCAAGGCCTTTGCCTGGCGCACCTGCGGCAGCCGCGTAATACGCTCCAGCATCTGGTCCGTCACGGGTTCGTCGACACCCATCAAGGCAATCGCCTCATCGCCTTTGCCGGAACGCCCAAGCGCAAAGGTCGCAATGTTGATGTCCAAGGTCCCCAACGCCGTGCCCAGCGCACCGATGTACCCGGGCTCGTCCGTGTTGGTGGTGTAGAGCATGTGCGGCGCGGGTTCCGCCTCCAGATTGATCCCCTTGATCTGGATAAACCGGGGGCGCCCGTCCGAGTATATCGTCCCCGCGACCGAGCGTTGCTGCGCCTCGGTCGTCACGATTAACCGCACATAGGATCCAAATGCGCCTTGTGCATCCTTGCGCGTCTCGGCAATCCTGATCCCGCGTTCGCGCGCCACGATGGGGGCCGAGACCATGTTGACGGCCCCTTCCCCGACCAATGGTTTCAGCATGCTGGCGGTCAGCGCAGATGTCAGCGGCGTCAGGTTGAGCTCGCCGACACGGCCCACATACTCGATCTCGATGTTTGAGATCGGGTTCTCGGTCACCTGCCCGGCGAAGCCACCAATCCTTTCGCATAATTCTATCCACGGTTTTAGAACCGGCGCCTCCTCGGCCGTTACCGAAGGGGCATTCAACGCGTTGGCGATTGCACCGCGCATCAGGTAGTCCGACATCTGCTCCGCAACCTGCAACGCCACGTTCTCCTGGGCTTCGGCGGTCGACGCCCCCAGATGCGGTGTGCACACGACATTCGGCAGGCCGAACAACGGGCTGTCCGTGGCCGGCTCGACTTCAAAGACGTCAAAGGCCGCGCCAGCCAGCCGCCCCTCATTCAGCGCCTCGGCCACGGCCGCTTCATCTACCAACCCGCCCCGCGCGCAGTTCACCAGGCGCGCGCCCGGCTTTATCTTCGCGATCATGTCAGCCGACAGAAGGTTCGCGGTTTTCTCGGTTTTGGGCAGATGCAGCGTGATAAAGTCGGCGCGGGTCAGCAGGTCTTCCAGCGCGTCGACCTTCTCCACACCGATCTCGATGGCACGATCCGCGCTCAAAAACGGGTCAAAGGCCACCACCTTCATTTTCAGACCCAACGCCCGTGACGCAACAACAGAGCCGATGTTGCCCGCGCCAATCAGCCCCAGAACCTTTCCCGTGATCTCTGATCCCATGAAGCGCGACTTCTCCCACTTCCCGGCCTGGGTCGAGGCATCGGCAGCCGGGATTTGGCGCGCGACCGCAAACATCATCGCGATCGCGTGCTCGGCGGTGGTGATCGAGTTCCCAAAGGGCGTGTTCATCACCACGATCCCACGTGCACTCGCCGCAGCAATGTCAATGTTGTCCACACCGATCCCGGCGCGTCCGATGACCTTCAGCCGATCCGCCTTGGCGATCAGTTCGGATGTGGCCTTGGTGGCCGAGCGCACGGCCAGCCCGTCATACGCGCCGATTACGGCAGCCAATTTGTCCGGATTCTTGCCAAGTTCCGGCTGAAAATCAACATCGATACCTGCGTCTTTGAAGATCTGTACAGCAGCATCGCTCAGCTTGTCCGAAATGAGTACCTTTGCCATAGTCTATGGTCCTATCGTGCGGGGGAAAGCTCTGGCCCGCGCGCAGCGCGGCCGGGCTTCCCGCCGAGTTTCAGATAAGTGCAAGCTCGGTCGCGAAGGCCCAATCGAGCCAATGCGTCAGGGCCTCTATATCAACAGTGTCCACCGTGGCCCCACACCAGATCCGCAAACCCGGCGGTGCGTCGCGATAGCCGTTGATATCGAAGGCGGCCGCCTCTCCCTCCAAGCGTTTGACGATTGCTTTGGTAAAGGCGGCTTGCGCGGTGCTCTCCAGCGCGGTGACTGCGGGCGCCACGATCTTCAGACAGACCGATGTATTCGAGCGCTGGTTCGGAACACTCGCCAGGTTCTCAACCCAATCGGTTCGATCCACCCAGGTTTGCAGGGTAGACGCATTTGCATCAGCCCTGGCACAGGTCGTGTTCAGGCCGCCGATATCCTCGATCCAATCGAGCGCATCAATGCAATCAGCCACAGCCAACATCGACGGTGTATTAATTGTTGCGCCGGTGAATATGCCCTCGATCAACTGCCCTCCCTTGGTCAGACGAAAAATCTTAGGCAACGGGCGGTCGGGAACATAGTGCTCCAGTCGTTCCACGGCCCGGGGGCTCAGGATCAGCACACCATGCGCGCCCTCCCCACCCATGGCCTTCTGCCAGCTGAAGCTGGTCACATCCAGCTTCGGCCAATCCAACGGCTGCGCAAATGCGGCCGAGGTCGCATCGCACAGCGTCAGCCCCGTGCGATCGGCGGCGATCCAGTCGGCATCCGGCACCCGCACGCCCGAGGTTGTGCCGTTCCAGGTAAAACACACATCCGCATCTGGCCGGACCTGGCTCAAGTCCGGCAGCGCACCATAGTCGGCTCTGAGGATACGGCAGTCGTCCAGTTTCAACTGCCGCGTCGCATCGGTGGCCCAACCAGCACCGAAGCTCTCCCAGACCAACATATCCACCGGTCGTGCGCCCAACAGCGACCACATCGCCATCTCATACGCCCCGGTATCCGAGGCCGGTACGATGCCCAAGCGATACCCCGCTGGCAGACCGAGCAGCGCAGTCATCCGGTCTATGGCCTGCTTAAGTTGCGCTTTCGGTCCTGCGGCGCGATGCGAACGGCCCAGCCAGGCTTTGGCGGCGACACCCTCGGCTGACCAGCCCGGTCGCTTCGGACAGGGCCCAGAGGAGAACTCTGGGCGCGCGGGTCTATGGTCTGGTTTCACGGGATCTTTCGCAGGCGCTGCCTGCGGGTCGGGGAGGCTCATGGACGGCTCCATCGTCAGGGTGAAATTCCTGAGCCTGCCCCCGTTCACCCTTAACCCGGGGACCTGCCCGGGATCCGAATACTCTCATCCGCCCGCCGCGCGCAAGCCCCAATTCCCCTCCAGGCGCAGTCAAGCTTGCGCCCGGTTTAGAAGCTCTCCTCCGAGTGTCACAGCAACACGTTGCACGATGTATGGGACCTGAACACAATCGGTCGTTCGGCTCGGCGTCTCCTCGTTATCCAGCAAAACCGGGCACAATCTGACGCGTCGAAGGCTTTGCTCGCGGGGAGTGCCAGGTTGGTCAACACACGGGCAAAACGCCTTAGCTGACGCGCGCGATTTCCTCTGCGACGCCTGACACCACCTCATGCAACAACGCTTCGTCTTCGGCTTCACCCATCACGCGGACCAATGGTTCAGTGCCGGACTTGCGGATCAACAGGCGCCCGTCGCCCCCCAACCTGCCCTCGGCCCCGCGGATGGCACGCTTTACGGCCTCGGTTTCAAGCGGCGTACTTCCGGGCGCAAAACGCACGTTCTGCAGCAACTGCGGCACGGGCACGAACTGATGGCTCAACTCACTGGCCGATTGCCCGGTCTCGACCATCGCCGACATAAACTGCAATGCAGCAATCAGACCGTCCCCGGTGGTGGCATAATCCGTCATCACCACATGACCGGACTGCTCGCCCCCCAGATTATACCCGCCAGCGCGCATTGCCTCGACCACATAGCGGTCCCCAACCGCTGTCCGTTGCAGCCGCAGCCCGCGTTCCGTCAAAAACCGCTCCAGCCCCAGGTTGGACATCACCGTTGCGACCAGCGTGCCACCCGCCAGCCGCCCCTGATCCGCCCAGAGACCGGCGATAAGCGCCATAAGCTGATCGCCATCCGCGACGACACCGGACTGATCCAGGATCATCACCCGATCCGCGTCCCCATCCAGAGCGATACCCAGGTCGGCACCATGTGCCGCGACCATGGTCGCGGCCGCCTGCGGCGAGGTCGACCCGCAATCCCGGTTGATATTGTAGCCATCCGGGCTGACACCCATCGGGATCACATCCGCGCCCAACTCCCAAAGAACCTCGGGGGCGGTTTTGTAAGCCGCACCGTTCGCGCAATCGACGACGACCTTAAGGCCGCTGAGTTTCTGTTTTTTGGGAATCGTCGTTTTGGCAAACTCGACATACCGCGACCGGTCCCCGTCGATGCGTGATGCGCGTCCGATATCTTGGGCACTCACCAGATCAGGCGGCGCTTTGAGCATGTGCTCAATCGCCTCTTCCGCCTTATCGGATAGTTTGTATCCGTCCGGTCCGAAGAACTTGATCCCATTGTCCTGAAACGGGTTGTGAGACGCCGAAATCATAACCCCCAGATCCGCCCGCATTGATCTGGTCAGCATGCCCACGGCAGGTGTCGGCACAGGCCCGAGCAACAGCACATCGACGCCGACGCTGGTCAGCCCCGCGGTCAGCGCGTTTTCCAGCATATAGCCCGAGCGGCGCGTGTCCTTGCCAATGACAACCCGATGCTGATGGTCGCCGTTTCGGAAGTAGCGGCCAACGACCGCCCCAAGATGCAATGCCATCTCGGCGGTCATGGGATAGGTGTTCGCGGTGCCACGCACCCCGTCTGTGCCAAAAAACCTGCGTGCCATGGTGGTGCGCCCCTTGCTCGTTCTGCCCAACTGTCCCCGCTCTTCCGGCGGCATCTGCAGATCGAGCCTAGCACAGGACGCGCTGAGCATGCCAGCGCGGCCGGGGATCGGCCCCTAAATGTCAGTTACGGGCCGATTGGAGCGGATATCTGTAGAACAGATGCTTGCCGATCTGGGTGGTCGGCGTCAGTCGATGCGACCATCCCGGCTCAACAGCCGTCGTATGATAGTGTGTTGCGCCCAGCGTCAGCGGACGGTCGCGTCCATCCAGCATCATGCGCGCCACTTTGCCGACCAGGTCATAGGCTACTTTTTCGTTGAACAGTTCGGGCTGGCCATCGCACCGGAAACTGAACTGACAGGCGTTGCGCCGCGCCTCCCCCTGCGAGATCACGCCGCAGATCGAGTTCGGATACTTCCTGCTGTCCACACGGTTCAGGATCACCTCGGCCACGGCCAATTGACCGATCAAGGGTTCACCCCTTGCCTCGAAGTAGAGCGCCTCGGTCAGGCAGGCCCATTCCTGCCCCCCCTCCGCAGCCGGTGCCGCAAGAAGCTCTGCGCGGTCAAACTCACTGGGCGGACGCATGTCAAAGCGCATCATCTGCCGGCGCGCATCATCCGCCTGGCGGGAGGCGGTCGAGTCTTGCAGTGAAAGGGCACCGGTAACCGACAAGTCGCTGGGACCCTTGATAGCCGCCGGTCGTTCCGTTGATTGATCACGTTCGCCAACCCAGCGGGGAAGGGCAAACACTTCGACCTGACCGGTCGCATCCAAACTGATGCCGGTCAGACGTTCCTGATCCAATACCGTGCTGATCTGATACGCCACGCTCGCCCGGATCAATTCTGCGGAATGCTCCGAGGGTTCGGCACCTGCGGGCAAAACACAGGACACAAGCGCGCTAAACGCGGCACAAACAGATCTTGTAATGGTCGCACCACGCAAAACGTCACGCCCCTTTGGTCGTCTATACATTGTTGTGTCGGCCCCCACCGAACCCCCGAATTCTCCGGAGGATTTACGCCAGACCGTGACCACGGAACCCAACGCGTTCTTTGAGCGGCTGTATGTCCTGAATTTGGCCCAATTGTCGAGTGCCTTGCCAAGACGCCATGCGCGTCTTTCCGCCACTCTCGGCCACAGCTTAAGTAAAACCGGTTTTTGTTCCGAAGGTTACAAGCGGCCGGCCGCCTAAATTCCTTACATCGCATTTAATACGATTCAATCACTTCTATCGGCAAGCGTTGCAGATCTGCTGCAATCGCGCGAATCGCATCGTGTTGAGTTCAGGTTTCTTGCCGCGCCAACACAGTTGCCTGGGCTGCGGCCAGACGTGCGATCGGGACCCGAAACGGGGAACAGGAGACATAGTCGAAACCGGCAACCTTGCAGAAGTGGATCGATTCAGGATCGCCGCCATGCTCCCCACAGAGCCCCAGTGTCAGATCGCCCTTCTGCGACCGCCCCCGGCGGGCCGCCATCAACAGGAGTTCGCCGACACCCTCGACATCCAGCGAATGGAACGGATCCTCTCGGAACACGCCCTGGTTCACATAGTCGCGCATGAAGCGTCCGGCGTCATCGCGGCTGAGGCCGTAGGTCATCTGCGTCAGGTCATTCGTCCCGAAGCTCAGAAACGCACTTGAGCGGGCCAAGTCGCCCGCACGCAGCGCGCCGCGGGGCGTCTCGACCATAACACCTATTCGGTAGTCGGGCGTCTTGCCCTGTTCCGATGCGACCGCCGCGGCAACCTTGTCCACACGCGCCTTGACCAGTTCCACCTCGCGATTGGCCGAGACAAGCGGGATCATAATCTCGGGCGTGATCGACGTTCCCGAACGGTCCCCCACATTCAGTGCGGCCTCAAAGATCGCACGCGCCTGCATATCATAGATTTCAGGCATCGTGATACCCAGCCGAACCCCGCGCTTTCCAAGCATGGGGTTGAACTCCCGCAGGTCCTCGGCCCGTTGCAGAACACTATCGACCGGCTGGTTCATGATCTGCGCCAGCCCGGCAATTTCGTCGGCTGTGTGAGGCATAAATTCATGCAACGGCGGATCCAGCAGGCGAATGGTCACCGGCAGGCCTGGCATGGTCTCGAACAACGCCTCGAAATCGGCGCGCTGCATCGGCAACAGCCGGTCCAGTGCCTCCTGTCTTGCGGCATCAGTACCGGCCAGGATCATCTCACGCATCACCGTGATCCGATCCTCTTCAAAGAACATGTGCTCGGTCCGGCACAGGCCGATCCCGTCCACCTTGAACTGTCGCGCTACGGCCGCGTCAGACGGGGTATCGGCGTTGGCGCGCACCCCCAGGTCCCGCAGCTCGTCGGCCCACTCCATCAGACGGTCAAAGGCTTTGGTTGGAACGGCAGGCAGCATTGCGGGCGCACCAGCCAAGACCTCGCCCAGGGTTCCGTCCAGTGTAATCAGATCTCCGGCACGGAACACGCGGTCATCGCCGCAGCGAAGCTCGCCCTTTTTTAGGTTCAGCAACAGGTCGCTGGCCCCGACAACACAGGGCAGACCCAATCCACGGGCAATGACCGCTGCATGGCTGGTCATCCCGCCACGCACAGTCAATACGCCAAGTGCGGCGTGCATCCCCCGAATATCCTCCGGGCTGGTCTCGATGCGCACCAGGATCGCAGATTCCCCGTGCGATTGCTGCACCATTGCATCCTCGGCCGAGAAGCAGATGCGGCCCGTGGCAGCGCCGGGGCTCGCAGGCAAGCCGGCCCCCAGGATGTCGCGTCGCACATTGGGATCGATCTGAGGGTGCAGTGTCTCGATCAATGCACGCGGCTCAATGCGCAGAACCGCGTCCTCGCGGCTGATCGCCCCTGAGTTTGCCAGGTCGACCGCTATCTGGACGGCCGCACGTGGCGAGCGACGCGCGGGCTGCGCATCCAGCACAAACAGCCTCCCCTTCTCCAGGGTAAACTGCAGTTCAAATGCGTCGCCCAACGCCTGCGTCAGATCGGACGAGGCACCAAGCAAACGGCCGAACGCGTCAGGTTCGGAGACTTCGAGCGCGGGCAGTTCCTGTCCTGCCGATACGCGTTCGGCCTGGGTAATCATATGCGGCGTGCGAACCCCACGACCGGCATCCTGGCCCTGCGCATCGGGAAGGTAGCGCCCCGTCGCCGACGCCTCGCCGGTCGAGCTGTCGACGGACTGGAAACTCCCCACACCCGATTGCGGACCGCCAAGGCCAAAAACCATCCGCTGCACGATTAAGCCAAGGCCTGCGCCCTCGGGCGCGTCACGCGCCGCGCGAAGCATCCGTGCCGTGGGCGCATTCCATTCGGCTGACATACTGCGCAGGGCGCCGGAAAGCTGAGTGGTCAGGTCCTGCGGAAACGCATACCCAAGCTCATCCTCGTAAAGCGCTTTCGAGGCTCTGACGACCTCCTCCAGGTCCTGTGCCCGCAGATCACGGTTCAGTTTCATCTGATCGTAGTAGAGGTTCTCGAAATCCTCTGGGTCCAGGCCACCCACCCGCACGGCATAACTGCGGATCGCCCGCCGGTACGCCTCAAGCGCACCGCGCTGCCCGATGCTCTGGCTCAGCGCCGGGATGACATCATCGCAGAGGCCAAGGTTGAGGATCGACTGCGGACCACCCCACCGGCGGTCACCGGGGCTGGCGCGCACCGCGACAATCGGGCCAAGCGCACCGGGCAACTCGGGCGACCGTTCGCCTTCTGCCAGACCGGCCACCGTCTCAAAACTCAGCGCGATACCCGGCGGAACCGGGAGCCCGAGGCGGATCATACGCCCCAGTCGCTCGGCCCGTTGCCCCACAACGTCCGACTGGTCGGCGGCGCTATCAAGCAACAGCCACCCGGCGCGGGGCATATCTATCATCCGATCATCCATGTCGCGGTGCAGCATAAACGGATTGAGCACGATTGTAAGTGTCCATTTACACTGACACCCAGCGACAAATGCGCCGGAAATCAGCCTTCGATGGCGGAAAACACAGCAACGCGGCCCATAATCACGCGGATCCGGTTGAGCAGGCACAGCCGGTTGCGCCGGATGATCGGGTTATCGTCATTGACCTTTACCTGATCAAAAAACGCGTCAATCGGGACGCGGAGATCCGCCAAAGCGGCCATAGCAGCGGAGAAATCCTCCGCCACCAAAGCGGTGTCGAGCGCGGTTTTGGTCTGATCCAGAGCGGCAAAGAGCGCGCGTTCGATATCGCTGTTAGCGAATTTGACATCCGGGTCGAGGGAGTATTCGAGACCGTCGCTCTTCTCCTCGGCCGCGAGGATGTTTGTGGCACGCTTGTAGCCCGCAAGCAGGTTTGTGCCGTCGTCGGTTTCCAGGAAGGCCTGCAGCGCCCGAACCCGCTTTACCAGCAGCACAAGGTCATCCTGTCCACCAAGCTGAAAACAGGCGTCAATGACGTCATGCCGCAGACCCTCGGCGCGGAGGTGGACCTTGAGGCGGTCGGCGAAGAAGTCGAGGACCTCCCGAGCTGTGAACCTATAGGTGGTGTCAGTCTTAGCAAGATCTGCTGCAAATACCTCGGTGGACGATGACGCGGCCGGAGGATGCCGCGTCGCAGCCGCCTCAAGAAGCGGCATCACTCGGATGCTCCGTCCGCCGTGCACGATGATCCGAATAACCCCCAGCGCCGCGCGTCTCAACGCATAGGGATCACCTGAACCGGTGGGCTTTTCATTGATGGACCAGAAACCCGTGAGTTTATCGATCTTCTCAGCCAGCGCGACCGCCATGGACACCGGCGCGGTCGGCACGGCGTCGGACGGACCCAGGGGGGCGTAGTGCTCCTGGGCGGCTTGCGCGATCTCGTCTGAAAGCCCCGCCGCTTTCGCGTAATAGCGGCCCATCACGCCCTGCAGTTCAGGGAACTCATAAACCATTTCCGAGGCGAGGTCGGCTTTGCAGATGCGCGCCGCCTGGGCCGCGGCCTCGGGGTCCGCGCCAACGTTGGGCGCGATCTCGCGGGCGAGCACCTCGATCCGGGTTACCTGATCCGCCACTGTGCCAAGCTTGGCGTGGAAGGTAACAGCCTCAAGCGGTTTCGCCATGGCCTCCAGCCCGCCGGTGCTGATCGTCCGGAGGTCGTTCTCCCAGAAGAACTTGGCATCCGACAACCTCGCGGCCAGCACTTTGCTGTTTCCCGCAAGGATTGTCGCGCCATTGTCAGCCGTCTCGCGGTTGGCCACCGTGACAAATTTCTCGATCCGACTGGTGCGCGGATTCCGCACCGAGAAGAATTTCTGGTGCTCGCGCATAGACGTCTGCAGAACCTCGGGCGGCAGATCCAGGAAGCCCGCACCGATATCGCCCATCAAAACCACTGGCCATTCGACAAGCCCGGCCACCTCGGCCAGCAGGGCTTGGTCGTCGACCAGTTCCAAACCCTGGGCAAAGGTGATCTGCCCAGCGTCATGCCAGATCCGCTCCGCCCGGGTTTCACTGTTCAGAATGACATGGGCGCGGGACAGGCCGCGTTCGTAGTCTTCGAAACTGCGAACCGCGAAGGGGGCCGGTGCCATGAAACGATGGCCCCGTGTGATGTCGCCAGCCGATATCCCGTCAACATCAAAGGGCACCACCTCGGCCCCCGCGTCATCACTCAGAACGCACAGGATCGATTGCAAAGGCCGCACCCAGCGCAACGCGCCGCTGCCCCAACGCATGGACTTCGGCCATGGAAACGCACGGACCACCTGCGGCACAACCTCGGCGACAATCTCCGGCGCAGGACGGCCGGGCCGGGTAACCACGGCAAAATAGACCTGCCCCTTCTTGTCGTCCCGCACCTCAAGCTGGTCACGGGTGAGCCCGGTCGACCGCAGGAACCCCTCAATAGCCTTTTCGGGGGCATCGACACGCGGCCCCTTACGTTCCTCGCGCAGGGTTGGCGACTGGGCCAATACATCCGCAACGCTGAGCACCAGGCGACGCGGGGTTGCGAAGGCGCCCGCACTCGCATAGGTCAACCCCGCCTCAACCAGTTTCCCGGTCACAAGCCGCTGCAAATCTTCAGCCGCGCGGGGCTGCATCCCCGCCGGGATTTCTTCGGAAAAGAGTTCGAGCAATAGATCGGGCATGCCGGTAGTCCATTATCGTGGGCCCCCTGCCAAAAGCGGATGCACGAGCGCACGTCAAGCCCTCAGTCGATTGGTTCCGGTAGCAATCCGCCAGGGCGTGCAGTGGTCCGATCAGTTTTCGCGGTAGTGGCGCCACAAGTATCCGCGCCCGTCGGGATAGATGGCAACCATACGATGGATTTCATATCCTGCCGCACCCGATGGGGTTTCGTCTCCAACCAGGTAGGCGGTGGCCAAGCCGGCGGCGATATCCTGCGCCAGCGTCTCGGCCTGAAAACACCCAAACCATCCGGGTGCGACCAACGGATCGGGATCCCGCGCCAGCGGCAGGCCTACAAAGGCAGCCGGATCAGTCTGAAAACACCCACGCAGTTTATTCGGGGAAGTATCCGCATCTATGCCGAGGTACTCGCGCACCGCCACTTCACGCCCCTGGACGAGGATCGTTTCAATCCCCGAAACCTCCTCATAATAGGCATAGACCTGCGTGTAATAGAGCCCCGCACCGAACAGCAGCATCGCCGTCAGCAGGACCGAGACGACAAGCTTGCCGCTCACGGATCAGAACCAAAACACACGACATTGCCGTCCGGGTCGGTCACCTCGACCTCGCGCATGCCATATTCCGTCAGCTTCGGACCGGACGTAAGCACGTTAGCCGATGCCAGTTCCGCGGCAAGCGCGTCAAAATCGCTTACGTGAAAATACGCTCGCCAGTTGTCATAAGCCGCTTCCGGACCGTTCCAGGCAATCAGAAAGATCCTGACCTTGTCGCGCCGGAATATGCCGAAGCCTGTCACCGGCTCGCCGGCCTCCTCGGTGCAGGCGAACTTGAGCTTTTCCATCCAAAAGCTCTTTGCCCGCTGATAGTCGCTGACCCGGAACACCGGGGTGACTGTTTCCAGCGTCATGCTGCGTATCCTCCGGCCCCGGTGCGGACAAAGGCGTCCGCGCAGGCCTTGGCAAGGGCCCGTACCCGGCCGATATAGGCTTGACGTTCGGTGACCGAGATCACGCCGCGGGCGTCGAGCAGGTTAAACACATGGCTGGCCTTGATGCATTGGTCATATGCGGGATGCGCCATGACGATCCGTTTGCCGGTTTTCGGGTCTTGGTCTTCGGCCGCAAGGATGCGGCGACACTCCGCCTCGGCATCCTCGAAGTGTTTTAGCATGGTTTCGGTGTCCGCTATATCGAAATTCCAGCGGCTGTATTCTTCCTCGGTCTGGTGAAACACATCACCATAGCTGAGCGGAATGGGTGACTG
>JBCCYF010000086.1:0-18876 GCA_039190275.1 Pseudomonadota bacterium | reverse complement strand
GTGATCTCGCCCTCGTTGATGATCGCACCCAGCAGGTCCAGGCCACCGTCGATCCGGATACCCGCAGCAACCTCGCTGTCTTCGGATCCGGCGATGATGCCGTCGTTCTGAACCAGACCGGCAAAGCCCACGTCTTCCTGGTTGCTGAACAGGCGCAGACCGTCACCGACCGTGTTGCCCGCGGTCGCGTCGCCGCGACCTTGCAGGATACCTGCATTGAAGATGGCGGCGGACACAACATCACCTGCGACGTCGCCGGTTTGCAGCGACACAGCCGAACCGTTGTTGCCGTCTCCCGCGTCAACCAGGCCAGTGTTGGTGAATGTGTAGTTGTCCGCGGTCGCGTCCGCATAAACGGTGCCGTTGCGCTGGTCGCCGGTACCCAGGATGGTGCCCGCATTCTCTACCGCAAGGCCGATGCCATCAATGTTCACTGCCCGGCTGCCCGAAGATACGAGGCCGGTGTTCACAAACGAACCGCCCGCGTGATCGCCTGTGCCAAAGTACACGCCGTTCTGCACACCGGCGATGATACCGGCGTTGGTCAGGGTGCCCTGGAAATTAACATCGTTAACGACTCGCAGACCGGCCACGGTGCCGTTGGCACCTTCGGACAGGATCTCGCCCGTATTGGTGATTGTGGCATCCGCAGTGCCGCTGTTGCCGACATTCCCGATGCGCACCCCATCCCCCGCAAGCGGTGTTCCGGCGGCGGCGTCGCCACGGCCCTGGATTGTTCCGGAGTTGTCCAGCGTGAAGGTATTGGCCCCGTCTTCGGCCCCGCCAATTTCGACACCAAAGCCCGAGCCCTGGTTGCCGACCCCGGCGTCGATGGTGCCGCTGGCAATGTTTGACACGGAAAAGTCGTCCGCCGTTCCATCGGCATAGACGGTGCCGTTGCGCTGATCGCCGGTGCCAAGGATGTCGCCGCCGTTCAGAAGGTCTACGCCAGTGCCATCGATGTTCACTGCCCGGCTGCCCGACTGGATCGCCCCAAAGTTCTGGACATCCAGGTCATGCGCGCCTTCGCCGACATAGAGGCCGTTGCGCACCCCTTCGATGGTACCGGTCCGGGTGTTGAGGATACGGCCCTCGGCGGATACGCCGTCAGCGATACGGATACCGGCCGCCGTGCCCTGGTTGCTTTCGGATGAGATCAGGCCGCTGTTTACGATGTCGGTCTGCGACACGGCCCCTTCGGCGCCATCGTCAATGCGAATACCATCGCCAGCGCCGCCACTGTCTGCGGCTGCCTGGCCACGGCCCTGAATGGTCGCACCAAAGCCGTTGAAGATTGTGTTGGACACCACATCGCCAACCTCGTCACCCACCTCAAGCGAAATCCCAGCACCGCTATTACCGTTGCCCGCGTCAATCGTGCCGCCCGAAAAGTTCGAGATGCTGACGTCTTCGGCGGTCGCGTTGGTGTAGATGGTACCGTTGCGCTGATCTCCGGTGCCGATGATATCGCCAAAGTTGCGAACGCTGATGCCCTCGCCCTCAATCTCGACAGCGCGGCTGTCGGACGAGATCACGCCACCACGAAAATTGTCGAGCGTGCCCGAGCTACCGGCTCCGGTGAACTCCACCCCGTTCAGTGTGCCCGCGACGCTTCCGAAGTTTCGGATGTCCGCGCTGGAACCGTCGGTGACTTCGATACCCGTCGCATCGGCGCCGTTGGCCTCGATGTTTCCGAAGCGGAAGTTAAGGACCTGAACGTCGTCAGCGTCGACTGATACAGCGGCTGGGGCGCCGTTGGTTTCCACCTCTCCAAAGTTCAGGAACCGGGCGAGGTCATTGTTCAAAACGAATGCCGGTGTATTGTCGACCATAACGCTTTGGAAAAAACCGTTGGTCAGCGTTTGTCCGTCGCGGACGGTTTCCTGGGCCAGTGACGACGATGTCAGTAATCTGGCGCGTAAGCTGGCAAGAATTTCTGAAAGCATAGCGAGGCTCCGCAAGTGATTGATTTATCACGGAGATCGAACCAGAGCGCTGGTCTCTCCGCCGTTTCATCAGGTGAGGAAGTGTCGCCTCTTGGGAAATTTTTGCTCTGAATGGGGACTATAACCTTGGGAAATACTCACAGGTTGCGTGAAGTCCGTGAGGATACGTGCCCTGAAAATCCGCGCGTTTTGGGTGTGCAGTCGCGTGTCAGATTCCAGTCGATGACGGGTTGTCACGAAAGCGTTGGAGAATTTGACTGCATCGTGCCCGTCAAAACATGCCCAGGTCACACCGGACCGGTATAAATCTCGATTAGCGAAACAGTTTTCAGGCAAGCGCAAGAACTCCCGCGTGGCCGATATCGGTATCGCAGCCAGATCGCTGCCATGCGCAGCTCCAACGAAATTGAGTGGTCACCGAACCCGCAAATCGCCGAGATAGTGGTACAGATGTCGGCTGCTCATTTGCCGTCGGCAGTTGCCGCGAGCTGGAAAATCTCCTTTGCCCCATGACACCCGTGCCGCCCTATCACGCGCTCATCGACGTCTCGGTAAAAAAAATTTCCGGGTCTGTCGATTGGCGGGCATGCCAGATCGTCATGTCGTTGAAAGCCTCCAAATCCGTGCTTTCACAAACTAAGGAACAGGAGATACACAAATGACACTTGCAAGCACTCTGATGATCGGCGCCGGCGTTATCGCCCTTGCGGCAGCAGCGCCGCTCTTGCTGCCGTCGAAGGTTCAGATCGAGCGCTCGGCGATAGTTCAGGCCGCCCCGGCCGAGATCCTGGCACTGGCCGCTTCGAACCAGGGGTATCAGCGCTTCAACCCTTATCTTACCGCCGATCCCGAACTGAAAATCGAACCCTTTGGTCCGGCTAGCGGGCTTGGCTCTGGCTTCCGTTTCGAGGGGAAGGATGGAACCGGCACCCAGACTGTTTCGCAGGTGACCGATGAGATGGTCGTCTATGACATCGATATGGGGTCGATGGGGCAACCAGTCCAGCGTATCCGCGTGCGCCCGGTCGAGGGCGGCACGGAGGTTACCTGGACGCTGGATGCAGATATGGGGATGAACCCCATCGCGCGGGTATTCGGACTTTTCATGGATGGCATGATGGGAAAGACTTTCATCCAAGGCCTCAACAACCTTGCTGAAGTGACTGCATAAGGACCACTGCTATGAAATACACTTTCCTTCTTTACTCGGACCCTGCGGATTTTGCGGATATGACACCGGATGATTGGGCCGAGATGAAACAGGTCTACGGGGCCTATATCGGTGCTCTCAACGAAGCTGGTGTTTTCGTCAGTACCGACTGGCTGCATCCGGCCGAAAGTGCGACGACGATCACCGTCAAGGACGGCCAGAAGCGGGTACAGGACGGACCCTATGCCGAAAGCAAGGAGACGCTGGGCGGATATTTCGTCATCGACGTCCCTGACCTGGATGCGGCGTTGGAATGGGCCGAGAAATGCCCGGCAGCGCAGGTCGGCAAGGTCGAGATCCGCGCGTCCGCGATGGACAGCGTGTGACGGTTGACGCGGCGGCGCGCGCGGCGGATGTGGCGCGCGCCTCTTATGGCAAGCTGGTGGCGATCATGGCCAGCCGATCGGGCGATATCATGGCCGCCGAGGATGCCCTGGCAGATGCCTTCGTCAAAGCTCTTGCGCGGTGGCCGACGGACGGTATTCCCCAGCGGCCCGAAGCCTGGCTTCTGACTGTGGCACGCAACCGGTTGACCGATCAGGTCCGGCGGGACTGGCGGTTGGACTTCAGCGACGAGGTACCCGAGATGCCTGACACTACGCAGACCCAGGATGAGATCCCGGATGAACGGCTGAAACTGATGTTTGTTTGTGCCCATCCGGCGATCGACCCCGCGGTGCACACCCCATTAATGCTGCAAACCGTTTTGGGGCTGGAGGCCGAGCAGATTGCCCAGGCGTTTCTGGTATCGCCAGCGGCAATGGCGCAGCGTCTTGTGCGAGCCAAGCGCAAGATCAAGCAGGCAGGGGTTCCGTTCACCCTGCCAGGTCAGGAGGTATGGCCCGAGCGTATGGCCTCGGTCCTTGAGGCTGTGTATGCGGCATATGCCGTCGATTGGATGTGCGGTGACGGTGAACTTTCGCACGAGGCCTGGTTCTTATCCGAGATCCTGACGGATGTGGTCCAAGAGCCGGAGGTTCTGGGGCTGGCGTCATTGATCGGCTTCCTGCACGCGCGGCGACATGCCCGGGTCCGGGACGGCGTTCTGGTCCCGTTGCCCGAACAGGATACCGGACTGTGGGACGCTGGCATGACGGAACGTGCCGAAGCGGTTCTGCAGCGGGCCGCGGGTTTCGGGGAAATTGGCCGCTTCCAGCTTGAGGCGGCAATTCAGGCGGTCCACGCCGCCCGCCGAACCACGGGGCGCATCGATTGGCGGGCGCTGTCGCAGCTTTTTGTCGGTCTCAACAGCCTCTATCCCACGGTCGGCGGTCGTGTCAGCCAGGCGGCCGTCACTGCCGAAGACGTGGGCCCGGCCGAAGGGTTGCGCATGCTGGAACGCATTGCGCCCGAAGATATCGTGTCGTTTCAGCCCGCCTGGGCCGTGCGCGCCCATTTGAACGGCGCGCTGGGTCGGTGGGAGGCCTCAGCCGAGGCATATGATACGGCAATCCAACTGACCCGCGATGTGCCGACACGACGATGGCTTGAACGTAAACGGGCCAGCGTCAAGCAACGCGGCGCTTGACCGAACACCCGTCCGCTCCTCGCAGCCTTACCTTGACACGACGCGTTGTCAGGCCGATTTCAGGTTCCACACAGCTTTGCCAATCACACAATGTTCGGTTTGGACAATACTGTCCAATTCAAAGCCAAAACCCGTTCGACCGATATAGAAAGTGTTCGAATTCACCAGGGATCAGCCGCAAAACTGATACTGATTGTCCCTATCTTACGGGATTTATACCTAGTATTTCGACTTTCTGCGGCGATTTTCGCGTGAATTCGGGCGAAGTCATGATTTGGTGATTGCTTGCCGAATGAGGTTCGGACGGCCCATAGGGTTCATCATAACCAATTGTTGTGAAAGTAGAAAATCAAAATTGCGTTTCTGCGCAGACCGGGCTTGTCGTGAGACGCGACCGCAAGCACAGAGAAATGTGACATATTTTTAGCCCTTATTTACCATACTCCGGCCCAGCTTCCCGACGACCTATCTGGATTATTGAATCTTAACACGGTGTTAACGCGCCGGCTTGAACTCCAGAGGGTGACATGGCGAAAATCAGTATCTTTGGCATTGGCTATGTCGGCGTTGTTTCGGCTGCGTGCCTGGCGCGCGATGGTCATCAGGTCGTTGCCGTTGATGTTGAACAGGGCAAGATCGACGCGATCAACTCAGGGAAGTCGCCGATCGTTGAGAACGGCCTGGATGCGTTGATTGCGGAAGTTGTGGCGGACGGTTTGCTGACCGCGACCAGCGATGCGCGCTTTGCTGTCAAGAACACCGATGCCTCTTTTGTATGTGTGGGGACACCAAGCGGCGAGGACGGGTCGGTTGGTTTGAAATATGTCAAGCGGGTTTGCGAGGGTATCGGGGAGGCACTGGCCGACAAGGACGCCCCGCACTCGGTCATCATCCGCTCGACAATCGTTCCAGGCAGTATGGAGGGGACGTGCATCCCGCTGCTCGAGGAGGCCTCGGGCAAGACCGCGGGAGTAGACTTCGGCGTTGGATACTACCCCGAGTTCCTGCGCGAGAGTACGGCAATTGCCGACTACTATGATCCGGGCCTGATCGTGTTTGGTGCGCTGGACGACTACACCCGGGCGATCCTGACCGAGATCAATGCGAACCTGCATTGCAAGAACCACGTTGTCGATCTGCGCACCGCCGAGATGGTGAAGTACACCTCGAACACCTGGCGCGCGGTAAAAGTGACCTTTGCGAACGAGATCGGAAACATCGCCAAGGCCAACGGGCTGGATGGGCAAACGGTGATGGAGATCCTCTGCTCGGATGACAAGGTCAATATCTCCAGCTATTTCATGCGGCCCGGTTTCGCCTTCGGTGGATCCTGCCTGCCCAAGGATGTGCGCGCGCTGCGCCATCTGGCGGGAACAAAAGACACGCCGGCACATCTGTTGAACGCAGTCCTTGAGGCGAACGAGGCGCAGATCACCCGGGCCGAAAAAATGGTTGCGGACTCCGGGGCGCGAAAAGTCGGATTTGTCGGGATCAGCTTTAAACCCGGTACCGACGATCTGCGGGAGAGCCCGCTGGCCGAACTCGCCAGCCGACTGATCAGCACCGGTGTCGAGGTGGATATATATGATCCCTATGTGTACGAGGCCTATTCCACCGACAATTCTACTGCCGGGCGCGGCAACGCTGTGATCCCGGACCTGCGGGACAGGCTGGTGGGCGATCTGGATACGCTGATCGACGGGTCCGACGCGGTACTGGTGGGCAACTTCTACAAGGAAACCGCTGGTGCGCTAGAGAAAGCAGCCGACCGGGTGCCGGTTCTGGATCTGGCGCGAATGAACAGGTCGATTGTGTCGAACGGCACCTATCAGGGTATCTGCTGGTAACGACTATGGTGGGGCACATCATCAACCACCTCGCGTATTTTGCGATCATAGTGCTGCTGGCGACATCGGTCCCGGCAGCCCATCTGGGTGATTTGGACGCCACGCAGAACACCGTGATCATCATCGGGTTTCTGGGTACCTGGCGGTATTCCTGGGCGATGATCAATTTCACACGCGCCGTGATTTTCCGGCGGCTCGTCTACCCCCGTAAGAAGGCGGCTGCCTTTGCGCGGTATCGGGCCGAGGGCTGGCGAAGCCACGCCTACTTTCTGGTGACGTCCTACATGGTCGAGCCCGAAGTTACGATACCGGTCTACCGCAGCCTATTCCTTGCGGCGGCCGAAGCATCGAACGGCGCCACGATCGTCGCATCGGTAGTGGACGGCGCGGACGAACGACTGATCCGCGAGATCTTTCACTCTATGCCATGCGACATGTCCTCGGTACAACTGTCGGTCGACCGTATCGCGGCGAACGGCAAGCGGGATGCGCTGGCCAAGACGTTGCGGATCATTGACGGGTTTTGCCCGACAGCGCGGGACATCGTGGTGTTTGTCGATGGGGACACCTGCGTGCCGCAAGACATCGTCGCCCAGGCCGCGCCGATGTTCACGGACCCGAATGTGGGTGCGCTCACCACGGATGAGGCGGTGGTAATCGAGAAGAAGAACCTGTTTCGCGACTGGTTTATCATGCGGTTCAACCAGCGCCAGGTCATGATGTGTTCGATGGGTCTGAGCAACCGCGTCCTGACATTGACCGGACGGATGTCGGTGTTTCGCGCCGATCTGGCGACCCGGCCGGGTTTTGTAAATGGCATTCGCAACGACTATCTTGATCATTGGCGGTTGGGACGGGTCAACTTTCTGACCGGGGACGACAAGTCCACCTGGTACTGGTTGCTGAAGAACGGTTACGAAATGGCCTATCTTCCCGACGTCCAGTCCCACTCGATGGAAACGCAGCCAAAGCCGACCTTCCTCGGGAGCGCTCAGGTGCTCATGGTCCGGTGGTTCGGGAACATGATGCGCACCAATGGTCGGGCGCTGGGCCAGAGCCCGCGCAAGATCGGCTACTTTACCTGGTGGTCGATACTCGACCAACGCGTGTCTATGTGGACGACACTGGCCGGGCCGATCACCGTGATGCTGGCTGCGGCCCTGTACTCCGTCTCTGTGATTCCGCTGTATATCGCCTGGGTCATGGCGACCCGCTATCTGTTCTGTGTGATCATTTCGGTGTTTCGCGGACAGTGGTTCCCCGTCAGCCATCCGCTGATCCTGTACTTCAGTCAGGTCGCCGGTGCCGCGGTGAAGACATTCGTGTTCTTCCGGTTGGACAAGCAGAAATGGACCCGACAGTCGTCCGGTGCCGCGGTCAGTGTCGCGGCGCTGTCGCAGCGCATCCGGGCGTTTGAATCCTCCGCGCATCATGTTCTGGCGCTGACCTGGCTGACAGTCGCCATCATGTTCTTCACCAAGGTTTGAGGACCCGTGCCATGACGATGGACTCTCTGATGAACCGAGATCTGAACGCCGCGACCATGCGGCCTGCCACTCTGCCCGAAGAGTTTGCCTATGACACGGAACACCCGGTGGTCCCGGTGCCGTTTACAGCGCATCTGGGCGACAAACGTGTCAAGGGCGCCGGGCTGTCGGCTATTGCGGCCTATGTCGAGGTTCCCGGACCGGTCGATCCGTCGATCCTGGGACGCCAGCTGCCGGTGCGGTTGCAGTTTGATTTCGATGGCTTCACCATCAACCTCTTCCCGGTTGCACGTATAGCGCAATCCCGCGAAAACCAGCTGATCCTGCAGTTTCTGGACCCGACCGGGCCGCATCTGCCGCAGCTACGCTATATTCTGAACAGCTATATCGCGGGGGATTTTATCTCATTGGGTGCCATGCTGGGGTACTCTGGCCCCACGCGTCCCAAAAACCCGCCGGTCGAGGATGGGCGGCGTTTCGGTCGGTTTTTAAAGCGCACTCTGACCCTGGCGCTGTCGCTTTCGCTGATCGGTGTGGCGGCGCTGGCGATCCACCAACGCTATACCCAGAGCTACGAACCGCGCCCGGTTTTCATTATGCGCGACGGGCATGATATGCGCGCGACCAGCGCAGGTCAGCTCACCTTCCTGAACCCAGAGGCCAGGGCAGGCGACGTGGTTTTTACAATCGCGGCGAACAGCGGTGATGTCCTTAATGTGACGTTACCCTGCGATTGTGAAGTAAACGTGTCCGACGGTGTGTATGAAGGCGCAACTGTTCTTCCCAGCGACCCAATTCTGTCTTTTTTCCCATCCAATATCGATGTCAGAGTGCAAACACAGATGAGCATCGAAGGGATTGCGAAAGCAATGGGTGGTGAGGATGTCTTTCTAGACTTTGAAGATGGTCGCTCTGTTGCGGTGGAAGTTATGCTAAATTCTGCATCTAATGCCGCAGCAGCACGAGGAGATCTTTATCTACCGGTTGTTTTACTTGCAGTTGAGGACGAACTGGGTGCCGAGGATATCGGCAAACCCGCCCGCGTTCGCCTGACACGCTCCCTCCTCGATGGCTCATTTATGGGTCAAAAGGAAAGCTAATGTCGGTAATCTATCCTCTGGTGATCTGTGGTGGAAACGGAACACGCCTCTGGCCAGTATCGCGCAAGCAAAGCCCGAAACAGTTTCAGAGGGTCGGCCCCGCGAACTCACTGACGTTCTTCCAGGCGGCCATGCAGCGCCACAGGGTCCCTGCGTTTGGTCGGCCCTGTGTGGTTAGTTCGATCGATCATGCTGGAACCGTGGCCAGCCAACTGGCGCAAATCCAGTGCGACGCGCAGGTGATCCACGAGCCTATGGGGCGCAACACCGGTCCGGCTGTTTTGGCAGCGGCGCTGCAGTTGCTGACGCAGGATCCGGCGGCGTTGATGCTGGTCGTCCCGGCGGATCATGTGATCGAAGGTGACCTGAACAAAACAATCCTGGACATGGCCGAGGCCGCCAAGCGTGGGCATATCATCACCTTTGGCATCACCCCGCGCTACGCTGAGACGGGGTTCGGCTATATCACGGACGGCGGCACGACCGACATTCCGGGTCTGCACATCGTCGATCGTTTTGTCGAGAAGCCCCCGAAGCCCGAGGCTCAGGCGTTGGTGGACAGCGGCACAGCCTATTGGGCGTCTGGACTGAGCATGTTTGCCGCCGCGACAATCGTCGAAGAGTACCGCAGGTTTGACCCCGAGACTGTTTTGGCTGTCGAACAGGCCCTTCTGCAAGCGGTCCCTGTCGCGACTGGTCTGGTGCTTGAGGCCGAAAGCTTCGGACGCGCGACCTCGGCCCCGACCGAGTCCATGGTGTTTGAAAAGACCGAGCGCATCGCACTGGCGCCCTTGAACGTCTCCTGGTCTGATGTCGGCAGCTGGACGGCCATGTACGGCATCTCCCCCGCGAATGCAGACGGGAACGTGCTTCAGGGCGACGTCGTGGCGGTGGACACGAACAACTCCATGGTCCGGTCAAGCGATCGGCTGGTCACTGTGGTCGGCATGTCGGATGTGATCGTGATCGACACCCCTGATGCGGTTTTGGTCACCCGGATGGGACATGATCAGAACGTCAAAGCAGTGGCCGAGCAACTGAAGGCGGAAAAGCGCCCCGAGGTTGAAAAGCATACTGCGACCGCTCACGCCTGGGGCGATTTTGAACAGCTGATAGATAAAAGTTGTTTCAATTTGTCCGCTTTAAACATCAAAGCGGGGTCATCGCTTGAAGTGGATCCGATGTCTGCACGCGAAGCAATCGTGGTGAAGGGCAACCTGCACGTTTCAAATGCACACATGCAGACGGACGTTGTGGAAGGTGGCCGTATCCTGCTGGACCCGCATTTGCGGAGCAAGCTGACAAACCGCACCGATGACCCGGTTGAGGTGATGTTCCTGACCATCGATCCGGCCGGAACGGCCCGACCGGACGTGCCATTGGCCCGTTATGCCTAGCCGTCTTGCCCTGTGCTGGATTGTTGCGGCCGCCCTGCTGACGGGCAGCGCCGCGCAGGCATTCCCTCAGGGCAACCTGCGAAACATCGACAATGCGCTGTCCGCGCTACGCGAAAAGATGGATACACCGCAGGCGCAAGAGGCGACGGTCCTGCAGCTTTTGTTTGACGCCGGACTGTCGGAATGGGTGGCGGGTCCCGCCCCGCAGGCATTGCCACCCCAGCCTGGCCGGGACACGGTCCCGAGCGGTCCCGCACAGCTGATGTACCTGGATCTGCGGTTGCCGCTGGCCCGTGTAGACCAGTCCTTTGGCGGCAAGGAACTCGGTGCGCTCACCGGTGCGCAATCCTCTTCTGATATGGTGGCGCTTGTCATCCGTGGCGGTCGTGCCCGGCTGCGCGACATTACGGATCATCTGCATCTAAGTGATGGCGCGATGATCCGCACGCCGCTGGTGGTCTGGTCTGATGCCGCGCTCGATCTGACGCCGGGCGAGACCCTTACCATGAGCCGCCCGGACGGGGCTTTTTTGCTGAACTTCGGCCATGTGCGGATCAACGGAGCTACGGTTCGCTCGGCCGGTACACAGAACCTTAGGATCCCACGATTCCGACCATTTGTCACCACAACAGCAAGCGGAGTGCTTGAGGTGGACAACGCAACGTTCCGTGGGTTGGGTTTTGGAAACACCCGTAAATTCAGCGGGTTGACGATACTGAAAAATGATCTCATGCGCGCGCCACGGGCGTCTTATGTCCGAAACAGCCGGTTCTACGATGTCGACTCACTTTATGTGAAAGCCGTCACAGGCGTCGAGGTATCCGGGAGTGTTTTCCGCGGCGCACGCTATGCCCCTGTTGTGATCGACGGGGCGTCCCATGCCCGGGTGACCGGTAATCTGTTTGGTGCCGATGTGCGCAATAATGCAATCCGGTTGCTCAACGGCGCAGTGTCCGGGTTCATCTCGGGCAATGTGATCCTGGGTGGCGAGAAGTCCGGAATAGCCGTCCGATCGGCCAGCCACAATGCCACGGTCACACATAACATCGTGTCCGGGCGGCAGGGTGGCGGGATCACTGTGGCAGATGCGAACTGCGGTCGGGTCGACAGCAATCTTGTTGTCGCCAACAGCAAGAAGGGGATCGAGGTTCGCAGCAGCCGTGACACGCTGGTGCGGCGCAATCTGGTGTCGGGCAACCGCAGCGCAGGGATCTGGATCTCGGCGCAGGAGGAGCAGGTCAATACGCATTTGACAGGCAACATTCTGCGACAGAACGGATCCGGTTTGGCCACCGCAACTGCCGAACATGTTGTCCTGAGTGGAAACGATTTCTCGGAACAGATCCCCCGTCTGCTGGGCGGTGATCTGGCGGGGCAGAGCCGTGTGATCGCGACAGACCTCAGGGGCGATACGCCGGTTACGCTGAGCGCCTGGGGACAGGTCTTGCCGGACAATCAGGTGAGGGCGTGCGGATCATGAGAAGCCTCGCCCTCTTTGTTCTACTCGCTGCAACCCTCACCAGCGGCGCCGTCGCGCAGTCGTTGCCCATGACAGCCGAGCAGCGCGAGAGCCGGGCGATCAGTGCGGTTTCGATCCAGAAACTGCGGCATACGCGGCACCTGCCGCACCGATACCTCCGCGTTGCCCGTAAGGCGATGATTGCCGGTCTCGATATCGACGACAACGATATGGCGCGCCTTGGGGATCACAAGGACGGACTGGCGGCCAAACGGTATGCCGCACGCCTGATCGCACGCGATCCCGTGGCCCATGCCTCGGACATCGCCTACTACAGTGCAATCGCGGCGGGTACCGGCCGGATCTATGCGCTCGACGACATGATTGCGGCAATGCATCACCTGGATCCCGTGTCCGAGCCGTGGTCCCGCCGACATATGCTCATCAAAGTTCTTTACTCCCATGCCTGGGCAGGGAATGTGATGGCCCTGGATGCCGTTATCGCCTTCAATGGAGAGGGCACCCTGTTCGGCCCAATGTCCGACGCCACTCGGGCACGGGTTCTGCGGCACGGGGCTGTCCATGATGGTCGTGCCGAGCTGCTGCTGGCGATGAAGCTGATGGCGCGCGGTGATGTCGGCCCCCCGGTGTTGCAACAGGCCATGGACTATCTGCAACGCGGCGCTGAATCGCGTGATCTGACAATTTCGACAACATCCCGAAACCTGATCCCGCTCGTGGTGGGACGTTTGGCGGCGCAGGTCGCCAGCAACTAAGCCTGTGGGGGCCCTGATATGAAATACCTCCTGAGCCTTGCAATCGCCGGTGTTTGTGCCGCTGTCGGTCCGGCTGCTGCCCAGTCCGCCTATGGCTGCCGCGCGCTTACCGAGGCCGGTCACCTGGCAAGCGTCGAGGGCGCCGACGGTGTATTCTATCGGATCGACCCGGATTTGGCGATGTACCATCCCTTCACTGATGAAACGGTGGAGGCTGTGGGTGCCTTGTCCGACGCGCTCGCCACGCGTGGGACGCAGCTGGTCTATGTGCCCGTGCCGACCAAAAGTCTGGCGATGCCCGCGTATCTGCCGCGCGAGGCTGCTGACTTCGGCTTTGATCCGACGCTCGCCACAACGGTTTACCTCGATATGCTCCGCCGGCTTGAAGCACGCGGCGTGGCGGCGGTGGATGCCCGTCTGGCGATGCGCGGCACCGATGAGGGCTTGCCGATGTTTCATGCCGATCCACGCTGGACGGCAAATGGCGCACGACGTGTTGCCGCAGCGGTGGGCGCACGTCTGGACACTGCCGGTGCCAGGACCGACAGCGATCGCGCGCGGTATGCCAGTCACCCGACCGGGCCGGTGACGATCCCGTCTGACAAACGCAGTGCGTTGCAGCGTCATTGTAGTCGGGCATTGCCCGAGGCGCGTAGCGAAAGCTACGCCACGGCCCGGTTGCAGGATCGGACGGCCACCGCTGCCGGCACCGTGCTTTTTGACCGGGGCACCGGTGCTGAACGGTTGGCGGTGGTGGGAACCGAGTACACCGCGCTCGCAGCCGCGAATTTTGCTGGCTTCCTGTCCGAATACACCGGACTTGATACGATACAATATGCGGTTCCGCAGGGCGGTGCATTTGCGGCGATATCAAGCTATCTGACATCCCGTGCGTTTCAGGAGTCCCCACCGCGGGTACTGGTCTGGGAAAATCCGATCCACGCATCGCTGGCACGCTTTGGACATCAGCCCATGGGCGAACTTATTGCAGCCGCGACAGACAATTGCCGGGTGCCGCTGCCCCTCAGCGGGCAGGGCGGTTTGGCCCCTCTGGTCGCGGACCTCAGCGCGCTGGATCCGTCACAGGATTATACGCTTATGTTCGACAGCGGTGCTGGCGGTACCGAAGTGGCGTTTCGGTTCACAGGCATCTCTGGGTTCAGCCATACCCGCCACATCATCCGCCATGAGGGTCAGGCCGCGACAGGGCGCTTCTATCTGCCGCTGACAGGCGTGCCAATCGAGGAGTTGAACGCGGTTGAGATCAGCACCGATGCGGATCTGGGCGCGACCCCCCGTCTGGCGGCCTGCTATACCGAAAGGGTCCTGCAATGAGACTTCTGTACAGCGTGGCGCTCGCGCTCGCCATGACACTTCCGGCGCCGCAAGTGCGGGCACAGAGCCTGGATCTGTTGTTCCGTCCGCCAGTGCTGGACGCGCCCCAGATGGTCTGCCGTCCGCCGGCGCCCGAGCCGTCGGTTGGGGCGGTCAGCCAGAGCCCCGGCAACGATGTGCTGACCGATACGCAGCGGATCGCTTTTCTTGAGCGTGACATCCGGCGGTTGCAAGTCGCGGATCCGGAAGGCCAGTTCGTCTTTATCAATGCCCTGATCTCGCGTCTGGAGGCGCTGGACGACGGGTTTGCCGGGGATGGTGCATTGCTTGCGCGGGTATCGCTTTATTCAGATGCCGCCAAGTTCGACGCCTTGCGCGAAGCCGGGTATCTGGACCAACTGCGCGCCCGGGCCGCTCAATTGACCAACAATCGAAAGATGCTGTTGGCGCAATACTACCTCAATGGAATTGGGGTGGAGCGCGACCTTGCGTTTGCGCACGGCCTGATCCGTGACGCGGGCCTGGCGGGCAACGCTGACGCCTTGCTGAACATTGCAAGAATGGAGCTTGATGGTCGCCCTCTGCCCGATTGGAGCGCGCCGCTGGATGTGACCGTCACGCTGGCATTTGGCGGGTTGCTGGGCGCATTGGACGAAGGCATTTGCGCGCGCGCGGAAAAGATCGCGCGTCTGTACGAGGGGGGCGATCTGGTAAAGCCCAATCCAGATCTGGCCTATGACTGGACCAAATTTGCCGCCGACCTGGGCAGTGCCGAGGCGGCGTGGCGTGTTGTCGAGCATCACCTTGGGGCCGATTCTGCCCGCAAAAACAACGCCGAGATGCTGGTATACCTAAAGCGTGCGGCTGAGGGGGGGATCGTTGTACCCGATGCGCAGCTGGATCAACTGCGGATAACTGGTGACGCGTCTATCCGGGTGGTGCTGGACATGCTGGGTTACAATCACAGCGCTGTCGCCGGGCGCACCCGTCCGTCGGTCTCCTCCCTGTTCAAGCTTGGGGTGAACCTTGACAGTGACATCGTGGCGGACCGCGAGAGTGCCTATGTGGCGTATCTGCGTGAATTGGCGACGCTGGACGGTGCGCCGGCCTGGGTGTTCACCGGACTGGCCGGGGAAATTGAGCTGCGCCGCGGGCGCTGGGCTGGTGAGGACGAGATCCTGGCGTTGTTGGAACAGGCCGCGGCCCAAAAGGATCCGGACGGGATGCGGATTCTGGCGCAAAAACTGGTGCGTTGGCGCGACAGCGGCCCGCAGGTCAATCGTGTTGCCGACCTCCTGACGGAAACGGTCAGTCGGTTTGGCTCGGCTGCAGCCATGAACGATCTGGACCGGTTGTACCGATGCCAGGTCAACACCGCCCCGCATCTGGCCGAAGCCGAGGTCTGGGCGCGCAGCTATGCGGCGACCGGTCACGCCGTTGTCGGGGTCAGTGCGCCTGATTTGGTGGCCCTGGATCCCCACAAACAGCCGTTCCTGCTGGCCAAGATGCAAAGCGAGGCTTTGGACGGGCGCGTGCAGTCGGTTGCCAATCTGCTGCAACGGTTGCAGCTGGATCCGATGGCATCGACCAATGCGCACCGGGTGTGGGCGGCACGCGCAGACCGATCTCCCAAGGCATTGGAAGCCTTTGCACTGCTGGAGTTCGATCTGGCAACCAACCCGACCGAGCGCACGCTGGCGGTCGAACTGTTCCGCCGCATCCACCTGAACAACGGTGTCACTACAGCGCTGGATCTGGCGGTGGCGCTGATCAAGGACAGTGCCAGCGATCCGGAGGTGGCGGCGGAAGTACTGACCCTGCTGACCCGCGCGGGGCAACGAGGCGAGGGCGCAGCGATCCGTCTAAAAGCGCGTCTGCTGGGCGGACAGGTTCCGGCCCGGGACGTGTTCGAGGAGTTTGCGGAGGTTATCGACGCACGGGGCGATTTTCTGGCAAATATGTTCGCCATCCCGTTTGTTCCGCGCGACCGAGCGGCCGACTACCTGGATCGCGCTGTTTCGCTGATGCGCTGTAATACCAAGGATGTATCTGAACTCGCCGAAGCGCATGCGCTGATTGGCGATACCGCCGGTGCGCATCACTGGCTGCAGGTCGGTCTGGCGCTGGAACGGGGCAATGTATTGTCCCGTCTGGGTCTGAGCGATGCGCAAGCGCAGTCCTATGCCGAGGGAGATATTCCGGGTGCACGCGAGGTACAGTTGCGGCTGCTGGCCGAAGGCGACATGCAGGCGCATCGCGCGCTATATGACCTGGCGGCTGATCGGGCGCTTGAGACTTATGATCCCGAGGCGGCGGCGGATCATTTGCTTGCACTGGTCGCAAGTTCCCGCCCGGCCGATCAGGACTGGGTTTTGAACACGTATCGCCGTGCCGAGGCGACCGTACAGCAACGTGTGAACGAACGTTTTGATATCAACCACCTGTATCGATCGGCGGCGCGCACGGGCGATCCGGCCGCTAAGACAGAGTATGCCTTGCTGCTGCGTGCGAACGCCAAAACTCCTGCGGAACTCGAAACCTCAGCGATTTTGCTTGCCGAGGCCGCGGAGGCCGGTCATCCCGAGGCCATGGCAGAGTGGGGATACATGCTCGCCCATGGACTGGGCGCCACGCGAGATGAGGCTACAGCGCTTGACTGGCTGGACCTGGCGTCCGCCGCCGGACAGACCGCCGCCGGTGAACTGGCCGGACTGCTGCGTCTCAGCCGTCCATGAGAGCGCTGCTGGCGGTCCTCGCGGCGACGGTCGCGTTTTACGGCGCCCCGTCTGCGGCGGCGGATGACACGCAACACTGTGCGGCTGGCCCTGCGCCGGTTCTGAGCCTCGCCTATGGCAGCCGCTATGCGCCCGATAGCCCGGGCCGGTCGGATCTGGATGCCGCAGCGGATGCGGCAATGGACCGGGCGCTCGCACCCGTGGATCAGTTCTTGCGTGATCTCGCGCGTCAGGCCAATTCCGCATATGCCGCCAGCGACAGCGTGGCGGCCGACTGCGTGGTGCAACAGATCGCGGCATGGGCACGGGCCGACGCGCTCAGCGACCTGCGAACACCAACGGCCCGCCTTACCATCGGCTCGCGGTTGGCGGGTTTTGGGCTGGTCTTGCGGCAAACAATTCCACTGGCGGAGGACGCGGACGCCGTGCATGTGAGCCTGGACTGGCTGTCCGGTCTGGTGGACACGCAGATGCACTTTTGGGAAGAGGATGCCCCGGGCGGCGCTGCGCAGGGCAACCTCAGGGCCTGGGCGGCGCTGGCGGCGGCGTCGGTCAGCGTGTTGACTGACGATCCGGTTCAGCGCGGCTGGGCCGCCTGGTCGGCGCGCTATGTGATGTGCAAAGCGGAACCGGACGGAAGCCTGCCGCAGGAAATGTCCCGCGGCCGCTTTGCGCTGCACTATCAACTGCATTCAACCGCCCCGTTGGTTCTGACGACCGCCCTGCTCAGGAACGCCGCGATTGATCTGACCGAGGTCTGCGATGGTGCGTTAAAGCGGATCGTGGACTATTCCGTCAGCGACCTTCGGACCGGTAGCGCCACATTGGCCCGTACCGGACAGGTGCAGACCTACTTTGACGGCTCGCGTCAGCTGGAAGGGTTCAATCTGGCCTGGGCTGAGGCATACCTCACCCTCCATCCAGATCCCGCGCTTGATCGACTGGCCGAAGAGTTCCGGCCGCTGGCACACTCGAAGCTCGGTGGGGATCAGACGCTCCTCTGGCAGATGGTTTCGCAGTAGGGTTCCAACGCCTTGTCCAAAGCGTTTGACGAAATACCTGAAGCACCCTGCATCACCTAACGCGCTGAAACCTTCAGTTTCAGGCAGCGTTGGGTGTTTCGGGTTTTTCGCATAATGCTTTCGGCTACCTGTGGGATTGTTGTCCGGTATTGGTATAGCCTGTAGGATCCCCGATGGGTTTTGCCTCGACCAGCCGTTGTAGCGGCGGCAGGTCGGGTTGTTCGATGGCCTGAATGGCAGCGCGGGCAAGAAACGTGCCCGCCTCGGCCACGTCTTCGATCACGGATTTCAACTGGGGGCGAAAGTACTCCAGAAACGGAATAGCCTCCTTTGCGAACACGTCCACGGTTTCGCCAATGACACGCCCCTGGCGCTCGCACCCGACCACGGCCGCGATCGCCGCGGTGGTCGAGGGACAGATCAAGCCGTCGGTCTGCGGCATTCGCCCAAGATAGCCCGCCACGCCGTCGCGCAATACATGCCCCGCATCGTCTGAGTTTATGCCGGCTATGACGTCCAGCGACAGCCCTGCACCGTTCAGCACCGCCTGTGCACCGGTCAGCATATGTTGGGCGTAGCTTTGCTGTAGCGGCGGGGCCAACAGGGCAATGCGCCGCCGCCCGGCCCGGATCAGGGTTTGCGCGGCGATACGGCCAAAGGACATATTGTCGAAGTCAAAGAACGGCTGGCCCGCGCAGGTGTCTGTCCGGCCATAGGTGACGAAAGGAAAGCCGCGCTCGGTCAAATAGTCGATACGGGCGTCGACCGTTTCGATCCGGTTCAGGATCACAGCATCCGCGGATCTCGTCTCGACAATGTAGCGTACCGGGCGAAGCGGATCTTCTTGCGGAAAGTATGGCGTGACAATCATGTGATAGCGGGTGTCCCGCAGTGCCCTGGCAATGGACGAGACCAGTTGACCGGTATGATCCGTAACCTCGTTGTCGGTCCCCAGCACCAACGAGATGACATTTGTCTTTCCCGTGCGCAGGCGCAGCCCCGCACGGTTCGGCACATAGCCGATGTCGCGCGCG
>JBCCYF010000085.1:0-18974 GCA_039190275.1 Pseudomonadota bacterium | reverse complement strand
TTGCCCCATTGACCGTGCTGCA
This sequence comes from Pseudomonadota bacterium, assembly GCA_039190275.1. Classification (GTDB taxonomy): domain Bacteria; phylum Pseudomonadota; class Alphaproteobacteria; order Rhodobacterales; family Rhodobacteraceae; genus Halovulum. The sequence continues at coordinate 18,952 of JBCCYF010000085.1, read as the reverse complement.
TGCGGATGCGGATTTGCTGGTGGTCGACAAGCCCGCCGGATTGCTTTCGGTGCCTGGTAAGAACCCCAGCCTGGCCGACTGTCTTGAGGCCCGGGTGCGGGCGGAGTTCCCCGAGGCATTGCTGCTCCATCGTTTGGACATGGACACCTCGGGGGTCATGGTCTTTGCTCGGACGCGCGCGGCACAAAGACATGTTGCCCGGCAGTTCGAACGCCGGCAGCTCGGTAAGTCATATGTTGCGCGGGTATGGGGGCGTCCGGCGCAGGATCAGGGCCGGATCGAGCTGCCGCTGATCTGCGACTGGCCCCGGCGACCGTTGCAGAAGGTATGCAAGGCGAACGGCAAACCCTCGGTGACCGAATGGCGGGTTCAGGCCGAGGAGGGCGCGGTTACGCGCCTGCAGGTGACCCCGCTTACGGGCCGCTCGCACCAGATCCGGGTCCACCTGCTCAGCTTGGGTCACCCTATTGCAGGGGATCGATTTTACGCGCGCGGGCGGGCGCTTGATGCCGCGCAGCGGTTACAGCTACATGCACATTCGCTGACCCTGCGGCACCCGGACGGTGGCGCCCCGGCATGTTTCACTGCCGCAGTTCCATTCTGAAGCGTTTGACGAAATACCTAGAGCGCTAAGCATCAAGCATCACCTAACGCGTTGAAATCATTAATTTCCAGCCAGTGTTGGATGATTCAGGTTTTTCGCGTAACGCTTTAGGGGCCGAGGCTGCGGCCCGGTCTATACCCGCGGCACCAGCCAGGCGGCGCCGCGGACACCGGAACTGTCACCGTGGACGTTGCGCAGCAGTCGCGTGTTGTACTTGTCGCCAAACACATGCGTCTTAATCAGTTGCGGCACGTTCTGGTAAATCCTGTCCACATTCGACAGGCCACCACCCATGACGATCACATCCGGATCGAGAAAATTGATGATCGTCGCCAGTGCGCGGGCCAGGCGATCCTCGAACCTGTCCATGGTCTCGCGCGCGTCCGGGTTCCCAACATCAGCCAAGGCGATAACTTCGGGCGCGGTGGGGCCGTTTTCAACCGGCTCTCCAATGCGCCGGGCGTAGTCCGCAGCAAGACTTGGCCCGGAAAGCCAGGCCTCGGTATGGCCCGCGACACCGCAACTGCAGACCGGACCGGGACGTTCATCATCCCGGGGTGACGGCAGCGGGATATGGCCCCACTCACCGCCGATGGCATTCGCACCTTCGATCAGCGTTCCATCGACGACCACGCCGCCGCCGACCCCGGTGCCGAGAATCGCCCCGAAGACCACTTTGGCCCCGGCCCCGGCGCCGTCGACAGCCTCGCTGAGCGCAAAGCAATTGGCGTCATTGGCCACAGCCACAGGCCGGTCGAGAGCGGCGCGCAGATCCGCCCGAAGGTCCCGGCCATGCAGCCAGACCGAATTACCGAGGGTGATGCGGCCGTTGTTGCGGTCGACAGATCCAGGAACGCCGATACCCACATTTTGGGCCTTTGCGCCTGCCTCGGCCTCCAACTGCTGCATCATTCCCTTTATTGCATTGATACCGCCGTCATAGTCGTGCCGGGGTGTCGGGACACGAACCTGTGCCAGCGTGGTGCCCTCCGGGGCGAGCGCAATCCCAGCAATCTTGGTCCCACCATAGTCAAATCCGATGCGCATGCCCGCCCCTGCCTTTTGTCGGCCAGAACCTATCGAATACCACCCGTCCCGCAAAGCGCTTAGGCCCACCCGCGGGACTCAAAAAAAACGGGGCGGTGTGTTGCAACGCCGCCCCGTGATCAGTGGAAGATACGCGTGTTATGCGTCTTCGGTTATTTCCGTGCCGGTCTCCTGGTCGACGACCTTCATCGACAGGCGCACCTTGCCACGGTCGTCAAAGCCCATGAGCTTGACTTTCACGTCCTGGCCTTCCTGAAGCACATCCTTGGGGTGGCCCACACGCTCGTTGGACATCTGGCTCACATGGACCAGCCCGTCGCGCTTTCCGAAGAAGTTGACGAAGGCCCCGAAGTCCATGATTTTCACAACTTTGCCGGTGTAGATCATGCCCACTTCGGGCTCGGCCACGATGGCATGGATCATCCCGCGCGCTTTCTCGATCGCCTCGGCATTGGGTGAGGCGATCTTGATGACACCGTCATCGTTGATATCGACCTTGGCGCCCGAAACCTCGACGATTTCGCGGATGACTTTACCGCCCGAACCGATGACTTCGCGGATTTTGTCCGATGGGATATTCATCGTTTCGATCCGCGGCGCATGCGCGCTGAACTCGGTGCGTCCTGAGCTCAGTGCCTTATCCATTTCACCCAGGATATGCATCCGGCCATCCTTGGCCTGCGCCAGTGCCTGCTCCATGATCTGCGGTGTGATGCCGGCGACCTTGATATCCATCTGCAGCGAGGTGATCCCGCTTTCGGTACCGGCGACCTTGAAATCCATATCGCCCAGATGATCCTCGTCGCCAAGAATATCGGTGAGGATCGCGAACTTTCTATTGTCTTCCAGGATCAAGCCCATCGCCACACCGGCCACAGACGCCTTCAGCGGTACACCTGCGTCCATCATCGACAACGAGCCGCCGCAGACCGACGCCATGGAGGAGGATCCGTTCGACTCGGTAATCTCGGACACCACACGGATGGTGTAGGGAAAGTCGGTCGGTGCGGGCAGGACCGCCTGCAGCGCCCGCCAGGCCAGCTTGCCGTGGCCGATCTCGCGCCGCCCTGGTCCGGCCATTCTACCTGCCTCGCCCACCGAATAGGGGGGGAAGTTGTAGTGTAGCAGGAAGTTCGAGCGGCTTTCGCCGTGCAGCGCGTCGATGATCTGCTCATCATCCCCGGTGCCCAGTGTGGTAACCACCAGGCCCTGTGTCTCGCCACGCGTAAACAGGGCCGAGCCATGCGTACGGGGAAGCATCCCAACCTCGGAAACGATCGGGCGCACTGTGGCCAGATCCCGGCCGTCGATCCGCTTGCCGGTTGCGATGATATCGCCGCGGACAACCGAGCTTTCCAGCTTCTTCATCGCCGACCCGAGGTTTTTGTCCTCAAGCTCGTCCTCGCTTAGGCCCTCCTTGATGCTCTCGCGTGCGGCGGACAGGGCGGCCGTCCGCTCCTGCTTATCGGTAATTGCAAATGCCGCCCGCACGGCTTCGCCGCCAAGACCCTCTATTTTCGCATAGAGGTCTGCGTAGTCCGGTGGCTGATACTCGAAAGGCTCCTTGGCAGCCTCGCCAGCAAGATCGGTAATCAGGTCGATCACCGGCTGCATCTGGTCGTGGCCGAACTTCACCGCGCCCAGCATTTCGGCTTCGGACAGTTCATAGGCCTCGGACTCGACCATCATGACGGCGTCTTTGGTGCCCGCGACCACGAGATCCAGGCGCTGTTCGGGGTTCAGCCGAAGTTTGTCCATATCCTCTACCGCCGGATTGAGGACATAGTCGCCATCCACGAAACCGACCCGCGCGCCGCCGATCGGGCCCAGGAAGGGCGCGCCGGATAGTGTCAGGGCGGCCGATGCGGCGATCATGCCCAGAATGTCGGGATCATTCTCAAGGTCGTGGCTGAGTACGGTGATAATCACCTGGGTCTCGTGCTTGAACCCATCTACGAACAGGGGGCGGATCGGCCGGTCGATAAGACGGCTTGTCAGCGTTTCCTTTTCGGTCGGGCGCGCCTCGCGTTTGAAAAAGCCGCCCGGGATCTTGCCCGCAGCATAGTACTTCTCCTGATAGTGGACGCTAAGCGGGAAGAAGTCCAAGCCGGGCTTCGGCTGCTTATCGAATACGACGGTTGCCAGTACGCTGGTCTCGCCATAGGTGGCGACCACGGCGCCATCGGCCTGGCGCGCAACCTTGCCTGTTTCGAGGGTCAGGGTGTCATGCCCCCACTCGATGGATTTCGTGACTGTGTTAAACATATAGTTTCCTCTCGCGGCGCTGCCCCTTGGCAGACGGCCGCCTGTGTCCCCCGGTTTCATCGCATCCTGACGCCAGACCCGGGGGACCGGGGTAGGCGCCTTTCGGACATTTGCCGTGGGATCAGGGGGGCGCACGGCAACCGCCCCATTAAGCAAAACGCGCCCCGAGGGGGCGCGTTTTCCGCAGGTTTACCGGCGAATGCCGAGTTTTCCAATCAGCGTTTTGTAGCGCGCTTCGTCTTTGCGCTTCACATAATCCAGAAGCTTGCGGCGTTGGGCGACCATCATCAATAGCCCGCGGCGGGAATGATTGTCTTTCTTATGGGTCTTGAAATGCTCCGTCAGGGTCGAAATCCGGCTGCTCAAAATGGCGATCTGCACATCTGGTGAACCGGTGTCGCCCTCTTTGGTGGCGTATTCCTTGATAATCTGCTCTTTGTGCTCAGCAGTGATCGACATCGGTGTCTCCCTCTTTTCTGGAAGGGTGAAAATGCGAACCGTTCGTACAGGCCACGGCCGGGATGTCGTCCAGCAGGGTCGTATACGGGATCCGATCGCCCGGGCCGCTGCCCGCACGATGGCGAGCTTATGCCGCAGTTTACCTGAAAAGAAAAGAGGTATTCCCAAGCCTGGATGATGGGCTAACTACACGGTATGGATCGTCGCCTGTTTCTGCTTGCCGCCACTGCCAGCGCGGCCCCCGCGTTCGCGATCGAGGGGGTGGCCACGGAAGAAGACCTGCCTAATCTGCGCAGCATAGTGGTTGCCGGTCCATCGGGGATCCTCGACCAGCAAGGCTTCAACGGCTTTTCCCCTGAACGGCCGACCAACATCAAGTCTGCGTCCAAATCGGTGATTTCGGCGCTTGTCGGGATCGCCATCGACCGTGGTTTTCTGGGCAGCCCTGACCAACCGATGGCGCCGATCCTGATGGACCGCATCCCAGCGGATCCGGACGACCGGCTGTCCCGCGTCACAATCGGCCATCTGATGTCCATGCAGGCCGGGCTGGAACGACAGTCCGGCGCAAACTACGGGCGCTGGGTCTCCAGCCCCAATTGGGTCCGGCATGCGCTTGCGGCGCCCTTCGTGACCGAGCCTGGAACACGCATGCTGTACTCGACAGCCTCGACGCATTTGCTGAGCGCGATCCTTACCCGCGTAACGGGCCGCAGTACCCTTGATCTGGCGCGCGACTGGTTGGGCGCGGTGCCTGAGTTCCGGATTACCGGGTGGGACCAGGATCCGCAGGGTATATATCTGGGCGGCAACCAGATGGCGATGAGCACCCGTTCCTTGGCGGCATTCGGTCAGCTTTACCTGAATCGTGGTCGCGCGCCGGATGGCACTCGGGTTCTGCCCCAAACCTGGATCGAGGCGTCTTGGGTGCCGCGCACCCGAAGTGTTTTCAGCGGTGACGGCTATGGCTATGGCTGGTTCATGCGCCGGATCGGGGGCGTTCAAGCCTATTACGGCTGGGGGTATGGCGGGCAGATGCTCTATGTCCTTCCGGCGGTGTCTCGGGTCATTGCGATCACGTCAAACCCCAATGTGCCCTCTGCGCGCACCGGCTATCGCGACCGGCTGCACCGCCTTTCGGCATCACTGATAGGTACGTAGTACCGCGACGCCCCGTATCCTTTCAGCCAAGACGGAGAGCCGTGTATCCCGGACCTGTAGGGTCAAGTGGGCGGTCAGATCCCGGAGACGGGCTCAGGCCTTGGCAACATGGCACGCCACGCGCGCGGATCCCAGTTGCCGCATCTCGGGACGTTCGGCTTTGCACCGCTCGATGGCCACGGGGCACCGGGGATGAAAGGCACAGCCGGTGGGTGGATTGATCGGGTCGGGGATCTCGCCCTTGGGCGGGTCGACCTCGCGACCGAAGGCATCGATGCGCGGCGCCGCTTCGAAAAGCATCTGCGTGTAGGGGTGCCGCGGCCCGTCAAACAGGATCTTACGCGGTGCCTCCTCGACCAGCCGACCCAGATAGAGCACGCCGACAGTATCGGCCATATGCTGCACAACCGTCAGGTCATGGGTGATAAACAGGTAGGTCAGACCCAGCTCTTCCTGCAGATCGCTCATCAAGTTCAGAACCTGCGCCTGGACCGAGACATCGAGTGCCGAGGTCGGCTCATCGCACACAATAAGTTTGGGGTTGGAGGCAAGCGCACGCGCGATGCAGATGCGCTGCCGTTGACCGCCCGAGAACTCATGCGGGAACTTGTCGGCATCACTGGCCCCCAGTCCTACCTGTACCAACAGCCGCTCCGGCAGGCCGCTGGTGTCGCCGCCACGGGCCGCGACGGGCTCGGCGATGATATCACGCACCTTCCATCTGGGGTTCAGACTGGCGTATGGCGACTGAAAGATCATCTGGATGTCGGAACGCACCTCGTCGACCCGGGCGGTATCGTCCTCGCGATGGAGGTCCACTCCCGCGATTTCGACCGCGCCCTCCGTCGGTGGCAATAGGCCCACAACCATCTTCCCTATGGTTGACTTTCCTGATCCGCTTTCACCGACCAGCGCATAGACGGTGCGTTCCTCGATCTGGAGGCTGACATCGGACACGGCCTTGAGCAACGCCCGGGGCAGTCGCTCGATGAACCGGTTGAGCCAGGGTTTCGAGACGTCGAATATCCGTGTCAGGCTGACGACGTTGACAAGAACGCTCATATTTTTACCTCGCCCGGGAACCAGCAGGCAGCGTTGCCCACCATCGGCGGGCTTGGGGTGGCGCGGCACTTGCCCTGCGCAATGGGGCAGCGCGGGTTATAGGCGCAGCCATCGGGCACGACGTTGAGCCCAGGCATCGTCCCCGGGATCTGGTTCAGCCTGCGCCGTCCGAGAGAAGCACCTGGGGTCGATCCCATCAGACCTGCGGTGTAGGGGTGCTGCGGATCGGTCAGGACCTGTCTGACCGGCCCGATTTCGGCCAGACGGCCAGCGTACATGACAGCCACCCGGTCCGAGGCTTCGGCAATCACACCCATATCATGCGTTACCAGCATGACGCCGGTCTGCCGTTCGCGGCACAAACGCTTGAGCAGGCTGATAATCTGCGCCTGAACACTGACATCAAGGGCTGTTGTCGGTTCATCCGCGATCACCAGTGCAGGCTCGGCGCACAGCGCAAGGGCGATGACCACCCGCTGCCGCATGCCGCCCGAAAACTCGTGCGGATAACTGTCGATACGGCTGGACGCCGCCGGGATCCCCACCTCCTCAAGCGCCGCAACTGCGCGCTCGCGGGCCTGGGAGGCGCTGACTGGAAGGTGCTCCAGGATGGTTTCGGTCAATTGTTCGCCGATCGGCAGCAGCGGGTTGAGTGACGTCAGCGGATCCTGAAACACCATCCCGATGTCCTTGCCGCGCACCCGCCGCAGACCTTGACGCGACAGGTTATCGATCCTCTGTCCGTTCAACCTGACCTGGCCTGCCGCGATATGCGCCGGCGGATCCAGCAAACCGATGACCGCATTCCCGGTCATTGACTTGCCGGCACCTGACTCGCCCACCACCCCCAGGATTTCACCCGCGGCAATCTCGAAGCTCACATGATCAACGGGTTTGAGCACGCCGCGGCGGGTCGGGATCTCGACACAGAGGTCCTCAATCGCAAGCAGTGGTTCGTTTCTCGAATGCTGGAGTGCCACGTGCTATGCGTCCGTGGTGACAGCACGCGAAGGGCGGGTGCCTTCACCGGGTGTTCCGGTCCGACATGTCCGGCAGTGCATGTGGATCTCGGCCAATGTCCAGCCATCTTCGGGCTTGGCGCGCCGCCGCGTAGAGGCGAGGTCCCCGGGCGGCAAGCTCATCGCAGCCTCGGGTTTAGGGCATCGCGCAGCCAGTCACCCAGCAGGTTGACGCTGAGTGCGAGCAGCAGCAGTGTCAACGCCGGAAAGAACAGGATCCACCACTCGCCCGAAAACAGGAAGCCCTGGCCGATGCGGATCAGCGTACCCAGCGATGGTTGCGTGGGCGGCGCGCCGACGCCAAGAAAGCTGAGCGTCGCTTCGGCAATGATCGCAAGGGCAAGGCTGATTGTCGCGATCACCAGCACAGGCCCCAGCACATTCGGCAGTATGTGGCGCAACATAATCGCGCCGGGTGACCGCCCGATCAGCTTGGCGGCCTGGACGTAGTCCTTGGATTTCTCGACCAATGTCGCGCCCCGAACAACACGGGCGAACTGGACCCAGTCGCTCAGGCCGATGGCGACGATCAGGACCCAGATGGCCACGTCATCCCGCAGATGAACCGGAAGGAACCCCTTGGTGATCCCGAAGATCAGCATGGCAACCAGGATGGAGGGGAATGTAAGCTGCACGTCGGCCATGCGCATGATGATTGTCTCTATCCAGCCGCCGATGTACCCGGCGATCAGGCCCAGGGTAACGCCCAGCACCATAGCAAAAACGACCGCAGCAAACCCCACAAACAACGAGATCCTGAGGCCATAGAGGATCGTCGAGAAGACATCCCGCCCCTGATCATCCGTGCCCAGCCAGAAGGTTTCGCCGGTAAAGGCATTGGGTTCCATCGGCTTTGAAAACCCGTTCATCAGATTGAGCGATGCAGGATCAAACGGATTGTAGGGTGCGACAAGCGGTGCAAACACCGCGCAAAAAACCAGTGCTACCACCATAGCAAAGGAAATCACCGCAACGGGCGAGCGTTTGAAGGCAAAGAAGAAATCGCCGTCGATAAAGCGTGCAAACGCACCCGGCGGTTTTGCCCCGGCGTCGGTTTCGGTCGATTTTTCAAGCGGTGTGTCGGTCATTTCGCGGCAGCCGTGCGGTCAACCCGCAGCCGCGGGTCAATGAAGTAGTACAGGATGTCGACCACAAGGTTTATGCCGACGAACATGACCGAGATCAGCATGAGATACGCCGCCATCACCGGAATATCCACGAACTGAATTGCGTTTATAAAGAGCAGTCCGACACCGGGCCATTGAAACACTGTCTCGGTGATGATGGCGAATGCGATGATCGCCCCCAACTGCAGACCCACGACCGTGATGACCGGCACCATGGTGTTTTTCAGCGCGTGGCGGAAATAGATTGCCCGGTCCCTGAGCCCACGTGCGCGGGCAAAGCGGATATAGTCCTGCCGCAGGACTTCCAGCATTTCTGAACGGACAAGCCGCATGATCAGGGTCATCTGGTACAATCCTAGGGTCACTGCGGGCAGGACCATGGCCTTAAGCCCGCTTTCTGTCAGGAACCCCGTAGTCCACCATCCCAGATCCACAACCTCTCCACGGCCGAAACTCGGTAACCAGCCAAGTTCAACCGCGAACAGGTAAATCAGCAGAATCCCGATCAGAAATGTCGGCAGGGAGACACCGATGAGCGAAGCCGACATGATGATGTTGGCCGTGATCCCGTTTCGTCGGATTGCGGTAAAAACGCCCAGTACAACGCCGAAACCAACCGCGAGAACCGCACTAACCGCGGCAAGCTCCAGCGTTGCGGGTGCCCGCTCGGCGATGATATCCGATACTGGCCGCCCCTGTCGGTAGCTGATGCCGAAGTCGCCCTGAATGGCCCCTCTAAGAAAGTTCAGATACTGCACGGGAAACGGCTGATCGAGGCCAAGCTGCGTGCGCAATCGCTCAATATCGGCACCGGTCCGTTCCTGGCCAAGCATATTGTCAATCGGATCTCCGACGAAACGAAACATGGAAAAGGCGACCAGACCGACCAGCAAGAGGACGATGACAGATTGGAAGACGCGTTGAATAATATAGGCCAGCATATGGCGACCCTGCCGGTCTTTGCCGCTGCAAGCAAGGCGGTACGCCCGTTTTTTGATCAGTTCCGGCTGCAGAGCACAGTTTCGGCGCCAAACAATGCCACAAGAATGGGCACCGGCGCGACGGCCAGACCCGCCACCGCCACAAACGCCAGCGGCGATATCAACCGGCTGATCCCGGCAACAAGGGCGATGCCACCACCGCCGCCGATAATGGCGTTTCCGGGCGTGTTCAACAGCACCGCCATGGCAATCAGCCGGTGCCGCAACAGAAACGGGATCCACCGCGTCGGTGCGTGATCCATGATGGCGGCCACCCGTGCCGCATGAGGAAGGTGTTCCAGGCTCAGGATCAATGCCGCGGTCCTGCGCATTCGCAACGATAATGCTATTCGCGCCTGAAGCCTAAGCGGAACAAGTCGTCCCACGCTGTACGCCAGGGTCAGACCGCCGAGGGTCGCGAAGTAAACATGCGGCGCCGCGTTTGCCCCGAACATGGTGAGCAGACCGACCCCGATCTCGACACCCGGCACGAATGGAACCGCAAGCAGCAGCGCGTAGAGCACACAGGTCAGCACCAACCCCCGTTGAAACGCGACGGCGTTTTCGGGGCTGAGCAGGTCTTCGAGGCCAATGAGATAAGGCGAAACAAGTCGGTTCAGCAGCAGGATCAATACCAGGACCGCGACGACCCTAATAAAGATGCCCCAGCCGCTCACAGAAGGTTCCCGGAGGGGCTTATTTGCTCAATTGCCATAGCAGTGGGAGACACAGAGACTCTCTACACCCGGTTTACCGTGGCCGCCCTGTTTGGACGGCCACGGACCGCTCAATTTACCGTCACCCAGCGCAGGATAAAGAAGTTGTCGGGGCGTTGCGTCAGTTCGATATTAGTCCGCGCGCCCCAAACCAGCGGTTGGACATACATTGGTACATAGGCCATCTCGGACTGGATAATTCCGGTAGCTTCGTCGAGCATCGACTGGCGCGTGGGTTCGTCGATCTCGGATTGGATCAATGGCAAAAGCTCGTCAACCCGAGGGTTTGAGAAATCGCCGAAGTTCCAGGTGCCCAGACTCTCACCGGGCGTGTGCGCAAGAAAGCGGATCGGATGCTCGGCATCGAAAGTACCCGGGGACCAGCCCAGCAGATACATGTCAAAATTGTCCTCGCGCAGTTCCGGCCAATAGTTGCGTACCGGCATCGCATCAAGTTCCGCGGTGAGCCCCACCTGGGCCAACATCGACACCACGGCCTGGCACACAGCCTCGTCATTCAAGTAGCGATCATTGGGACACTTCAGCCCAAAGGAGAACCCGTCACCATATCCTGCCTCAACCAGCAGAGTTTTTGCGGTCTCGACAGAGTACTCGGGTCGTGCGGCCAGACCGGGTGAAAAGCCGCGCATCGCCGGGCTGACCAGTTGCGACGCCGGTTCGGCGCTGCCACGCATAATGGTCTGAAGAATGGCGTCGACGTTCACCGCATGGGCGACTGCGGTGCGAACCCGGGTATCCAGGAACGGGTTCGCCGCACCCTCGTCGCCGTATTTTAGCGTCTCGGCCGCCTGTGCCATGCCCAGCATGATCACCCGCGCCTCGATTCCCTGGATAACGTTGACATTCGGGTCTTGGGACAGGCGCGCCGCATCCTGAATGGGTACGGGGTCGATCATATCGACATCGCCTGACAACAGCGCGGCGACGGCGGTTGCCGGGTTCTGGATCGGCGTGAACTCGGCGCTGGTCACATTGTGTTCCGGTTCACCCCACCACCCCTCAAACGGTGTGAGGGTTGTTTTCAGACCCGGTTGCCGATCGGACAGTTGAAACGCACCTGTGCCATTGGCGTTCAGCGTTGCGAAATTCTCGGCATCCTTGGCTGGCAGTTCAGCACCGTTCGCTTCTGCCCATCCTTTGTCCATGATCATGAAGTTTGCGATGCTGTCGGGGAAGATCGGGTTTGGGGCGGTGGTCATGAAATCGATGGTATAGGGGTCGACGACCTTCACCTCGGACACTGGCGCGAACCAGCTGGCTGTATCCGCAGCCTCGGAACTCGCCCGCTGATACGAGAACAGCACATCTTCCGCGTCAAAAGACGCGCCATCGTGAAACGTCACGCCCTGGCGCAGATTGAACCGCCAGCCATCGCCACCCAGCGGCTCCCAGCTTTCGGCCAAAGCGCCTTCGACAGTCATATCCTTGCCGCGCCGCACCAACCCTTCGTAGACATTGTTCAAAAATCCAAGGACTGGAGCCGAGTTGACAGCGTGCGGATCCATGGTCTGTGGGTCAGTTGTCCCGGCCCACCGGAATGTCTCGGCCGGGGCGACCGTGGCGATAAGGGCGAGGGTCGTTGCGACAATTGGGGTACGCATATCGGATCTCCTTGTTGGACCGCTCTTATGTGTGTGGCGGTGGACAAGGGCTGATCATATCGCGGGACACGGGTATTGCCAGCACCCGAACAGGTATTTGTTCACGCTTTGGTGACCAGGGAGGTCAACTCTCAAACAGCATGCGCTTTACGGTCCTGGCCAGCTTTGCCCGGCTGACCGGTTTGATCAGCTGAACTTCGTCGTTTGCCAGATCGCCACCATGGAACTGAGCTTCGGTCACATACCCGGACAGGAACACAACCTTCAGTCCCTCTACATGCGCCCTGGCACGTTTCGCCAGCTCAGGGCCCTGCAAACGGCCCGAGAGGATAAGGTCGCTCAGCAGTAACTTGGGCCGGTACCCGGTTTCGAGCAGCGACATAGCGAGGTCCGCACTCGAGACATCCAGAACCTTATAGCCCGCCGAACGAAGCTGCGACACGATGATCTTTCGGACATCTGCTTCATCCTCAACCACCAGAATCTCGGAGAGCCGATCATTGCGATCCAATTGTTCCGAAAAGCCGTCCTCGATGCTTGCGACCGGTGTGCCTTCGCGCAGCGCAGGAAAGTACATCTTCACGGTCGTTCCGAAGTCGGGTTCGCTATAGATGCGCATGATCCCCTTGGACTGACTAATAAACCCCTGGACCATGGCCAGACCCATGCCCGAGCCTTCGTTCGGTGGTTTGGTTGTGAAGTAGGGCTCGACCACCCTGTCAACTTTGTCCCGGGGGATCCCGCATCCGGTGTCGGACACCGCGAGCATGACATAGCGGCCTGGCGGGAAACTCTCGTCGCTTACCTGGATCTGGTCTTTTTCGAAGCGAATGTTAGCGGTTTCAATACTAAAGCTGCCCCCGTCCTCCATCGCGTCCCGCGCGTTGGTTGCCAGGTTCAAAAGAGCGGTATCCAATTGGTGAAGATCCAGCCGTACCGGCCATAGCTTTGCCGTTGCAACTGTCTCGAACTCAACTTGATCCGCAAACAGCCGCCGCAACATCGGCTCGACATCGCGGATAATGGTATTCAGATCGACGGACCTGGGCCGCTGGGTCGCGCGCCGACCAAAGGTCAGCAGTTGCTGCGTAAGGGAAGCACCCCGCCGCGTCGCGCGGATCGCCTCCATAACATGTGCCTCAAACTCATCCGGATCGGGTTCGTCCAGCAAAGCCTCAAGATTTCCCAGCACAATGCTCAACACATTGTTGAAGTCATGGGCGACACCGCCAACAAGGTGACCTAGCGTTTCGGCCCGTTGTTTCTGACTGAGCAATGCCATGGCGCGCTTGGTCGCACTATTGTCGAACACAACAGCAAGCGACCGCAGGTACTGGCCTTCTGAATCGCGCAGCGCTATCGCCGACACCAAAACCGGAATCTTCGAGCCGTCTTTGTGCACAAACTCGTAGTCTATTTCCTGGATGACATTCTTTTCCAGGAACTGGGGAAAAACTGTGGTTTCGGCGTAGGCTCTGGACTCAGGTGCAAGAAAGTCCAACACGCTTTGGCCCGTCATCTCACCTGGTGTATATCCCAGTTGCTCTGCCCAGAAGGTGCTGATGCGCAGGATCACCCCGTCCGGATCAAGCGAGTGCATCCGGATCGGGCCGCTGTCGAACAATGCATCGAATGGGTCGTCGCCGTTCTTACGCCAGAGCTCTAGAATATTGTTTGAAATGACACGCTCCTGAAACTACTAGAAAAATCCTGTGTTAAAGTCGCGCAAGTCCGCCAATGATTTAGTTGTGGCCACAAAGGTTAATGGTTCGTTAATATCTCTGAAGATCGGCGTTTTTATAAGAGCGCTTATAAACCTGAACGTGTATTATTATCAATTCTACAAGTTTGAGTAATATAGACACTGGATTGTCACACATTTAGGTCACTAAAAAAGCAAACGGGCCGAAATTGAACGGCCCGTTTTACCTGTTTGACTTTTGGTGTTCCGATCCGGGTTCGTACCCGTCAGAACGTTTCATTTACCGTAAACGGCAGCACGCGCGATTTTTGGGATGTCGCCTTTGTAGATGTCGAGGTCAAGGCAGCTGTCAAGAGGCAGGGCCGAAAGTTCAGCGACGGTACGGTTGTAGGCAGCGCGCTTGCGGGCGGCAGTTTGCAGGCGGGAGAAAAGGCTTTCCATGTCAGAACCCTCTGGTGTGTCTGTCGGCAGGACCATCCTGCCGATGGGTTAGACATGGGCTCTATTGTGCGCTGCGACAATTGTCGAATACTACAAGCCGCTTTGCATTTTTGGCATAGCTAAAATCATTAAATTACAGGGTATTGGCTTTTTCGGCGTCTCCATAGACTGGTTCGAAAAGGCAAAAACGCCCTGGCATGGCTGTGCCAGGGCGCATTCGCGGCAGTCAGTATGTCAGTTCAAGGTGAAATACTTGAACTTTGGTGCGTCGTCAGGGTCCACGACGGTTTCGACCTTGTCAGACATGCCCCAATTCAGCACCTGGTGATGGATCGGAATGTAAAGGACATCTTCATTCACAACGTCCCAGATTTCCGAAATCATGGTGTTCCGCGCATCCAGATCGATCTCGGATGCCAGTGCCTGGATCTTCACGTCCAACTCAGGGTTTGAATATCGCGTGGCGTTCCAGGATCCGTATTTCTCATCCTTTGTATGGGTAAGGAAATTGAAGATGTACTCACTGTCATATGTCGGCACGCCCCAACCCAGCATGTAGAAATCAGTTTCCAGCGTGTTGATCAGCGGGAAGTGTTGCGCCTTGGGCAATGCTTCCAGGTTCACGTCGATGCCGATCTGACCCATCATGGCAACGGCCGCCTGGCAGATGGCCTCGTCATTGATGTATCGATCATTCGGGCAATTGAGTGTTATCGCGAAGCCATCCGCATAGCCGGCTTCGGCCATAAGCGCCTTAGCCGCTTCGACATTGGTATCCGGCACCGCGTCCAGTTCTTCGGTCCAGCCGTTCACGAACGGGGGCATGATCACACCGGCGGGGATCGACTGGTCCCGCATCACCACCTGCTGGATCGCGGCGCGGTTCACCGCCATATTCATAGCCTGCCGTACGCGGACGTCAGTAAAGGGGTTCGCGCCTTCAACATTGTCGGACGCCAGGTCCGCGTCCCCCTGGTTCATGCCAAAAAAGATAACCCGGTTCTGCGGTGCCTTGATGACCTTAAGACCATCGGTATCGTTCACTCGCGCCAAATCCTGGACCGGCACGTCCTGGATAAAGTCAACCTCGCCCGACAGCAATGCGGCAACCCGCGTCGCCGCGTTCTGGATCGGCGTGTAGACCAGTTCGGTCACCTGCATGGAGAATTCGTCGGCGCCCCAGTAGTCTGGGTTAACTGCCATCACGGTACGGACATCGGGCTCGCGGCTGACCAGTTTAAAGGGGCCGGTACCATTGGCGTTCTTGGCTGCAAACGTATCCTCGCCGCCCTCATAGTCCTGAACTTTGACGGCATTGTTCGCCTCAGCCCAGTCCTTGTCCATGATGAACAGATTGGTGAGGTTCGATGGCATGATCGGGTTCGGCCCGTTGGTAACAATTTCGAAGGTATAGGGGTCGGGCGCGCGGACTTCGGTGACCGAGGCAAGCAGTTCCTTGAAATCACTGTCCGGGGTCATGGCCCGGTTAAAGGAAAAAATCGCATCTTCGGCGTCAAAGGCCGATCCGTCATGGAAAGTGACGCCCTCGCGCAGTTTGAACACCCAGACATTTGGATCTTCCTCGGAGGGGTTCCAGTCAATGGCCAGGGCCGGAACGATGGTACCCTCCATGTCGCGTATCACGAGAGGTTCCATGATCTGATGGTTTAACGCGGTTGTAGGCCCTTCGTTCTGAGCATGCGGGTCCAGCGTAAGGGAATCCCCGGCGCGGGCCCAGCGAAGCGTCTCGGCCGAGACGGCCGCGCCGGTCAAAGCCAGCGCCGACGCAGCGGTCAGCAATGTGGTTAGGCGGGTCATGAAACGGTCTCTCCTGTTGATGTGTTTTCTGCGCTTGAGACTACCCGGGATGGCACGGTGCGCAAGGGGCTTGACCCTGTTCCGGTTCGATCAATCAAATTGAGCGCGCCAGTGCGCGCAAGTCCATGCGCGCGTCCGCGCGGTGGGCGCCGGGGCCGGACCGGACGGAAACGAATTGAGGGATTTGCCCGGGTCATTGGTCGGGAACGGGACGCGCGTGGCGCGTTTACGCTGTGTTGGGCAGAAGACCGAATTCGGTCAGAACAGTGCCGTAGAGCTGCCTTTTGAAGGGAACGATCGCGTCCAGCAAATCATCGCTCCTCTTCCACTGCCATTGGCGAAATTCAGGGTGTTTCACGGCGAGGTCGACCACGCTGTCGGATTTTTCGAGACGCATCAAGAACCATTTCTGTTCCTGCCCGCGGAACCGGCCGCCCCAGAGTTTCGGGACAAGGTCCGGCGGTAGATCGTAGCGGAGCCAGTCGGCGGACTCGGACAGGACGGTGACGGCTGATGCTGGGACCGAGGTTTCCTCTTCCAACTCCCGCAGCGCGGCCGCCTCGGGCAACTCGCCGTCATCAATACCACCCTGCGGCATTTGCCAGGCGCCGGGCGTGTCAATGCGTTCCCCGGAAAATATCATCCCTCCGGCATTCAATAGAGCCACCCCGACACAGGGGCGGTACGGCAGGTCTGATATGTCAGTCATAGGTGCACTTACAACTGCGGCCCGGCATTGGTGCCGGGCCAGTGGATTTACGCTTACTCTTCGACGCGGGCGAGGACGGACAGCCCTTTGATCACATCCAGCGCATAGGCCAGTTGGTAGTCGTCCAGTCGCCGCTTGGCTGCTTCTTCGGCTTCTGCCCGTTCAGCCTCCAGCTGCTCCAGTTCGTCCTCGGACAGGCTGTCATTGGAGAGCGAGCCGCGCAGGTCTGCTTCGGACCGGCGTGCTTGCGCTTCATCCTCGGCGGTGGTTTCCGGAGCGGGCTGCTGTTCCACGATGATATCCGGCGCGACCCCCAGGTTTTGGATCGACCGGCCCGATGGCGTGTAATACCGGGCGGTGGTCAGACGCATCGCGCCTTTGCCCTGCAGGGGAACAATGGTCTGAACCGACCCCTTGCCGAAGCTTTTGGTGCCCACAACAATTGCACGGCGGTGGTCCTGCAGCGCGCCAGCGACAATTTCAGACGCAGAAGCCGATCCGCCGTTGATCAAAACGACCACCGGCTTTCCCTCCGCGAGGTCCCCGGCCTGGGCGTTGTAGCGGTCGCTGTCACGGGGATCACGGCCGCGCGTCGAAACAATCTCACCGGCATCCAGAAAGGCATCCGAAACCGCCACGGCCTGATTCAACAAGCCGCCGGGATTGTTTCGCAGATCGATGATGAAACCTGACACCTTGTCGATGCCTCCGGCCTCTTCGACCTGTTTGTTCAGACCGGTTTCGAGGTTGGGGTAGGTCTGCTCGGTAAAGGAGGTGACACGCAGGACCACGACATCGCCCTCGCTTCGCGCACGTACCGCCGACACCTTGATCGTGTCGCGTGTCAGGGTGAGGTCGAAGGGCTCTTCGGTTCCCTCACGCACGATGGTAATCACGATGTCCGAGCCGACCGGACCGCGCATCAGATCGACCGCCTCATTCAGGTTAAGACCCAACACCTGCTCTCCATCGACATGGGTGATGAAGTCGCCAGGTTCCACACCTGCGCGTGCAGCAGGGGTGTCATCAATGGGCGTGACCACTTTTACGAAGCCGTTTTCCTGCGTCACCTCAATCCCCAGACCGCCAAACTCGCCGCGGGTCTGGACGCGCATGTCGGTGAAATCATCAGGGGGGAGGTAGGAGGAGTGCGGATCGAGCGAGCTCAGCATCCCGTTGATGGCATTCTCGATCAGTTCCTTCTCTTCGACGTCCTCAACATAGGTCGAGCGGATCCGTTCGAAAATGTCGCCAAACAGGTCGAGCTGGAGATAGGTTTCGCGATCCTTCTCGACTTCCTGAGCCACAATCGGAGCGGCAAACTGCGCGGTTACCAGAAATCCGGCAACAGCGCCACCGATAGCCGCGAGCATGTGCTTTTTCATCTAGGTGTGTCCTTACCTGTCATATCTGAACCAACGCGCCGGATCGACCGGCTTGTGGTCATATCTGAGTTCAATATAGAGCGTTTTCGCCGGAAGTTGACCAGACGCATCGGCGGAGGTCGGTAAAAAATCTTCGTGATCCTTAACATTCCCCGGCAGAAAGCCCAAGGCGGTGTCTTTTCCGGCGATCTGGCCGGGGGAGACGAGGACAGATCCCAGACCTGCCAGGATCAAAAGCACCTCCGCGCGGGGTTCCAGAATCACAACATTGCCATAGCCGTCCAAATGTCCCGCAAACCGCACTGTTCCACGGACCGGCGCCGACACCAGCGTTGCGGGCGCAGACGCGATGGTCAGACCGGGGCGTCGGATCCCAGTGGGGCCGGGGGTGTTGAACGGTCTAAGAAGTATCCCGGGGGCGGGAAGTGCCAGCGGTTCGGGCAGCCCTTCAATTTTCAAGGTCGGTGCGGGGAGCGTTTCTGCAAGCGCCACCGAGAGGGCCGTCAAGATCGCCGCGTCGGTACCGATACTTGGCAGTTCCGCGGCGCGCGCCCTACGCCGGGCCAAGGCGTCGGCTACAAGTTCGGTGCGCAAGGCGGCAAGACTGCGGCGCGAGGTTGCGAGTTGCGCCAGCGCTTCCGTTTGTCTGATCTGCAGCTCTTGCCTGAGAAGGCGCTGTTCGTTGAGGGCAGCAATGCGCAGACGGGCCTGTGCGGACAGGCTGTCCAGCAGGATCATCGCCCGCAACGTATCGATCGGCGGATCACTGCTGACCAGCAGTCTTGGTTCGCTGATCCGTCCAAGGCGGATAAGTGCGGAAAGCAAACCCCGGACG
>JBCCYF010000084.1:0-19177 GCA_039190275.1 Pseudomonadota bacterium | reverse complement strand
GCCCTGAGCGCGTCGGCCATGAGCGTTCCGCGCCCCGGACCCAATTCGGTCAACACCACGGGGGACGGTCGCCCCAGCAGGTCCCAGACCTCGGCCGCCCATAGTCCCAGCATCTCGCCGAACATCTGACTGATCTCCGGCGCGGTTGTAAAATCCCCTTCGCGTCCTAGAGGGTCCCGTGTCATGTAATAGCCGTCGACCGGGTCAGACAGGCACTGCGCCATGAACGCGTGGACCGGGATGGGGCCCGTTGACCGGATCTGTTTTGCCAGCCTGATGGCCAGTGGTGTCATGATTTCGCGGCAGTGGCCACCGCCCGCCGTGCAAGCGTTAGCACCACCAGGCCCGCCAGGATCATGGGCAGGGACAGGACTTGGCCCATGGTGAGTCCCCAGGCCTCGGGCGACTCTCCAAGCCTGACGATATGGCCGAACGGGTTAACCTCGGTGATGAATTGCGCGTCCGCCTGTCGGAACCCTTCCGCCAGCGTTCGACCCAGACCATAGCCTATCAGAAATATGCCGATCGTGCGTCCAGGAACAGCGAGCCAGCGCCACCGCGTAATGCCCCATAACAACACAAGGCCCAGCACAGCGCCCTCCAGCACGGCCTCATAGATCTGGCTTGGGTGCCGGGCGCAGATCTCGCCAAATCTCTCGGCGCAGATCTGCGCCCCCGGATCGGGAAAGACCACCCCCCAGGGCATCATGGTCGGTCGTCCCCAAAGCTCCCCGTTGATAAAGTTCGCCAGGCGGCCAAACAGGATCCCGATCGGCGCCACCGCGGCCACCGCGTCGCCAACACGGACCATAGGCAGGCCGTTCTTTAGTGAGAACAGGATGAGCGCTAGCACCACACCCAGAAACCCCCCGTGAAAGGACATGCCGCCCTGCCAGACCTGCAGGATCTCACCGGGATGTGTCCGGTAGTGGTCGAACTGATAGAACAGCACAAACCCCAGACGTCCGCCAAGAACGACGCCCAATACCATCCATGTCAGCAAGGCTTCCGCCAGCGCTGGCGTCAGGGGCGGCTCACTGCCCCATAGTGCAGGACGTTTGACCATTCGGACCACCAGCCACCAGCCCAGCACAATCCCGGCGATATAGGCCAGCGCGTACCAGCGCAGCGCCAGTTCAAAACCGAAAACAGTGATCGAGAACAACTCTGGATCAATTGATGGAAATGGAAGTGCGAAGATCATCGGGCCCCACCTGCCGTCACATGTTCCGGTGATCCCGGGAACCCGGCGGGATGTCAAGCCAAGACCGAGGGTGCAGCTCCGGTACATCACCTGACGCTGCGCGGCGGGGCCCCGTCCTTGCGGACGCAAGGATGGGGGCGATCGGGTAACCCCGAAGGGGTTGCCGACAGGTTCGGGGCGCGACGGTTGGACCTGTTGGCAAACCTGCGCATGGGCGCCATATAGGTTTCAGGCAATCGAAAGGCAGCAGCGATGCAGACCCGTTCCAGGATATTTGACGATATATCGCAACTGATGACAAATGCGATGGGCGTGGCCCAGGGCGCCCGCGACGAAGCAGAAACCGCCATGAAGAGCCTGATGGATCGCTGGTTGGCCGATCGAGATCTGGTCACGCGTGAGGAGTTTGATGCCGCAATGGCGATGGCGCAAAAAGCGCGCGCTGAAAATGCCGAACTTCTGGCACGAATTGAAGCGCTCGAAGCCAGCCTCAAGGGCGGGGCCCCCGAAAGCTAAAATGCAAGATTTGCCGAGGGTGACCGGTAAGCCGCCGTTAAACACTCTCGCTTAGCACACTTCCGAACCCACCGCCGGACGGTCCGGCGCCACATCGGAGTGTATATAATGTCTATTCGCATCCTGAAATGTTCCGCCTTTGCCCTCCTGGGCTTCACCACAGGTCCTGCGTCGGCAAATGAATTTGAGGGATCCCTGCGATCGCTCGCGTCAAACGAGCTTGTGTCCTTGACCACGGCCGCTGAGGTGATCGAGGCTGTGCGCGCACAGAATGCGAAAAATGGTCAACTTGATGCCGCCGCGATCGACTCTTTGGATGCGGCTTGGCGTGCTGAGGTTGGCGCAAGTGCCCGTCCGATGATCGATGAAGTTCTTGCGCAGCCGGGGTCGGAATGGCTCCGTACGCAGGCAGATGGTCTTGCCGGTCTGGTAACCGAGGTTTTCGTGACCGACCAGCTTGGTCTGAACGTCATCCAGAGCAATGTCACCTCCGACTACTGGCAGGGGGACGAGGATAAGTGGCAGCAGTCCTTCGGTAAGCCCGACGGAACGATCCATTTCGGCGAGGTTGAACTTGATGAGAGCACGCAGACCTACCAGAGCCAGATCTCGATGCCGATCAACGATCCCGACAGCGGCGCGCCCCTTGGTGCCATCACTGTCGGTATCAACCTCGAACTGCTTCAGTAAGTTCGCGGCGTAGTCTCTGAAGGGGATAGTTCATGAACAAGATGGTCGGTGCGCTCGGCAGTAGCCTTAGCCGTGTTTTGGCTGTGTGGGTCGCAGTTCTGCTCACTCTTACGGTGATGGTGACTGTGGTTTTGAGTTTCATTATGACCTCCGGTAGTTCGATGAAGGTGTTTCACAAATCCGCCGAGGCTCAGACGGTCCTTCTGGCCCAGACCCTTGGCGGGGCGACGCGCTTTCGCAAGGCCGACGATCTTGTTGCCGCAACTTCCGCCTTTCAGGAAAGTATTGGATCGCAAAGTGAATGGGTTGCGATCCTGGACCCCGGTGGTGAACTGATCAGCGCTGTCGGCAATACCCCCGCCATTTCCGAGCTAAATGAGCTGACGGACCAAACCGTCGGCGAGGTCGGTCCGCAGCGCAACGGGACACGTATTGCGACCCCCATTACTTTCGGCGCCGAGAAATCCATTGTAGGGATTCTGGTTACCGGTTGGTCTACGGCGCAGGTCGCCGCTGACTTGCGCTCCAAAGTGATTGTCGTTGGGGGGGCTGGCCTGCTTCTTGCGGCGCTCTCCACATTGGCCGGTGTGATCGCGGTGCGTTGGTTTGTAGCCAAGCCCATGACCGCCCTGAAGTCTGTCATCACAGATGTTGCGCGGGGCGAACTGAATATCGATGTTCCGCTTCAGCACCGGACCGACGAGCTGGGTGCCATCGCGCATCAGCTCGATGACTTGCGGCAGCAACTTGCCACCGCGCAGTCCCGCCGGGCCGAGCAGGATGCTGAGGCCGAGTCCGCTAAGCAGGAGCGTGAAAATATGCTGTTGGAGTTGGAAAATGCCGTTGTCGGCATTGTCTCGGCAGCACAGGCTGGAAACTTTAGCCAGCGGATCGATCACAGTTTCGATGACGAGACACTGCAGCATTTGTCACAAGGTTTGAATGACATGCTGAGTGGTCTGGATGCGTTTTTGGGCGACACTGAGGACACGGTTCAGGCGCTTGCCAGGGGACAGCTGGATCGCCGGATGGATCTAAACTACTCAGGTAGGTTGAAGGACGTGGCGCACGGGCTGAACACGACGCTTGACACATTGGCCGAGATTGTTTCGCAACTCACTCAGACCGAAACCGGGATGGTCGAGGCGATCAGCAGTATCGAAAGGGACGCAAACTCCCTTTCCGATCGCTCAGCCCAGCAAGCGGCTTCATTGGAAGAAACGTCCTCGGCGATGGAAGAGCTTTCGGTTACCACAAAGGCAAATTCGGACAGGGTCAGTGCCTCCGCGGAACAGGCCAATGACGCTCGGAACATTGCCGAGGAAGGTCGCGGTATCGTCGATCGGGCTATCACGGCTATGCAGGAGATCGAGGCAGGCTCTTCGCAGATTTCAGACATTATCAGCGTGATCGATGGTATTGCCTTCCAGACCAACCTGCTTGCACTCAATGCCGCAGTCGAGGCTGCACGGGCCGGGGAAGCCGGCAAGGGATTTGCGGTCGTCGCATCCGAAGTCCGGACACTTGCCCAACGCTCGGCGGAGGCTGCGCGCGATATTACGCGGCTGATCGAGACCAGTGCCGGGCAGGTGAATGGCGGTGCCGCGCTGGTGAATGAAAGCGGGGAAGTCCTGGGCCGGATCATGACGGCTGTTGCGGGTGTCTCCGACGCATTGGGCGAGATATCGCATGCGACACAAGAGCAGAGCGATGCCATAAATGAGGTAACTCAATCGATCACATCTCTGGATGATGTCACGCAGCATACAGCCAAAGTTGCGAGTCAGGGAGCCGCCGAGGCGATGACTCTCTCAAATCAGTCTCAAACGCTTGGCCAGCAACTGGATTTCTTCAGGTCCAAAGGTGCAGATCGGTCGGGCTTGGCCGCCTAGCGCGAACGACTGGCTGCCCGTTGCGCGGGAGGCGTGCGTCCGACCATGTCTGTGACACTGTCAGACGCTTCCTCATTGGCGCCGTGGGGGGTGCCGTGCAACGCAGTCAACGCGCAGACCTTTGTAGAGCTGTCCTCCTCGGGGATGCAGGCGCGGTGATACACCCATCTATACTCTGAGGAGTGTCAATCTGATGTCCCGAGTTGATTGATCCGTCTTGACTGTCCCAAGTTAAGGCGGCGCCATCGCCATGTTCCTGCTGCCCGAGGAATCAATCGAGTTCTTGGTTGCGAAACGGAATTAGGACTTTACAGACTAAATTTTTCTGCCACCATATGTGGTGGATGGCAACAACGAAATTGCCACTCATTGACGTCCCCACCGCCCCTTGCGGGGTATGCTCCGCCTGAGGCCATAACTTGAGGGAACCAGGCATGAGCACTGTCGAGCAGGACTTTTTGACCGAGGATCTTCACCCTATTGATATTGTCGAGACTCTGGCCGAGCGCCACGAGTGGGACTTTGATCGCGTCGGCGATGACCAGATCGCCATGGCTATCGAGGGGGTGTGGCGCACCTATTCACTGACGCTCGCCTGGTGCGAGCATGATGAATCGCTGCGGATGATTTGTGCCTTCGATATGGACCCGCCGGAAGACACACTGCCGCCGTTGTTCGCCACGATGGAGCGTGCAAATGACCTGTGTTGGTCAGGTGCATTTACACTTTGGCCGGATCAGAAGCTGATGGTTTACCGCTATGGTCTGGTGCTTGCCGGTGGTGCAAGCGCCAGCCCGGAACAAATCATTGCCATGGTCCGTACCGCCGTTGCAAATGCCGAGCGCTTCTTCCCGGCGTTCCAGCTGGTTTGCTGGGGTAACGAAACACCTGCCGCAGCATTGGAAGTGGCAATGACGGAGGCCTATGGTCGCGCCTGATCCGCGAAGACCATCAAGCGGCGATCTAACACGTGTGTCCAGGCGCAAAGGCTGTGCGGATCAGGGTGTTCAGATCAGTTGGGGATCAGACAGCATCCATTGACTAAAAGGCGTTTCCGCCCGAGAAGACCCCGGGTCCCGCCGGCCCGGCACGCTGGGAGGTGCAGGTCGCCTGTCCTGTCCCAGTTGATCCTGCGCCCGCGCATAAATCTAGAGGTGGAAACATGGAATTGGACGCGATTTCGACACATGGTCTGGTTCTGTTGGGATGCGGGAAGATGGGAACCGCGATGCTTGACGGTTGGCTGACCGCCGGTCTGCCCCCTGCGGCTGTATATGTCATCGACCCGCACCCAACTGCCCAACTCCAACAACTTGTCGGCTCGGGTCTAAACTTGAACGAAGCCTTACCGGAGGCGCCGGCCATCTGTGTGCTTGCCGTCAAGCCCCAGCTTATGGACGCGGCCCTGCCCGCAGTCACCCATATGGGCGGTGGCCGCACGCTGGTCCTTTCGGTCGCGGCCGGAACGCCTGTTGCCCGGTTCGAGCAGGCCTTCGGTGCCCAAACGCCGATCATCCGGGCGATGCCGAACACACCTGCGGCGATTGGACAGGGAATTACGGCCCTGGTTGGAAATGCGGCGGCCACTGAACGACATATGGGTCTGGCGGAAGACGTCTTCGCCGGGATCGGTCAGTCCGTCCGTCTGGACAGCGAAGCGCAGATCGACGCCGTCACCGGTCTATCGGGCTCGGGCCCGGCATATGTTTTTCATCTGGTTGAGTGCATGGCTCAAGCGGGGGAAGCCGAAGGTCTGCCTTCAGAGATGGCGATGAAACTTGCCGTCGCAACTGTCGCTGGTGCCGGAGCGCTCGCGGCGCAACCCGGCGCATCGGCGGCGCAATTGCGTGTTGATGTGACCAGCCCGAACGGTACGACACAGGCGGGGCTAGAGCAGCTTATGAACCAACAGACGGGTCTGCTGCCATTGATCCGCCGTACAGTTGCCGCCGCCGCAGCGCGCAGCCGAGCGCTCTCTCGATAGTCCGAATGCCGAGATATTCCAATAATGCTATTGGTTCGACACATGTTTCGCTTAAAGTCGGGCACAGCTGTGTCGAACAATCGGAGTGGATAGATGTCGTTGTTGGATCTTTTGAAGGGTGCGCAAGGCGCGCCCGCGCTTGAAAGCCTGGGCCAGTCCCTGGGCCTCGATTCCGGGACCACCCGGTCGCTTGCGGAACAATTTGCACCGGCGATTTCGGGTGGTGTGAAGCGCCGCGCGGCTCAGGATGGCGGTATGGGCGCGATCCTGGGTGCACTTAAAGGGACCCATGGTGCGAGCTATTTCGACGATGCGACGGCCGCCGCCACCGAGGGTGCGCAGGCCGATGGCGCGCGGTTTCTGACTGAGATATTTGGCAGCAAGGACGCAGCACCCCAACTCGCCGAAGCCGCCGCTGCGAAGACCGGGGCGACAACGGCCCAGGCGCAACAGCTCCTACCGGCGCTCGCCGCCATGTTGCAGGGCGGTATGCAAAAACAGGTGCCCGACGCCGAGATCGAAACCGCTTTGGCTGGCCTGGGCGCGAGCGGCGACAAGGCAGGCTCTGGTCTAGGCGACCTTATGGGAGTGCTGGGTGGATCCGGTGGCGCTGGTCAAAGCGGGATCATGGGCACGGTCATGGGTATGCTGGGCGGTGGTGGTGCGCGCAAGGGGCAAGCGGGCGGTTTGGGTTCTGTCTTGGCCATGTTGGATGCGGACGGCGATGGCTCACCCCTCGATGATGTGATCGGACGCTTCCTGAAGTAGAGCCTATGGTTGTGCGCGGCATTGATGCGGCGCGCGGGAGGGTCAGGATGCGGTTTGTTTCAATAGCGTGCCTTCTGGCCACGATGTCCGGTGTTGCATCTGCGGCGGAGCACATCGGATCTGACGGCAACTGGGTGTTCGAACGCACCGCCGGAGTGCGCACTGCCGCGCATATCTCGACAAATGCAGAACTGCGCGTCACTTGCCCCGATCCGGGCGCGGCAGGCGCGTACTCGGTTTATGCCCATTCGCAGAGTGTCGCCATCGAAGGGCTGACGGAATTTGCCTTTGACACCGGCGACATTCTGGCACTGCCGCTGGATGGTGGACGGTTCGAGGTGATGTCCGCCGGCAGCGGGGCCGTGTTTGAACAGTTCATCATGCTGCTCAAACAGGCCTCGGTCGTGGCAATCCTGAAGGAGGGGAGATCCGTAACGAGTTTTTCCCTGAACGGAGCGGCCGAGATGATCGGGGCGTGTCCGGTTCAAGGACTGTAAGCCGCCGCAATGACTGCGGCGGCGGACAAGGTATCCGCCCCCGCTGCTGGTCCGACGCGCCTATTGCTCCATCGCTTCCAGTTCGTCGATCATGCCCGAGATCATGGATAGGCCCTTGTCCCAGAAGCGCGGGTCAGAGGCATCCAGCCCGAAAGGTGCAAGCAGCGCCTTGTGGTGTTTGGATCCGCCGGCTTTCAGCATCTCGAAATACCGGTCCTCAAAGCCGTCCGATCCCTCGGCGTAGACGGCATAGAGCGCGTTGACCAGCCCATCGCCAAAAGCGTAAGCGTAGACATAAAAAGGCGAGTGGATGAAGTGCGGAATGTACGACCAGAAGCACTCGTACCCGTCAACGAAATTGAACGCGGGCCCAAGGCTCTCGTGGGTTACATCCATCCAGATCTTGTTGATCTGATCCGGTGTAAGCTCACCTTCGGCGCGCGAAGCATGCACTCTGCACTCGAAGTCATAGAACGAGATTTGCCGCACCACGGTGTTGATCATATCCTCAACCTTGCCCGCGAGCATGGTCTTCCGCGTGGCCTGGTCCGGCGCGGCGGCCAGCATTTTCTGGAACGTCAGCATTTCGCCAAAAACGCTTGCGGTCTCGGCCAGTGTCAGAGGGGTTGACGCCAGCAATTCACCCTGTTCCGCTGCCAGAACCTGATGCACGCCATGGCCCAGCTCATGCGCCAGCGTCATCACGTCACGCGGTTTGCCCAGGTAGTTCAGCAGTACATAGGGGTGCACATCTGTCACCGTGGGATGGGCAAAAGCCCCGGGTGACTTGCCGGGTTTCGCCTCGGCATCAATCCAGCCCTTGTCAAAAAATGGCTTGGCCAGATCGGCCATGCGCGGATCAAAGTCACCATAGGCATCCAACACGATACTGCGCGCCGCGGGCCAATCAACGATCTTCTTGTCTTCCATCGGCAAGGGCGCGTTGCGGTCCCAAACCTCCAGCTTGTCCAGGCCCAACCATTTGGCCTTAAGCGCATAATAGCGATGGCTCAGTTTGGGGTATGCATCGACCACGGCGTCCCGCAGCGCCTGAACAACCTCGGGCTCCACATCGTTCGACAGATGCCGGCTGGTTTGCGGGCTGGGCATCTTGCGCCAGCTGTCGGTGATCTGCTTCTCCTTTGCCAGCGTGTTGGTGATCCGAGAAAACAGGGGCAGGTTCGCGCCAAATACGTCGATCAGGGCTCGCGCGCCTTTTTCGCGCTGGGCGCGGTCATGGTCTGTCAGCAGATCCAGCGTCGCTTCCAGCGGCCGCGCTTCCCCGTCAATGTCGAAACTGAGCGCAGCCATGGTTTCGTCGAACAAACGCACCCATGCGGATGTCCCGACAACCGATTTGTCGTGGAGGAATTTCTCGAGCTCATCGGAAAGCTGATAGGGTTTCCGGGCGCGGATCCGGGCAATCACCTGACGATAGCGCGCCAGTTCGGCGCTTTCTGCGAAATGCGCGTCGAGTGTCGCATCATCGATGCGGTTCATCTCCAGCGTGACGAACACCAGGGCCGCGCTGGCATCGGTAACACGTCCTTGCATATCTGACAGGAACTTTCCCCGATCCGGATCGGTGGTGTTCTGCGCGTGCAGAAGCCCGGCATAACTCATCACCCGGCCGATTTTGCCCTCGATCTTTTCATAGACATGGATCATTGCCAGAAACCCTGCCGCATCTAGCGCGTCCATCTTGCCCTCGTAGCGCGACGCAAAATCGGGGCAGGCGGTCTGGATCCAGTCAAGGTCCTGTTTCAGCTGGTCGCTGTCGCGACCCGGATAGAGATCATCGAGGTTCCAGACAGGAAGATCCCCCAGGGCGCCGCCGGCGGTGGGATCTGCAGCATCGAAAACGGGTCTTGGGCGCATGTGTGTTCCTTGCATCGTCACAGGTCTATTGGATTATTTTGTTCGTCGAGGAATTCTTCGGGCAACTCGGGCGCGTCTGGCTTGCGCCTAATGATGATGTCACCGTTCGGCAGAACCTCGGGCATCTCATAGGCGCTCAGACCGCCCAGTGCGTCTGTCAGGGATTGCAGCCGTGGCATGATCTCGGCCATCAACCGCTCCATCTCGGGGGTCATTTCGTCCATGAAGTCGCGCATCAACTCTTCGGTCCGGTCCGCAAATTCTTCCAGAAAGGGCAGAAGCGGCTCGTCGGCTTCGGCCTCCTGTGCCAGAGCCGGCAGTGGGATCAACAGCAGCGCTGACAGGACGAGCGGCTTCATCCGTCCTATATGGGGCGTCGGCGTGTTAATGTCACCCCGTCTTCAGGTGCAACTCCAGACTGACCGGGAAGTGATCGGATGCGGTCAGCAGCGCATCGCGGAGCGGGTGATCGGCATAGATCCGGGGCTCGTCAAATGGATGCCAGATCCGCCAGCGCGGGCGATAGGCCGCGCGCACATCGGAACTGACCATGATGTAGTCGAGCAGCGCGTTCACATAGCGCTGATAGGACCGGTGATAAAATCGTGCGGTGGACAACGTCCATCCCTGACGCGGATTGAGCCAGGCCTGTGCGTGCGGATCAAAGAGCTGACGCTCGGGCTTTGCACCGTCCCCCAGAACAACCTCGATGGATGATCGGCCAAACAGTTTTTCGTACCCGTCGAGGCCGGGGCCGTCGTTCAGATCGCCCAGGACGAGGGTGTGCAGGCCCCTGTCAAGCATGGCGTCGACCCGGCGCCGCAACCAGATGCACTGCGCCAACTGTTTGCGCCGGTTGGCGATGGAAATGCGGACAGCTTCCGAACCTTTGGCGGATTTGGGCGGGGCTTTCGACTTGGCGTGAACCCCGATCAGATGCAATGGCGCCGTAAGGCCAGCGCCGCTCACCGTCAGCTCGAGCGGTGGTTTCGAAAAACTGTGCGTGTCCGGCTGCGCATCGACATCGATGTCCAGGGGAAATGTCTGGTCGAACTGCGGCGCCTGCTCGCTGGCCATCGGCGTGTGGACGGGCGCCACCCGTGACGGGTCGTACAGCGCCGCAATCTCCTGATGGGTGTGGTTCGCGAACCCCATGACCGCAGCGGTCTGTCGCAGGTCGTAGGTCGCCGCAAACGTTTCCAAAGCCCGTGTGGTGCGTTGGGTGTGGCCGGTGTTGGGCGCTTCGATGATCATCAGCAGATCCGCATCTAGCCGGTCTATGACGAGAGCGATCGCCTCGGCCTGTTCGGCCCGGCTGGTGCGATGCCGCCGCGAGGGTTTGCTGTCACTAAGGAGATGATCCTGCTGGTCGAACAGATGCGCAAACCATTCGATGTTCCAGGTCGCCAATCGCAGTTTGGACATCAACCCGTCCCGGCCTGTTGTATCTGCTCCCACGCGGTGTTGATTGCGGCCAAACGGCGTGTTGCCAGTTTTACGGCCTCCTCAGGCAAGCCCCGGGCCATCAGGTGATCGGGATGTGTCTCACGTACCAGTTGCCGCCAGCGTTTGCGGATCTCGGCCGGTGCGGTTTCAGCTGTGACACCGAGGATGGTATAGGGGTCAGGCTCTGCATCCGGGACCATGCGTGCGCGATGCGCCATAAACGTGGCTTGTGGAAGGCCGAAAGCCTCGGCCACGGTAGACAGAAACAGATCTTCGTCTTCGTGATAGAGCCCGTCGGCCATTGCGATATGGAACAATCCGTCCAGCAGGTTTTCGAGAAAGTCAGTGTTGTCGCGAAACATCTCGCCGATGCGTCTGGCATAGGTTTCAAAGCCCGTTACATCCTGCCGGGCCAGGTTGAACACCCGCGCCGCCGCGTCCTCATCGTCGGGGGGGATATAGAACACCTCCCGGAAGGCACGGACTTCGTCCCGTGTAACCTGTCC
This sequence comes from Pseudomonadota bacterium, assembly GCA_039190275.1. Lineage (GTDB taxonomy): Bacteria > Pseudomonadota > Alphaproteobacteria > Rhodobacterales > Rhodobacteraceae > Halovulum. The sequence continues at coordinate 7,796 of JBCCYF010000084.1, read as the reverse complement.
ATCTGCCTTTGCCATCTTGGCGCTGAGTGAGATCACGGCAATTGTGAAGGCGACAGATCGTTCTGGAGGTGTACGAAGGCGCGCGAAAATTTCGGACAGGCTCTCGCCGCTGGCAAGCGCCTGCAGCGCTTCGGATATGCGTTCCCAAATAGACATATGGGAAGTGTATCGGCCGCGCTGTGCGCGGACCAGAGTGGAAATCGATAAACCGGTTGACCTGCGGCGCATACCGGCCGCGCTGTGCGCGGGCCAGAGATCAAAGGAGCTTTTGCATCAGGATCAGATCATGCCAGGCACCGTTCTTCCAGCCCACTTCCGGAAGAAGCCCCACGTTCTCGTAGCCCTGGGCCGCATGGAACGCGATGGCCGCAGTATTTGCCGCCGCGATACCGGCGATCATGCTGTGGATGCCCTGTTTGCCCGCGAGTTTTTCAAGCGCGGTCAGCAACGAAGTACCCAAACCGCCACGCTGGGCTGAGGGCGAGATGTAGATGCTGAGCTCAGCCGTCCGCGCGTAGCCGGGACCTGTCCGGAAGGGCGCATATGTGGCAAAACCATCTATGCGGTTTCCCCCTGTCACAAGTATGGGTGTATTGGCGAGGTCGTCGGCCGTTTTTTCAATCGTAGTAAACGTGAGGTCCGTGTCACGGATCACGGCGTTCCAGATCTCGGCAATAGCCGGAAAATCGGTCGGGTGGGCGATGCGAATAGGCATGGATGCAGTCAGACAGATTGCGCCCGGTAGCACAACGGCCTATGCCGGAAGAACATGTAAGGAGTGGGGGCTGCGATGGGTGTTTGGGACTTTTGGATCGATCGCGGCGGCACATTTACGGACATCGTCGCGCGGGATCCGAGTGGTGCCTTGCACACCCGCAAACTGCTTTCCGAAAATCCCGAAATCTACGAGGATGCTGCGCTGCATGGCATTCGCCTGTTTCTGGAGATCGGGGCAAAAGCTGCGATCCCGCTGGCGCGAGTGGGTGCGGTGAAGATGGGAACGACGGTGGCGACCAATGCTCTGCTTGAGCGTAAGGGCGAGCCTCTGGTGCTGATCACCACAAACGGGCTGGGTGAGCAGTTGCGCCTGGCCTATCAGCATCGGCCACGGCTGTTCGACCGTCACATTGTCATGCCCGAGATGCTGTATGATCGTGTGATCGAAGCTTCCGAGCGGGTGCGGGCCGATGGCACTGTTGAAACACCGTTGGACCTGGAGGCGCTGCAGCTTGATCTACAGGCGGCTTTCAACGCCAGTCTGCGGGCCTGCGCCATTGTATTTGTGCATGGGTACCGGCATCGCGCCCACGAAGCGGCGGCGGCGGATCTGGCACGCGACATGGGGTTTACGCAAGTCTCTGTCAGCCATGAGGTTAGCCCGCTGATGAAGATGGTCAGCCGCGGCGATACAACGGTCGTAGATGCTTATCTTACGCCCATTTTACGCCGATATGTTGATCGCGTTGCTGCTGCCTTTGATGGTGATCCGGCTGGCCGCCTGTTGTTTATGCAGTCCTCCGGTGGGCTCACGGATGCGCATGTCTTTCAGGGGAAGGACGCAATCCTGTCCGGCCCTGCAGGAGGTGTTGTCGGTGCTGTCCAGACCAGTGCTACGGCGGGTGAGGGGGCAATCATCGGGTTTGATATGGGTGGCACATCGACCGATGTGTGTCATTACGCCGGAGACTACGAGCGGGTGATGAACACCCAGGTAGCGGGTGTGCGCGTTACCGCGCCGATGATGAACATTCATACTGTCGCCGCAGGTGGCGGGTCGCTTCTGACTTTCGACGGAGCTCGCATGCGGGTTGGCCCGGAAAGCGCAGGCGCGAACCCGGGGCCGGCGTGCTACGGCCGCGGCGGTCCCCTGGCTGTGACCGATGCCAACGTGATGACCGGACGGTTGCGCCCCGAATTCTTTCCACCGATTTTTGGGCCTGACGGGGATCAGCCCCTGGACCTCAGCGCGACGCGGGCGACGTTCGAAACTCTGGCGGCTGGCGCGGGCATGACGACGGAGGTGCTGGCAGAGGGGTTTTTGACAATTGCGGTTGAGAACATGGCGAATGCCATCAAGAAGATCAGCGTCCAGCGCGGTTACGATGTCACCGAGTACTGCCTTACGGTGTTCGGTGGTGCCGGTGCGCAGCATGCGTGTGCCATTGCAGATACGCTTGGTATGTCACGGTGCCTGATCCATCCGTATGCCTCGCTTCTTTCGGCCTATGGTATGGGGCTTGCGGACATTCGGGCCAGCCGGGCGCAAGCTGTCGAGGCTGACCTGACCGCGCTATCACGGCTCGAAGCCGCGTCCATATTGGACGCGCTGTCCAGCACGGCGTTGACCGAGGTTGCGGCGCAAGGGGTGTCGGATGGACAGATCTCGGTCGCAACCACCGCGCATTTGAAGGTCAAGGGGACCGACACCGCGCTGCCGGTTCCCTTTGATACGCTTGCCGAAATGGTCCGTGCCTTTGGTGATGCGCACCGGGCCAGGTTTGGTTTTGATCCAGGCGATGTCGTGCTGGTGATTGAAGCCGTCAGCGCCGAAGCCGTGGGCAAGACCGCGGACATGCAGGAAACGGAACATGAGCAACTCACGCGCGACGAGGCGGCGTATGAAACAGCGATGACCGCCCCGGTTTTTGTCGACGGCGGGTGGGTCGATGCGCGCTTTGTCAACCGGGACCATATGCGGCCGGGCGACACTCTGACCGGACCTGCGGTGCTGGTAGAGCCGCATACCTCAATCTTTGTGGCGCCCGGGTGGCGCGCGCGGATAACAGCGTATGACCACGTGGCTCTGGCACGCGCGGTAGCGCGGCCGACTCAGGTGGCCATCGGGACGCAAGCCGACCCGATCATGCTCGAAGTTTTCAACAACCTCTATATGTCGATTGCCGAGCAAATGGGCGCGGTGCTGGAAAATACGGCTGCGAGCGTCACCATCAAGGAGCGGCTTGACTTCTCCTGCGCGGTGTTCGACGCGTCCGGTGATCTGATTGCCAATGCCCCGCATATGCCCGTTCACCTCGGATCCATGGGGGCAAGCGTCAAGGCGATTATCGCGCAGAATCCAGACATGGCGCCCGGTGATGTGTATGTGCTGAATGCGCCCTACAACGGCGGCACCCATCTTCCTGATATCACAGTGGTCACCCCGGTTTGGGATGATACCGGTGACCGGGTGTTGTTTTTTACCTCCGCGCGGGGCCATCATACGGATGTGGGCGGGCTGACGCCCGGATCCATGCCGCCCGATAGCCGATCAATCCACGATGAGGGCGCGTACATAGATAACTGGAAACTGGTCGACAAAGGTCATTTCCGCGAGGCGGAGACACGAGAGTTACTGCTTAGCGCGCCCTATCCGGTGCGATCGATCGACATCAATATTGCAGATCTGAAGGCGCAGGTGGCCAGTTGTGAAAAAGGCGCGCAGGAATTGCGCAAGATGGTCGCGCATTTTCGGTTGGATGTGGTTGAAGCGTACATGCGGCATGTGCAGGACAATGCCGAGGAATGTGTGCGGCGGGCGATCACATCTCTCAGCGACGCGGAGCAGGTCTATCCGATGGACCCGGATTTCGATGGCAAACCGCGCGAGATACGGGTGAAACTTACGGTGGATACCGACGCCCGAAGCGCAACGGTAGATTTCACCGGAACGACCGAACAGCTTGCGACCAACTATAATGCGCCCGAGCCGGTGACGATGGCGGCCGTGCTCTATGTCTTCCGCCTTCTGGTGGATGATGACATTCCCATGAACGAGGGGGTGATGAAGCCCCTCAAAGTAATCCTGCCCAAGGGCACCATGCTCAGCCCCGAGTATCCGGCTGCTATCATCGCGGGCAATGTTGAAACCAGCCAGGCTGTCACATCGGCCTTGCTGCTGGCCGTTGGGGTTCAGGCGGCAGCGCAATCGACCATGAACAACACGACCTGGGGCAATGCCGATCATCAGTATTATGAAACGATTTGCGGCGGATCGGGCGCGGGCCGACTGGCAAACGGCGAGGGGCACCCCGGGACCGCTGGCGTGCACACCCATATGACAAACTCTCGGCTGACAGATCCTGAGGTTCTTGAGTGGCGTTTTCCGGTGGTTCTGGACCAGTTTTCGATCCGCCACGGGTCCGGGGGCGCAGGGGTGTTCCGGGGCGGCGACGGAACACGGCGCAAAACCCGGTTTCTGGAGCCCATGACGCTGGCGCTTTTGGGTGGGCATCGGGAGGTTCCGCCGCCTGGGCTGGAGGCGGGCGGTGCCGGTGCCTGCGGTGTCAGCCGCGTTGTTCGGGCCGACGGAACGACGGAAACGCTGCGCTCCGCAGACAAAACCCAGATGCGCCCAGGGGACGTATACTGGCTGGATACGCCATCTGGCGGTGGCTTCTCGCCGGATTAATCGCGCCATTTCGGGGCAAAACACCGGAATTCCGCCGATATGGTCACTTCCAAAAGTTATGTTCGACAGTCCAGATGCCGTGCGGTAACGATTGTATGAATTCGCTGACACTTCGTTAAAGACACACGTGTAATAAGGAAAGTCGCGCACAGAACAAACCTTCCCCACGCCTGAATTGGACCAGTGTCCCCTACAATCCGGTCCTTGGGTTGAGCGCGTCAATTTGGATGCGAGACCTTGCAGGCGATACCCCCCCGGGGAATGGCGGGGCACATCGGGGTGATGTGCCCCGCCTTCTAGTTTTGGATCACCGCGTCAACGGGTGCCTGTGTCAAAAGCAGCATCAAGAAGGGTTTTGGTGTAGTCGGTTTGCGGTGCGTCAAAGATCTGGTCTGCGGACCCGGCCTCCACGACATCGCCGCTTTTCATCACGATAATCTGATGACTGAGCGCTCGAATGACGCGCAGATCGTGGCTGATGAAAATGTAGGCCAATCCCAATTTTTGCTGCAGATGGCGCAGCAGATCCACAATCTGGACCTGAACCGTCATATCCAGCGCTGATGTTGGCTCGTCCAGAACGACCAACTTCGGCTGCAGGATCATGGCCCTGGCAATCGCGATGCGCTGGCGCTGCCCCCCTGAGAACTCATGCGGGTAGCGGTCCATGGTTTCCGGGTCCAAACCCGTCTCGGCCATGATATCACGCACCAGCGCGCGCGGATCCCCGGGGCGTTTGTGAACTGTCAAACCCTCGGAGATGATCTGCGCAACGGTCATGCGCGGGCTCAGAGAACCGAAAGGGTCCTGAAACACCATTTGAATATCCCCGCGCAGGGGCCTCAGGCTACGATTTTTGAGGCCGTCTATGCGATTGTCATTGAAGGTGATCGGTCCTTGGGAGGAGATCAGCCGCATCGTTGCCAGAGCCAGCGTGGTTTTGCCCGATCCGCTTTCGCCGACGATCCCGACCGTCTCGCCCGCCCGCACGCGAAGGCTGGCCGCATTCACCGCCTTGATGTGGCCAACGGTTTTGCGCAGCAATCCGCGTCTGATCGGGAACCAGACCCGCAAGGCGTCGGTCTCGGCGATCACCGGGGCTGTGTCCGGTACAGCCTCCGGCGTGCCCGAGGGTTGTGCCTCAAGCAATGTGCGCGTGTATGCGTGCTGCGGCTGGTCAAACAGCCGCTCGGTCGGGCCGCTTTCAACAATCTTGCCGTCCTGCATGACACAGACCCGGTCGGCAATTCGGCGCACCACGCCCAGGTCATGGGTGATGAAAAGCATGCCCATCCCCATCTCCCGTTGAATGTGAGCCAGGAGGTCCAGGATCTGTGCTTCGATCGTCACGTCCAGCGCGGTCGTCGGCTCATCTGCAATCAGCAGTTCGGGCCCATTCGCCAGGGCCATCGCGATCATGACACGCTGCCGCTGCCCGCCGGACAGCTGATGTGGATACGCCCCAAGACGGGTTTCCGGGTCGGGAATGCCAACGCGGTTCAGCAGATCCAGTGTCCGGGTTCGCGCTGTCCCTTTGCCCAGAGACTGATGCAACTCCAAACTCTCGGCCAGCTGCTTTTCGATCGTGTGCAATGGGTTGAGCGAGGTCATCGGCTCTTGGAAAACAAAACTGATATCGTTTCCACGAACCTGACGGAGGATCGCCTCGGACGCGCCCACCATTTGATGTTCCTTGTAGATCACGGATCCCTTGATCCGCGCGCTATCGGGCAGGATTCTGACGGTTGAGAGTGCCGAAACCGATTTGCCCGATCCGCTTTCCCCGACCAGTGCAACCGTTTCGCCCGGGTTCACATGGAAACTGATGCCGCGGACCGCTTGGGTCTTCGCCCCGTCCTGAACGAATTCTACCGCCAGATTCTCAACCCTCAGCAGCGCGTCGCTCATGCAAAGGTCTTTCGCGGGTCAAAGGCATCGCGCACACCCTCGAATATGAACACCAGCAGCGACAGGATCAGCGCCAGTGTCACAAAGGCTGTGACCGCAAGATGCGGCGATTGCAGATTGTTCTTTCCCTGCAGTGCCAGCTCGCCCAATGAGGGGTATGAGGGCGGCAATCCGAACCCCAGAAAATCCAGGGCGGCGAGCGTGCCGAGTGCGCCTGTTACGATAAAGGGCAAAAGCGTCACGGTGGCGACCATGGCGTTGGGCAGCATGTGGCGCAGCATGATCGTTCGATCCCTTACGCCCAGGGCCCGTGCGGCCCGGACATACTCGAAGTTTCGTGCCCGAAAGAACTCGGCCCGGACCACCCCGACCAGAGCAGTCCACGAGAACAGAACAATCAGAAACGTCAGGATGGCGAAGTTCATCGTAAAAATCGCACCCACAATGATGATGATGTACAGCGAGGGCGTTGCCGCCCATATCTCGATGATCCGTTGGAAGAGCAAGTCCAGCCAGCCGCCAAAATACCCCTGCACAGCGCCCGCAAGGATGCCGACGACCGAAGAAAAGAAGGTTACAATCAGCGCAAACAGCACCGATATTCGAAAGCCATAAATCACCCGTGCGATCACATCCCGGGTTTGATCGTCGGTGCCCAGCCAGTGATCCCCGTCCGGATCCGAGGGCGCGGCAACAACCGCGTAGTTCACAGTGTTGTAGCTGTAAGGGATCAGTGGCCACACCATCCAGCCGGTTTGCACCGGGTTGCCTGCCACCGTACCATCCTGCGCATCGATCAATGTGTCTTCGGGCGTATCGAAACAGTCTTCAAGACCGCCGGAAACGATCAGGCATTGCACCACCGGATCGGTGAAATCGGCGATAAACCCGGGATCCCCGCCGAAGTCGGCCTCCTCATACCGGCCACCGGCGGCTGGGAACATCAACTCCCCCTGGAAACTGAGAACAATTGGCCGATCGTTGGCAACAAATTCGGCGAAGAGGCTGATCCCGAACAGAACGGCAAAAAGGATCAGGGACCAGAACGCGCGCCTATTTGAGCGAAAGTTACGCCAGCGGCGCTGGTTTAGCGCATTCAATCGTATCATCAGGTGTTTCGGCTCTCAAAATCGATGCGCGGGTCAACCCAGATGTACATCAGGTCCGAAAGAATGTTGATGAGCAGCCCGAGCAGGCCAAAAACGTAGAGTGTCCCAAAGACCACAGGATAATCGCGATCCAGCGCTGCATCGAACCCCAGGCGGCCAAGGCCGTCGAGCGAGAATACAACCTCGATGATCAGCGATGATCCGAACAACACGCTCAGGAACAGGCCGGGAAACCCGGCGATGATGATCAGCATCGCATTGCGAAACACATGGCCGTACAGAACGCGCCCCTCACTGAGGCCCTTGGCCCGGGCGGTCATGACGTATTGCTTTTTGATCTCGTCCAGAAAGGAGTTTTTGGTCAGCAGGGT
>JBCCYF010000083.1:0-19204 GCA_039190275.1 Pseudomonadota bacterium | reverse complement strand
GTGTAGGGCGGGTTCTTGAGACGGGCGCGGACTTTTCGGAGAGCTGAGCAGAACAGCCCCGGAGCGAGTGCAAGGTGGTTGCTCAGGAAGTCATCCGGGTGCTGCGTTTCGATGCCGTAAGGATCGAGAGCATCCTCTGGAAAATCCTTCAGGTTCTTCGTCACAATCACATCGCACCTGCCGACAATGGCTGCGGCCATGACATGCCGATCATCTGGGTCGGGGAGACCGAGCGACGGGATGAGAGCGTCGTATCCGGTTACGAGGCAGTCCCGGGTCGCCTGGTTCATCAAGTCACGTGTCCGCTCGAGTGCAGCGCGGTCTCGGGTCGGTTCGTTGCGCATCAGAGCGTCTATCCACTCCCTGTGAATGTCCTCCGACCATTTGGCTTTGAAGATATCGGTCACGGCGAGCTGCATAAGGACGTCGCGCATCGGCGCCGGATAGAGAACGTTGGCGTCTAGAAGCGCCGTGTAGTGGCTCATGGTCGGCCGTAGCCCATATCCTGTTCTTGCGCTTCAGCTGCCAGCTGGTCGAGGACGTTTTCCCGCTCCGCATCAATGGAGGCCTTGTAGGCCATCACATCTTCCATGCGGATACGGCGATGCTTGCCGACCTTACGGTGCGGGATCTTCTGTTCGTCCAGAAGCTTGATGAGGAAGGGGCGGGAGACGTTCAACACTTCCGCGGCCTGAACTGTGGTCAGTTCGGCATTCTCGGGGATGATCGTGACCCCCTGCCCCGCGGCCATGGCTTCCAGGATATCCATCAGAAGTACGACGGCACCGGCTGGCAGTTCAATCGGTTCAGCCTGATCCCCATCGGTGACACGCAGCTTGAGAGGCGCTTTGCTTTGTGCATAGCGCGACAAGAGCTGCCCTGATGCGCGTGCAATCGCTGCCTCCTGGGCGCTTGGGGGCAATTGCCTATGAGCCATCATGTTCATCTGCGGTCTCCTTTGCTGTGAACTTCAACATAGGCATAAACACAATAAATGCAACAAATGAATTAAGTGTTGTGCGATGAATTTGGGTGTTAGGAAGGACCAGTTTGGCACGCCAGCGCCCTGGCGCTGACCAGTCTCTTGGCTGCGCCCGGAGCCGCGTGCGTCGCGTCTCCGCCATTCGGCCGCGATCCTTCTTGCATGTCTCAGGTGAGATCGCGGGCGAGACCGCGATCGCGTGAGCCAGCAGTCAGCCGGGTCTCCGCTCAGCTCTAACCCAGCTGGCAGGTTTGCATTGATTGGTCCGCCTGCCATCCGGTCGGCGCCCCGAACAGGGGCTCTGGTGTCGCGTGCCGCGCCAGCCTGATCGGAGAAATCCGGTTCCTCCCACGCGGGTCGCGCGGGCCCCTCCCGATTTCGCCGCTCCGGCCCCCTGTGTCGGGACCCTGTCCGGCCGCAGGTCGTGCTGCGCCCCCCCCCTGCTCTGCCCAGCCGAAAAGCACGGGGGCTTTTCGGACTGTCAGATCAGTCGAGGCCTCCGCCACTGGCGGTAAGCGATGAAGGCCGAGAGGCCAAAAGAGAAAAACACCGCGCCGCACCAACCACGAAAGGACGTTACCATGACCAAGCAACAGACCATCCAAGCAGACACCAGCAGCACTGAGATCCTGCAAATCCCCTTGGAGATGCTTTACGTCTCTGATTTGAACCCGCGCAAAGCGGTGTCAGAGGCGCATATCGAGAGCTTGTCCTCCAGCATCGAGCGCTTCGGTCTCATCCACAATCTCGCGGGCCTCATGGACAAGGACGGCAAAGTAGGGATCGTCGCGGGCGGGTGCCCGCGCTTACGTGTATCGCCGTACCTTCAAGGGCGAGCATCTGGCCAAAGCCAAAGCCGCCGAGCGTGAGGCCACCCGCGTCAAAGGCGAAAGTGCCGCCATGGATGCAGCCTATGCCGCGAAGATCGTAAAGGAGAAGGCCGGGAGCGCCTTTGTCGCCTCGCCCGATAAAATGCGTCAGACTATTGGCGCGACCGATCCGCTGATCCCTGGTCTGTCCGAGACGCTGGCCCGAAGCCCGGGGCCATGGCTTTTCGGTGACTACTATACCGTGGCCGACACGTTCTGGGGCGTGAGCCTGTTTCGCCTGGACTATCTGGGATACGGCGCGCTTTTCCGTTCCAAGCCCGGCGCGGGCGCGGTGGCCGAATACGCCGAGCGGCTTTACGCCCGCCCGGCGATCTCCGCGGCGGTGGCCCATTGGCCGAGCCACCCGTGGTCGCGACCAGTGGCCAAGTGGATGCCCCGGCCCGGCTGGAGGAAATGGGCCATGGGGATTGGCTCCTAGGGCGTCGCGCATGTCAGGCCGTCATCTGGAAGGGCAGCGCGGTGAGCGTCGCCGCCACACGGGTTTTGCCATCCCGGACAAGAACGCCATCGCCTGCTGCAACCTCGGTGGAGACGAGGGCATAGCCGATCATCTTTTGCATCCGATAGGACCATGCCTTGTGGGTCATGTGCCCGACCGGTTTGTCCTGCCACTCAATCACGTGACGGATGGACTGATCTTCGGGCGCGAAATCAGTGTCCAGAATGATCCCAAGCTGATGACGTTTGATCCCGTCCGCTTTGATTCGCCTGAGCGCCCGCGCGCCGATCACCTCATCGGGCACATCCAGGTCAACGAACTTGCCCATCCGCACCTCAAAGGGGTTGGTCACCTCATCAGTATCGATCCCCCAATTGAGCAGCCCGCTTTCGGTTCTCTCAGCCGGGTTGGGATATCCCGGCCCGATCCCAAACGGCTGGCCCGCCTCTTTGACCAATTTCCAAAGCCGGTCGCCCTTGCTGCCATCCATCAGGAAGAGCTCATAACCGCCCTGCTTTGACCATCCCGCGCGGACGACTTTCAGCGGGATGCCTTCGAGCGTTGCGTCCTTGAACCAGAAGTACCCAAGCTTCCGAACCCAATCACCAAGAAGCGACGCCACAACATCCTCGGCCAGGGGGCCTTGCACCGCAAGCGGCGAGACGTCGGGTTCACTGATCTCGACATCGAGGCCCCGCTCACCCGCCACACAAGCTGCCCAGAACCAGATATCGCTGTCACCGATCGACAGCCAATAGGTCTGGTCCGAGACCTTCAGCACGATCGGGTCATTGAGCAGCACGCCGTGGTGGTTGCAGAGCGCCACGTATTTGCCCTGGCCGATCTTCTGGCCCGACAGGTCGCGCACGCATAGGATTTGCGCCAGCAGCGCCGCATCCGGGCCTTTGATCTGGACCTGCCGCTGGACGGCGACATCCCACATTGAGACCCCGTTGATCAGGCGCCAGTACTCAGCCTCCGCGTCGCCGTATCCGCGCGGGACAAGCATCCGGTTATAGGGCAAAAACGCCTCGGCGCCCTCCCGCACAGTGGCCTCATAAAATGGTGACCGCCTCAGTCGTCCCGCCGGTAGGATTGTTGTCATGACCTTTCCCCCCCGAACCAGTCAGTACACGACAAGCTAGAGCGCGGTCAGCGCCAACCCAGCGCCCCCCATCGCGAGCGTGCTTAGGGTTGAGGTCATCGTGCGGCCCGAGATCCGCCAACCGATCCGCCAGCCATAGTAAAGCAATAGCCCCACAGCACTGGCCTGTGCGAGCATAGCGTTGCCGTAAAGCCCCGCCGCCCCTGCAAACATCGCCAACGTGGGGCCATTGGCCGCCAGCAGCGTGGTACGACTATGCGCCCAGGCCGCCTGCATGGTACCGACCGATTGACCGGTGCCCGAGGCGAGGGCTTTGGCGGCCAGATCGGCATAGGTCTTTGCTAACGCCACCACCAAAACGGTGACAAACAACGTCAACCCGGTCTTGAGAGGGTCGAGATGTGCGGGGTCCGTCGCCACCAGAACCCCCATCACAGTAATCGTTCCATAGATGACCCCGAAAGCGGCACTATCGACATCGCGGGCGCGCTGGTTCATCCTGGCGTTGCATCCTCGGCCAGCTTTTTCATCACGGCGGCCTGGATCGCCGGGTCATTGGCCAGTTTCGGAAGTGGCTTCTCCTTGCCGTCTGAGATGTAGATGCCGGTGCGCCCGCCATAGCTTTCCGGCTTCGCGGCCTTCACCATCTTTCCGGCCTGTTTTTCTGGCGCCTTAAAGATAAGCGGCGCAATCAGCCGCAGAAAACCCGGCATCGCATCATTGTTGCGCGTCATCGGCGTGCGCACCGGGCCGGGATCGACCGAGCGGAGCAATACACCGTCGGCCTTTAGATCCGGCGCCATAGCCGACCCAGCCGTGGTGAGCGCGAGCTTGGAGGCCGCGTAGGCGCCAGACAAGCCTCCGATTTCTGCCGGGTCAGAGAGGGCGGTGACATCCAGCGCCTTTACAGAGGATTGCACGGAGGACGTTGTGTTGATGACCATGGCCTGGCTTGCCCGCGCGAGGCCGGGCCGCAGGGCCTGCAACATCACGTAAGGAGCAAGCACATTCACCGCGTAATTGGATTCGTGCCCTTGTTCCGAGATCACCCGCTGCGAGGTCAGAACGCCGGAATTGTTATAGAGCGCGTCGATATTAGGGTGTTGCTCAAGGATTTCCTCTGTTGCATGTTTGATTTGGGTGACGTCCATCAGGTCGGCCTCGATCAGGGTTACTGACGCCCCGCCAAGCGCGTCCCTTTGCGCCTCGGCCTTGGCCTTGTTGCGGTTGACCAGGACCAGAGCCCAACCTGCTTCGGCAAGGTGGCTGGCGATGGCCCCCCCGATCCCGCCAGTTGATCCGGTGATGACGGCGATCTTCTGATCAGTCATTGCGAAAACCCTCCACGAGTGTTCTGAGTGCGGTGTCTATGGCGGCGATATCCTCGCCGCGCGTGAGCGTGGTGCCATCCCAGGCCTCGGCCCATGTCCCCACGCCATGTTTGCCCTTGATGTCCATGCCAAAGTACGGTGCGGTAAAGTCCTGTGTTTGCAGCACATTCGCACCTGCGCGTGGGCCCGGCGTAGCCGCCAGAATAACCATCGGTTTGTCTTGCCAAACCTTGGCGTCGATCCGGCTCATCCAGTCATAGATGTTCTTCCAGGCGGCGGTGACGTAGCCGTTATACTCGGCGAAAGAGACCAGCAGCGCGTCAGCCGCACCGATCTTGTCAAAGAACTCTTGGGCCAGCGGGTGAATGCCGTCCTCCCGTTCCCGATCAAGCGAGTAGATTGGCATCTCATAGTCGTTGATATCGGTGAATTCGATTGCCGCGCCGGGATGGATGGCCTGCAATCGGTCGGCGGCATAGCCGACCAATGCGCGGTTGATCGATTGACTGTGGTTCGACGCTGCGAAGGCGAGGATTTTCATGCGAACGCTTCCTGAAGTTGGCTCACCTCAACTATGCGGCGTTCCTCTGGCGTCTCAACGTCCCCAACCGCGCATTGAATGCGCGCTCAGATCACAATTCAACCCTTCTCTGGCGCGCAAAGACGCATTAATGCGACATGCAGGGAGTAAAATGGATCATTGGACCGAGATTTACACAGCCCTTTGCGTGGCCAAATCAGGCACTGTCAGCAAGGCAGCCGATGTCCTTGGCGTGCATCGCGCGACGGTCAATCGCCACATCGATACGCTTGAGGCGAGCCTCGGGGCCAAGCTCTTTCTGCGGCATCGGCGGGGCTATGAGCTGACCGACACCGGCAAGGAATTTCTGTCGGTGGCCTCCCGCGCGCATGACACTTTGGACGATTTCTTTGGCCGCGTCCGGGTTCAGAACGCAGAACTGGACGGGGAGATCGTGGTCACCACAGTCCCGCAGCTCACCCAGTTGATCCTGCCTGCGATCCTGGAGTTTCGCCGCCGATATCCGCGCACCCGGGTCAGCGTGAATACCAGCAACGCGCTCGCCCGGTTGGAAAAGGCCGAAGCACATGTCGCCCTGCGCGTCGGGCAAAAACCAAGCCACAACGACTATGTTGTGCAGCATTTTTGCGCGCTCGAATTCACGCTCTATGTGCATCAAGCTTATGTGGATCGCCGCGGAATGCCTGAATTTGACGATCTTGGCCGCCATGTCTTTGTGGGCAATCCGTCAAGCGAAAGTCGCGCGCCGATGGACGTCTGGCTGGGCCGGTATATCGCGCCCGAGCAGGTGGTGCTAAAATCTGAGAATGCAACGGTGCTTCAGTCCGCGATCTGGAATGGCGACGGGTTGGGCTTCATGCCAAGAGGGTACGCGCGGCAGTTTCCGGAGCTTATCGAGATCATACCGCCGCAACCTGAATGGCGCGTCGAGAGCTGGCTCGTGACCCATATAGATGTCCACCGCACCGACAAGATCCAGTCGATGCTGGAGTGCCTGAAGGCCGTCACTGCACAGGGGTGAATTTCAAACTGCGGAGCCACGCCAAGGGTGGCTGATCCAAGGGTCGATCAAACAGACAGCCTGGCCGACTGCCCGCGAGGTCTTCGAGCCGCCCGTCAATCACGAGCGAATAGGCCTCAGGCCACCACGCAGCGCGGGGTGAAATGCCAACGCGCTTCGCCCGCGCCAAGGGCAATGGACCCCGGCACGACGGCACCGGTTGCATCCAGCACAGGCAAACGGAAGGCCAGTGAGAGATGGTCATGCGGTGATGCGCGACGGCCCAAGCTTTGGCGGCGTGTCAGGTCGAAAAGGCGCGATCTTGGGTCTTGCGTCTGAGCGTCGCGGCGAACAGCACGGCCACGCAAAGCAGGACCGCAAACGTGCGGATGGTGTGAAAAAAGTCCCAGCGATCCAACGTTGCCAGCGCTGCGTCGACCGGCAGGTCCGGAGATTGCAGCGCCGGGTTCAGAACCGTGCCATAGAGGGTAAAGTTAAATCCCTGACAGACCAAAAGAGCCACAAGCGCCAGAAGGACAAGACGTCCACGATCGGTCTTGCGATGCAGGACAAAGGTTAGGCCAAGGGTTAATATAGACAGGAAATGCACAGGCACCATCATCAGCGAGAAACGGTTGAAGGGCCCAGCGAACCAGTCCTTCACGTCCTGCCCCGACAATTCTTGCCAATACGGAACCAGGCCAACCGCGATAAACAGAAAAACCGCGGCCACGGTTGTGGAGAAGATGGCAGATAGCCCGAAACTGATGCGTTGGCTGAGTGTGTCCATTGTGTCTGTGCTCACATAACAAGTATTACTTCGTGGTCGCACCATCTCACTGTTGGTCAGCCTTCGAAAGGCGCGGTGGCGCGCATTTTATGCGCAAGTTCACGTATTGGATCCGGCGCTGGGAGACCGTTTTTTGGTACGATAGAAAGCGACGCGTGGACGATCGTTCTGGTATAATCTTCTGCAATAGCGAAAGGTGCGCGCTACAAGCGCAAGTTCTCAGGCTCGGGCTTGTGCTGCGTGAGCACAATTTCAGGAAAGTCCCGCGATTTGTAAGTTCGCTCGTTCCACAACGTTGCAAACGCGGCGAACGGCCGGTCTGACGGGCCGCGTCGCAATATCTTGAACACCGGTCCAAGGTCCGCAATGGGCCGCCTAGTAAGACGGCCCACCAGCGTTAGATTTCAATAGTTTCTGCAATTGCCAGCGCGTCTGCAAGTTCAACGCCAAGATATTGAACGGCGCTGTCCATCTTTGTGTGCTCGAGTAGAAGCTGAACGGCCCGGAGGTTACCTGTCTTCTTGTAAATCTGTGTGACCTTCGTACCGTGCATCGAGTGGGTTCCGTAGGCACTTGCTTCCAGCCCAATGGACGTCACCCAATCGCGAACGATCCGCGCATATTGGCGAGTGGAGATATGAAGGCGCTCGTGAAACCGACCAGGCCAAAGATACTCTGATCCGACCATAAGCTCGTCTTCCATCCAATTCTCTGCTGATGCTCGAGTGCCTTCGGATGTTTCAAAGCGCACAGGCTTCTGAGTCTTGCTCTGCAACACGGACACCCGTTCCTTGATCTGACCTGACGCCTTCACGTCGACGACTTTCATCTTTACCAGATCGCAGCCGCGGAGCTTGCTGTCGATGGCCATGTTGAACAGCGCGAGATCGCGATGGTTCTCGGCAACCTCGAGGCGAACGCGTATCGCCCGGACGTGCTTTGGTTTCAGTGGTCGCTTCTGACCGACGATACGACCCTTATTCCAAGCAGGTCGTAGCGCGCGAATTGCGGGTAAGTTTGGTGTTTCCATGGCCGATCCTCCGATCCGCCACGCCCTCCCAAAACGACAACCCGATGTTGACGATGGACTGTAGCATGGGAGGAGGAGGCTCCTGGCCGAAGATAGATTGGTATTCTCGTGATTTGGATATGAGGCTTGGTGCCGATAGACTTCACTTGAAGTTAGACCCAACCAACAAAGCCGCACCAATAAATGCCACGGCGCTATCGCGACATCTATCCATCGCCTCCGTTGCTCAACAGCGATGAGCTTGAGTACACGTCAGCAGCTGCTCTGATGTCGGTACAGTATTTTCGGGCTGAGCCGGATACGATGCCCGAGGAGGTGTTTTCGGAGCATCACATCTTGCTCAATCTGCAAGAGAAGGCGCATCGGGTGCAAAACATGCGCGATGGTGAGCTGCGTGATTTCACTTTCCACAAGGATGCGATCATTGTGACTCCAGCCGGGATGCGCTCGGGGTGGCGCTGGTTCGAGACCTCTGACGTGATTGTCGTGACGCTCGATCCGGAACGCGTAGAACGCTTTGCGCAGACAGAGTTGGGAATGCTGCTTGACCCGCAGCAGTTTCGCGACTTGCCTCAGTTCTCCGACCCCGATCTTTGTGCGGCTGGTGTGATGTTACGCGATGCGCTGGATGCAGACGATATCGCCTCCGCCGTCATGTTCGAAGCGATGAGCCGGGTTTTGTTGGTGAAGCTGCTTCAGCGCTACGGCAAACGCCGCCCCGAAGAAATCGCCATGTCGGCGCGCTTGACCTCGGAACAGTATCATCGGGTCTTGGCGTTCATTCGCCACAACCTGGATCAGACAATCTCGGTCGATCAACTTGCGTCGGAGGCCGGGATGAGCCCCTCGCATTTCAATCAGGTGTTCAAGGAAACGCTTGGGTCGACGCCTATGCAGTACGTACAGGCCTATCGGGTCGAGCAGGCGGCGAAGATGATGCGGAACCAAACGCGGCCTTTGGGCGACATTGCGCATGCCTGCGGCTTTGCCGATCAGGCGCATTTCTCGAGGACATTCAAACAACTTACCGGGCAGACACCTAGGGGGTATCGCTCGGCGCTGTTAATCGAAGCTCCGGCCTAAATTCTTTCGTTCAAATCTTTCCAAGTCACGTTCAAGTTCCAAAGCGCATCACTGCGTATCTCTTCCGTCATCGGGCTGAGCGCCCAGTGAATGACTTCGGGAGATACGACGATGAATGCACAGGAAACCGCAGCTACATTGATGGCGCAAGCGGCGAAATGGCCGCAAGTCGAAACAAAGACAGTGACATTCAAGCATGCAGGCAGCACGCTGTCGGGCACGCTGTATTTGCCGGAAGAACGGGTCTCGGCACCGCTGCCCATCGTCGTCATCACGGGCGCCTGGACGACGGTGCAGGGCCAAATGCCATCTGTTTATGCCCGCGAAATGGCGGCGCGCGGCTTTGCGGCGCTGACTTTTGATTTTCGGGGCTGGGGCGCTTCCGGCGATCTGCCGAAAAGGCGGCGTTACGTTGAAAGCCCTGTCAAGAAGACATCCGATATTCGGGCCGCACTGACCTTTGCCTCCACTTTGCCGGAAGCTGACAAGGTCTTCGGGCTCGGCATCTGCGCATCCTCTGGCTACATGGTCGACGCCGTCTCCGGCAATGCTCAAGTGGCCGGAATTGGCCTAATTGCCCCCTGGCTGCACAATCGTGAGATCGTCGAGCCGGTTTACGGCGGCGCCGAAGGGGTTTCCGGGTTGATCGAAGTCTCTCGCGCCGCCGAAGCGGCCGGTGGCGAGATAATCCCCGCCGCCGGGCCGGAAGGGGCTGAAGGCGTACTGATGCCCATTGGGGGCTACTACTACGAGGCCGACCGTGGTGCGATCCCGAGCTATGACAACAAATGGGACAATGCCAGTTGGGAAGGCTGGTTGACCTACGCGCCCGCCGACAACGCAGAGCGCCTGGATAAGCCGCTTGCCGTTGTACACTCCGACGAGGCTGCCATCCCGCAAGGCGCGCGTGTCTTTCTTCAAGGCTACCAAGGCGATGCATCGGCCCTTTGGCTCGATGGTGTGAGCCAGTTCGACTTCTACGACCAACAAGCACCGGTCAAGGCAGCAGCTGAAGCAATCGCTGCACATTTTCGAAGCCTGTAGAGCCGCATCGCTTTCAGACCCACCAAGACGGGCGCGGATCGTCAGCGCCCGACCCCAAACCCTCATCGAAATGACAGGAGGAACAACCATGACTGACCAACCCACAACATCCCGCCGGGCACTTCTGACAGGCGGTGCCGCAGCAGCTGCCACACTGGCCGCAGCCGCCGCTCAGGCCAATAGCCTGAACCCCAAAGCGGCACCGTCCGAGGCCGGTTCAAATGGCCGTTTCGCAGGCAGAGTTATCGCCATCACCGGTGGCAACTCCGGCATTGGAGCGGCGACCGTGCGTGCTTTCGCCATGGAGGGCGGGCAAGTGCTTTTCGGCGCGCGGCGTGACGCACTTGGCCGCGAGGTCGAGGCAGAAATCCGTGCCGCTGGCGGCGATGTCACCTGGCTCCAGACCGATGTTCGCGATCCGGCGCAGGTCGAGCGCTTCGTGGGTGCCGCGAACGAGACCTATGGGCGGTTGGATGTGCTCTTCAACAATGCCGGGATCTTCATGACACCGAACCTGATCGAGGACATCGATGTCGAGAACTTCGACGACATGATGCGCACAAACACCTACGGCGTCTTCTACGGGATGAAATACGCGGTCCCGGTCATGAAGGCGCAAGGCAGCGGCGTCATCATTAACATGGCCTCCGTCGCAGCGCATCGCGGCTTCCCGAATACGGCACATTACAATGCCTCGAAGCATGGCGTGCTGGGTCTGACCCGAGCAGGCGCGCAATTGGCGAAGGATAACATCCGCGTAGCCTCGATCTCGCCCTTGGCTGTCGACACACCCATGCTGGAAGAGAGCTTCGCGCATCAGGGTCTGACCTATGAAAGCATGGCCGGGTTCTTTGTGACACCGCGCATCATGGACGCGCACGAGATGGCTCAAGGCGTGATGTTCCTCGCCTCGGACGAAGCCACGGCCTTCAACGGCATGGATTTCGACGCAACCGGCGGCCAGCTCGCCTGACCCTGACCGCCCGACCGGCTGGTCCGGTCGGGCATACCACTCTTCAGATAAGGACCAAACAGATGAAAAAACTGCTTCTCTCGGCTCTACTAGCCGGAGCCGCAACAAGCGCTGTCGCCGATATCTCGGACGAGCGTCAAATCCTCAATGCGATCAACAATGTCGCCTATTTCGCCGATCAAGGCGATTGGGATGGTGTTGCTGCGCAATTTCACCCAGAGGGCGTCACGCTCGATTACACATCATATGCCAATGCGTCGGCAGGCACGTCGGAGGAATTGCCCAAGATGCTTCCTGCCGAAATCGTCGCCGCTTGGCAGACCGTGTTACCGGGTTACGACCGCACTCACCACGTGATCGGCTCGGAGAGCGTCTACATCGACGGCGACACTGCCAGTACGACGTCGAACATCTATGCCACGCATATCCTTGCGAACGAGGGTAAGGATACCTGGGTATTCATCGGCGACTATCAACACGAGCTGGAACGGACCGAAGACGGTTGGAAGATCACGCTGATGCGCGCCAATTTGCGAGCCCAGCTTGGCAACGATAATCTACCCGCACTCGCCGCCGAGCGCGTGGCCGCAAATCAATAAGCCACTGAGACTGGGGTTGAACATGATACGACCATTACTGAGCGTCGCCATTCTGGTATGCGCTGCGCCGTCTTTCGCCGAAGATGCGTTGCCGACTGAACCATCGTTGGGAGAAGCCATGACCGAAAAACGCGTCGCTGTCGTCACAGGTGCCAATCGCGGCCCAGGCAAAGAGGTCGCTCGCCAACTGGCGAAGGAGCACGGGTTGAAAGTCTAAACTGGGTCGCGCGATCTGGAAAAAGGGCGCGCGGCTGCCCAAGAGACCGGACATGACGCCGAGGCCCTGCAACTGGATGTGTCAGATCGGGGCTCGGTCGACGCAGCGTTTGCGATGATCGAGGCTGAAGTTGGACGGCTTGAAGTTCTGGTGAACAACGCAGGGGCCGACTACGACACCGACCAGCGCGCCTCGACCGCTGATCTCGACCGGGTAAATCGTGCCTTTGAGACCAATCTGGTCGGCGCTTGTGCTGCCATCAAAACATCGCTGCGATGGGAGAGCCGGCGTGTTCCCATATAGTGCGAACCGGCGATCTCGATGCGCCGATCACAACTCGCAAACCCGAGCCCGGGTGGTGTCGATGTCGCGCTAGGTGGACGCTGTACGTTATAGGAGGCCGGGAGCGTTTCAACATGCCGCGGGAGGACCCGCTGAGCCGTCGGATATTATCGATTAGCAGCGCCAGTTGCAAAGACTGGTGACACAATGCGCGTTGGATTGCTACGCGGCGCCGGATCGGCCCCCTCACGTCTCGCCTTTGCGTCAGTCTATCCGGCGTGAACCGATGCGTTGATTTACTGTGCTCCAGTTAACGTCAGATCAGCCAACACAAACTTGAAACGACGTTGGTTGCCTTGATGGACGTAATCAACCATTGTTTCCACCGGTATGTGGCTCGGGTGGCCAAAACCAGTAACAGAGTAGAGGGGTGGCTCGCCAGCAAGATGCTTCGGGTCCATGGCACAGGAAGGAGCACCATCGGTGAAACTGATGATGTCCCCACCATGCGCAGCGGTGCATCTATCGCCCCTGCCTTTAGGTTATAGGTGACGCCCGACCGATCATGGCACGCACACGTGCGGCGCCGTCGGGCAGCAATTTCATACAGCCAGGGAGAGAGACGGGAATATGTGGGATGAAGTGCGGGTCGCGGCAGAGGTTGTCAGGCGCGGCACGGTCAGCGCTGCGGCTGAATCATTGGGGTTCCACCGGGCGACCATCAACAGGCGTATCGATGCGTTGGAAGAGTACCTCGGCGGCAAACTCTTTCACCGTCATACGCAGGGATATACACCAACGGAGTTGGGCGAGGATCTGCTTCAGATCGCTGACAACGCGGCCGCCGGGCTTGAGCGCTTACGGCGCAGGGCTGACGGTCAGGAAGACGCTGTGATCGGGGACCTTATCGTTACGTCAATCGATGGCTATGCGCCCGTTCTACTGAGAATCATTGCCGCGTTCTCGGCGCGATATCCAGCTATCAATGTATCGTATCTCGCCTCTAACTCGCCTTTGAAATTGGAACTGGGGCAAGCTCACATTGCATTTCGGGTTGGACGACGCCCTGAGGAACTTGATTATGTGGTCCTGCCGTATCAGCCGGTGAACATGGGTCTTTATGCCAGCCGATCCTATCTTGAGCGCAACGGTGCTGTCCATTCTGGCAACGTGGCCCAGCAGAAGTACGTGTTGCCCAAATTGGTCCTGGGAAAGGACCCACCGGATCGATGGTTGGCGAGTTTGGGCGTTGACCCAGATATCGCCCTGGTCTCCGACAAGACCACAGTGGTTGAAGGAGCAATAAAGGCCGGTATCGGCATCGGGTTTTTCCCGATCATGTCCGCGGAGAGCGACACGTCGTTGGTTGAAGTGATGCCCGCCGATCCGTGCTGGAGTGTACCAAGCTGGATTGTCACGCACGTGGACCTGCATCGATCTGTCAAAGTCCAGGCTTTGCTGTCGTTCTGCCGTGAGACTGTGCAGACTTAAGATCCCTGGCTGCACAATTCCACCTGTAGCCAGAGGCTGAGAAGAACGTCCGCACGTCGCGCAACCGCGTGCGGTCGTCTAAGGTGCTGAGATACCCCAGTCTACCACTGGCTTTTCGCCGCTGAAACTGCCCGGTTGGCACATTGGCGCGCAGTGCCTGTGCGCGATTTCAACTCCACGAGACGCGGATCGTCGACTAGCCTGAGCAGTGGGAAAGCTCAACAATTCAGATAGTTCGGACGTAGTTGACCTGTCTAAGAGACGACTTCGGCACTGGAGACCTCATGCCAACTCCAAACGCCCACCCCCGTTTTGATCGCGCTACCGGCGGCTCCATCGTTCTGCAACGGACCGGCGAAGAGTATCTGTTCTTCGGGGAAGTCAGCGTGCTTTCGAACCCAGACGTCGACAGATGCGCGCGACACTGGAACTACCCCGCGAAATCGCGCTGCGGGATCAGGGAGGGAACACATAACCCGCCCAAACCACACTCAAAAGCGAGGTTAGCGATGTTCAGAACCACAGTCTTGACTGTCGAGCCCATGACCGATGGCAGGTCCAAGCGGATGCGCATCGGGCATCCCGCCCGGAAGCGGCATTTCAACCCCAAATCAAGTCAACGAGGAAATCATGACTCCAAGAACTGACGGATTGCTCGCCGTAGCAACACTTGCACTGATCACTCTGACGCCTCCCGTGGTTGCCCAGGAAAATGACCCGTTCGCACCACCCACACGGGCCTGGGAACAGGGCGCGATTTACAAGAACACCGTGCCTACTGACTTCGAGACGCACATTCTTGCGGAAACGGAGGCGGAGTTGGAGATCGCGCAACGCGTGCTGGACATCTATGAGATCTTTGTCGAGGGCCCGACGAACGAAAATCTCGCGCCGTATATCTCGGACGAGTACATCCAACACAGTATTTTCCTGCCCAATGGACGTGCGCCGCTGGCGGAACTCTTTGGCGGCTCGGTTGAGGAACGCGAGATTTCAATCGACATTCACCGCATCATCGTCTCGGGAAACTACGCCTTTGCCCATGTGAACTTCCGTAATCTTGATCACGATGATCCACGCGACCTCGGCATCGCAGCTGTCGATATGTATCGCTTCGACGAAGAGACCGGGCTTCTGGAAGAGCATTGGGACGTGCTCCAAAACGTGCCGTCTCATTCACCAAATCCCAACACCATGTTCCTGCTGGCTGAATAAGGAGATCAATCCTATGCGCTTAAAAACACTCCTGGCGAGCACCGCGCTGGTGTCCGCAACGCTTGCCGCGCCCATAGCCCTCGCCGACGTCGCACCAGAACCTCCGGCTGCGGACCAGGCGATGAAATTCTATGATCGCCACAAGATAGACATCAGCAACCTGAGGGACTTTTATGAAGGCCTGATCACGGCGGACGCGATGATCCACCGGAACGCGTTTTTTGACAGTACTACCAAATGGAAGCTCACCCTCCGCCAGATGATCCTGTCGGGCAGTGGTCACCATACTGCGCGAAGTGCCTATCAGCTTTCGCTCATGGGTGTGCCGTTGGAAGAGATCCACGCGATCTTTGCTCCGGATTACGTGGATGGCCTTGAAGACCCCCGGCTGAAAGCGGCGTTCACCTACATTGAGGTGATAGGCAGCTACCCCATCACATCCTCAGCGGACATCCACGCGCTCCTGCGCACCAACTATACCGACCGCGCGATTGCAGAGCTTATGCAGCTGGGCGCGATCAATCATGCATCGGCCACCCATGACGCAGTTCTGCCGATCGTCACCGACCAAGAAACGGTGGATTGGGCGTCGGCGAACCTTTCGGCGGTCGGTTGGGTTGTGGGCCACAACGCCCCAACCTCGCCCGAGGAGCAGCGCGCAAACCCCTTCGTGGGAGATGCGCAAACCGGCGCGGTCGCGGAGATCGAGGCCACATGGGTGCGCGACGATTTTGGTGCGGTCGATCCGGTCTTTGAGACCGATTGGCTCAGCTTCATCACCGGATACGATGTGCCGATCACGACATTCGACGGTGATGGCGACGGGATTGAACAGCCCTTTGATGCATTCCCAAGCACCTTGCTGCAATGGCAGGCCGATGATGCAGCCGCCGCCAACCTGCCGCCCGCCGATACATCGCCCTTTGATGTGGCCGCATATGACTACGACTACTACACGGGTCCTATCGAAGTAGACTCAACCGTTCCCTACAGCGATCGCAACAAGTTCGACACGTTTTGGGACCGGGGCGCTGCCTTTGGCACCCTGGCGATGGACGAATACCTCCTCCAAACCGAACGGACCATGGACTACCCGGAAATCTGGTCGATGTTCATGGTGTACCAGCTCGCCTCTGGCTGTGTGCACTGCCAGGCCCATGGCGCATTTGGGATCTGGGACTACACTGAGGCGGATAACTTCCACGCAGAAATACCCGAAGACGAAAAGGCACCGCTGATCGCCTATATCCAGTCGCTTATGGACTTTGAACGGTCCACGGAACTGGCGGATAATCCCGCGTTCAAGTCGGCGCTTCGATTTGCCCGGGATGCCGGGCGTTTGCCAACGCGGGTCACGGCAGCCCATATCGAAGAATTGCGGCGCCACTACTCCGATCGCCAGATCCAGGAGATCATTGCCCTGCCGGTGGTGACGGCCTGGCTTTCGGGTTCCATGCAGTCGGTGGCGGTCGTCACCGATCAGCTCAGCATGTCCTGGACGCTGCAAAACCTGGGACCCGTTGGTTGGAAACCCGGCGTGCATCTGGGTCTGCCAAGCGAGCAACGGCCCAACCACATGAGTCAACTCACCGACCTTTTGATCTCCGAGGCTAACACCGGCAAAGTCTCTGACGCGGCTTCGGAATGGAACGGCTTTCATACCCCGCCAGCAATTGATGCTGACAACGACGGTGTCGAGGACGCGTTTGACGGGTTCCCGAATGACCCCAGCCGTTGGGCGGACACCGATCTTGACGGGATCGAGGATAGCGTGGATGAGGACATCGATGGCGACGGCCTCGCCAACACGGTCGAAGTTGGCCTCGGCATCTTTCCTTACAAGGCCGACTCCGACGGTGATGGGATCGACGACCCAACCGAACTGGGTGCCGGTACAGACCCCCTAGACCCCAGGGACCTGTAAGCACTCGCCCCAAGGCGCATGTCGCCTTGGGGCATCTCACCACCCGGTTTCGGAACGTGATGCAAACACGCGGATTGCGACGCGCCGGGCGGACAAGCTGCCCGCGATCTGCGCGTAAACCCGGAAACACAAGGGGTGCACCGGCAATCCTGTGTCCATTGCTCAGTCAAGTGACAGCTGGCCCAAACCCAATGTCAGCCCTATGCAATCCCCCCGGACAAACACTTCGGTCCAGATTGATGTTGGGTCCAACGGTTTCAACCGCGCGATGCGACCTTTGACTGGTAGTCATCAAGGGCCGCAAGAAGCGCTTGTCCTTCGGCGATGTCGGCCCGATTGCAGCATTCGCGCCAGACCGCAGCGAACGGCAAATCCCGCAACTCTTCTGTCGTGACCAGGCGCTTCGTGAAGTTAAGATCGGCTTCCGTGGCCTTCAGAACGCCCTGCGGCATCAGCAGCGCGCGCAACAAAGCCTTTTGCATATTGCGGGTACCGATCACCCACGCGGCGGTGCGGCTGATCGTTGCGTCGAAGAAGTCCAGCCCGATATGTGTGCGTTTCAGAAGGTCCGCGAACACAAGCTCCTGCGCCATGGCAAGCACATCGTCATTTTGCAGGATGACGTGGTCGCTGTCCCAGCGCATCGGGCGGGAGACGTGGAGGAGGATCTCGTCCACCGACAAGGCAACAGCACTCAGTTTGTCGGCAACGCTCTCAGTTGGATGGAAGTGGCCCATATCCAGGCACAGAAGCGTGCCCTTTCGGATCGCATAGCCCAGATAGAATTCATGGCTGCCCACCGTGCAGGCTTCGACGCCGATCCCGAAGAGTTTACTCTCGACCGCGTCCAACATCTTGGATGGATCCATCGGCTCGGCCAGCATCGCATCCAGCGAGGTTTCGAGGCGGAGGCGGGCGGCCATCCTGTCGATCGGGTTGTCCTTGTAGCCGTCTGGAACCCAGATGTTGTTGATCGCAGCGGCGCCAAGCTCGGCACCCATCCGGGCGGCAATCTCGCGGGTTCTCCGGCCATGCTCGATCCAGAATTCGCGGATACCGGGGTCGGGATGGCTGAGCGTCAGGTTGTCGTCAGCATTCTCATGCGCGAAAAACGTCGGGTTGAAATCAAGCCCAAGGCGCTGATCCCTGGCCCAGTCGACCCAAGCGGCGAAGTGATGATACTCGATCTCATCGCGATCCGGGGTTTCATCCGTATCGGGATACATTGCATGCAAGTTCAGCCTGTGTTGGCCCGGTATCTGAGAAAACGCAAACTCCAGATCGGCACGCAGTTCATCAGGTGTACTTGCCCGACCGGGATGGTTCCCCGTCGCCTGAATTCCACCGCCAGAGGATCCGCTGCGTGTTTCGAACCCGACGACATCGTCACCCTGCCAGCAATGTACCGAGATCGGGATCCGGGCAAGTGCGGCCAGCGCTGCCTCGGTATCCACACCCCACTCTGAAAAGGCGGCCTTTGCGCTCTCATACTCAGATCCACGCATCGTTCTTCCGCGCCCCTATCGCGTAAAGGCCTGAACGTTTCCCGCATCGACGTTCAGGATGTTTCCGGTGGATTTTGACGAGGTATCGGCGGCGAAGAAATAGGCCGCTTCGGCGATATCCTCGGGCAGGACCGAGCGTTTCAGCATCGACCGGTTGCGATACATCTCTTCGAGCCCGTCCTTGTCCAGTCCATAGGTTGATGCGCGTTGGTCAAGCCACTCGCCCTGCCAAATACGCGATCCGCGCAAAACGGCGTCGGGATTGACAACGTTCACGCGAATACCGGACCCGGCTCCTTCCAAAGCCAAACATCGTGCCAGGTGGATCTCTGCCGCTTTTGCAGTGCAGTACGCAGACGCATTCGGGCTGGCCGCCAGCGCATTTTTCGAACCTATGAAGACGATTGACCCACCGATGTCCTGTTGGCCGAAGACTTTGAATGCCTCCCTGCTGACCAGAAAATACC
This sequence comes from Pseudomonadota bacterium, assembly GCA_039190275.1. Lineage (GTDB taxonomy): Bacteria > Pseudomonadota > Alphaproteobacteria > Rhodobacterales > Rhodobacteraceae > Halovulum. Next base: position 296 of record JBCCYF010000083.1, on the reverse strand, counting down.
CTGTGCTCAGGATGTCCATGTTCCTGTTCCAAAGGGCGAGGGACGTTTCCTCCACCGGTGCGGAGGACGCGATACCGGCATTCGAGACCAGTATGTCAAGTCCACCGAACTCTGCGCACACCTCAGCATAGGCTGCCGCAACGGCAGCTTCATCGGTCACGTCCATGGGGATGGCCCGCACCACATCCGCTGAAAACCGGTTGTTCAACGTGTCCGCGACAGCTGCCACCTCGTCACCATCAATATCTGCCAACACCACGCAGGCCCCTTCGGACAGGTATCGGGCCGCAATGGCC
>JBCCYF010000082.1:0-19206 GCA_039190275.1 Pseudomonadota bacterium | reverse complement strand
GCCGCACGGTAGGTTTCTTCGCGCTCAATCCCGATCCACTGGCGTCCCAGCCGCGTGGCGACAGCCCCCGTTGTGCCGGTCCCGAAAAAAGGGTCCAAAACCGTGTCGCCCGGTTTCGTACTTCCGACAAGTATGCGGTGCAGCAATGCCTCGGGCTTCTGGGTTGGATGTGCTTTGGCGCCGTCAGCACCCTTTAACCGCTCGCTACCATTGCAGATCGGCAACAGCCAGTCCGAGCGCATTTGAATGCCATCGTTAAGTGCCTTCAAAGCCTCGTAATTGAACGTGTACTTCGAAGCATCGGATTTTCCGGCCCAGATCATCGTCTCGTGGGCATTCGTCAGGCGTTTGCCGCGAAAGTTGGGCATCGGATTTGTCTTGCGCCAGACCACATCGTTGAGGATCCAGAACCCGGTGTCCTGCAGGGCCGAGCCGACGCGAAAAATGTTGTGGTAGGATCCGATAACCCAAATCGCGCCATCTGGTTTCAAAAGCCGACGGGCCGCAGCCAGCCAACTTCTGGTAAATGTGTCATACGCGGCAAACGACGCAAACTGATCCCAGTTGTCATCTACGGCATCAACCCGGCTGTTGTCCGGGCGATGCAATTCACCGCGCAGTTGGAGGTTGTACGGCGGGTCGGCAAAGATAAGATCGATGCTGTTTTCCGGCAACTGCCGCATGACGTCGATACAATCGCCTGCCACAATCTGATTCAGTGGCAGTGCGGCTTTTGCCTGCCCGGTTTTGTAATCCATTTACATACGCCTTTTGCCCGCACCCCCGCGGTGCCGCAAACATGAGTCAAAAGGGATTCCTGGTCAAATTCTTTCTGAATCAATGGGTTACTAATTAATTCTCATACAACATGTTGTGGATGGGTTTGAAGCTACGCCGATGATGTGGGGTAATGCCCAAGCTCTTGAGGGCCTCCGCATGGGTTTTTACACCGTATCCCGCGTTCCGCTCCCATCCATATCCCGGATACTGTTGCGAAAGCGCCACCATGATCCGGTCACGCGTGACTTTCGCAACGATCGACGCTGCTGCAATAGCGGGCACTTTCGCGTCGCCTTTTACCACTGCCTCGGCCGGGCACGGCAGATCCGGCGGCAGGCGGTTACCGTCGATCAACGCAGCTTGGGGCGCCACGGGCAAGGCGGCCAGCGCGCGGGCCATGGCCAGCAGACTGGCGTTGAGGACATTCAGCCTGTCGATCTCGGCCACTGTCGCCTCACCGATCCCGACCTGAGCCCGCGCCACGATCTGGTCAAACAGCGTCTCGCGCCGCTGCCGGGACAATGTCTTGCTGTCTGCGACGCCGGGGATGCCGCCCTTGGGCCCCAGTATGACGGCCGCGGCAATCACCGGTCCCGCCCAGGGACCCCTGCCTGCCTCATCGATGCCGCATATCAGATTTGAATTGGCCATTATTCCGATTCAACTATGTGAGAATTACCGCCCCGCCTGTCCGCAATTGTTGCGTCGTAGGCAGCAGCAGCGTAGCCTGCTAAGCGGGGGCTGCAACTGTATGGTGAGTGTAAAATGCGTAGTGTGCAGATGAAGACATTCCTGAAAAGTGCAATGTGTGCGGTGGTGCTTTCTGCCATCCTTCCGATTGATGCGGCGGCCTGGACGTTCGCGCAGGCCGAGGCCGGTCAGGAAGGGCATTCTGCTGTATTGGCACGCAACGGCGGCATCTATCCTGACAAGGATCTCGCCGACTATCTGACTGCGCTGGGCGAGCGACTGGCGGCAGAGACCGATCAAGATCCCGAAGACTGGGTGTTCACAATCCTCGACAGTTCCGATGTGGCCGCCTTCGCAAGACCGGGCGGGTACATTTACGTCACCCGGGGCCTGATGGCGTTCGCCAGCAGCGAAGCGGGTCTGGCAAGCATCGTTGCCCATCAAATGGCGCATTCGCTGAAGAACCACTTTGGAAAGGAAACAGCTGTTCGGGCTGTCCCGGACAAGGGACTGGCACCCGGTGCGCTTCTTGATGGTCTGATCGGGACGCGGCCCCAGGGTCAGCAATCGGCCCCGCCCACCAGCAGGATCACCGGCGACCGGCCGGTTTTCACCCCTGAGATGGAAATTGCAGCGGCGGCTGAAGGCGTACGTATTCTTGCCGACTCGGGGTATCCCGCCGGTACAGCGGTCGAATTTGCGGTGCGCCTGTTGCGGTATGACGAGCTGAGCCGTAAGCTTGATGGAACCGGCGACGTGACACTGTTCGGCGCAACTGCCGATGCGCGGGTTGCGACAGTTGAGGCCATCCGGAAAGTCGCCGAGGCCTTTCCGCAACCCGCAATCGACGTGGATTATGTCAGTCCCTATCTGAGTGTGATCGAGGGTGTTGTCTATGGCGAAAGCCCGGCCCAGGGGTTTCTACGCGATCAGACGTTCATCCATCCCGATCTGCGCTTCACCTTTGATCTGCCTGAGGGGTTCACGACCGAAATCAGCGCAGCCGAGGTGGTGGCCCGCGGCCCGAACGGGGCGCTCATGGTTCTGGATACAACCAACGAGGCGGGCGACAGACTGGAAAGCTACATCCGCGACAAGTGGGCGCCGAGCCTGACCCGTTCGGTGAGTGCCGGGTACCTGTTTGATCTGACCGATCGCGAGATCGGCGGTTTCGAGGCTGCGAGCGCTTTCCAACCCTATGACGACGCTAACGGGGCAAAGGTCGCCCAGTTGGTGGTGATCCGTACCGACCGACGGGTTTACCGTTTCCGGGCAATCGCCTCGGCCGAGGCGTTTGATGTGAGTTTGTTGATGGAAGAAGCAATCGACAGTTTTCAGGAGATACCGGTCGCTGTCGCCGCACGATACAAGCCCTATTGGATCCAGATCCATGAAGTGCGGCAGGGGGATAGCCTGAACATCCTGTCTGCCGCAATGCCGTTTCGCGAGGGCGCTGAGGAGTATTTCCGCGCTCTCAACAACTACCCGGATCGTGCGGTGCCGATGGTCGGTGACCGTATCAAGATTGTTATGGAGTAAAGCGTTTAGCTTCTGTGGTCACAGGTCGAACACTGCCTGAAATCGGAATAACTCTACGCGCCTGATGATATCTGGCCCGATGATATCTGGGTGGAGCGTTCAAGGCGAAACGCCATAGGGCAGGCGGCCCATGTAAGACTCAAATAAGCCGCAGAAGTGCGGCCACGCCGCCGGCCAGTCCTGCACCGGTCAGCAGCCATACCCACCACGGCAGTGTATTCCGCTCGGGCTTTTCATCGGGTGTGTTCGTGTCGATCAGTGCCCGTTCGGCCATGACCGGCAGAAGTGGACCGAACCGTGACAGGATCCGAACGGTTTTCGTCAGATCACGTACCACCGCCTTGGGTCCGATGTTGTCGCCAATATAGCTTTCCACGACCGGTTGGGCTGTCTGCCACATGTTCATGTTTGGATTAAGCGAACGGGCGACGCCCTCGACCACGACCATGGTCCGTTGCAGCAGTATCAGCTCGGTTCTGGTTTCCATGCCGAACCGTTCGGTCACATCAAACAAATGCGCCAGCAGGCGTGCCATCGATATCTTTGTGGCATCCTGGCCGAAAATCGGTTCCCCGACCGACCGCAGAGCCTGGGCAAAGGCGTCAATATCCTGATCGGCGGGGACATAGCCTGCCTCGAAATGCACCTCGGCGACACGGCGGTAATCCTTGCGGAGAAACCCGATCAGGATCTCGGCATACACGCGCCGGGTATAGGCGTCGATCCGGCCCATGATCCCGAAGTCGAGCGCGATGATCTCGCCGGCTGCCCCCAGTTTCAGGTTGCCCTGATGCATGTCGCCGTGGAAAAAGCCGTCCCGAAGCGCGACTTTGAGAAAGACCTGCATAACGCGTTCTGACAGGTCGATGAAGTCGACGCCCTGGTTTCGAAGCGCATCGATGTCGCCAAAGCGGACGCCCTCGGCCCAGTCGAGGCAGATGACACGGCGGTTCGACAGGTCCCAGACGATCTCGGGAACATCGAACCCTTTGTCCTCGATTGTGTTGGCGCGAAATTCGGCCGCGGCGGCCGCCTCCATCCGCAGGTCCAGTTCTCCTTCGACCACGCTCTGGAAGTGCTCAATAACATCCTTGGGCTTAAGGCGCCGCGCGCGCGAGGCCAGCGTCTGGATCAGCGTTGCTGCGAGATAAAAGGCATCGACGTCGCGCATGAACGCCCGCTCGATACCCGGACGCAGCACCTTGACCGCGACCGTCTGCCCAGTGGCGCGCACCGTTGCCTTGTGGACCTGCGCAAGGGAGGCGGCGGCGATTGCCTCGCTGAACTCGGAGAACAAAGTGTCCACCGGCGCGCCGAGCTCAGCTTCGATCGCGGCATGCGCGATCTTCATAGAAAATGGCGGCAGGTCGTCCTGCAGCCGTTTCAACTCATCCGCCAGCGCCTCACCGACAACATCTGGACGGGTCGACATGATCTGCCCGAACTTAATATAGGCGGGACCCAATGCCGTCAGCGCCCGGCTGACCGGTGGCAACTCCGGGTCGCCCTTGATGCCCAGCCAGGCAAACGGCCATCCCAGAATGCGCGCGGCCAGCCGGATGTGGCGCGGGGCCTCCAACGCCTCCAGGGCAAGACGCATCGCCCCCGCACGCTCGAACGTCGCGCCGGTTCGGATCAGCCGCCAGATGTTATGGGGGCCACGCACCTAAAGCTTCCACCCCGAGTGCAATGCCGCGATGCCCATCGAGAGGTTTCGGTACCGGGTCTGTTCGAAACCGGCCGCGCGGATCATGGTGGCGAACTGCTCCTGCACCGGAAACCGCCGGATGGAGTCGACCAGATACTGATAGCTTTCCCTGTCGCCGGCGATAACCTTTCCCATCGGCGGGATCACGTTGAAGGAGTATCGGTCGTACAGCCACTGCATCGCGGGGTTCGGCAACTGGCTGAACTCCAGAACCATCAGACGTCCGCCCGGTCGCAACACGCGGAACGCCTCGGCCAGGGCGCGATCGATATCGGTCACATTGCGGATGCCGAAGCTGATCGTATAGGCATCAAAGGTGTTGGCATCAAAGGGCAGGTCCATCGCATCGCCCACCACCCAGGTCAGCCGGTCCGCAAAGGCGGTCGCCTCGGCCCTTTTCTCACCCTCGGCCAGCATGTCCGACGTCAGATCCAGAACGGTCGCCCGCGCATCGCCCCCGGCCCGGCTGAGGAAGCGAAACGCGATATCCCCTGTGCCGCCCGCCACATCCAGCACATGGCTGCCGGACCGCGGGGCAAGCCAGTCCATCATCGCATCTTTCCACAAACGGTGGATGCCAAGGCTCATGGTGTCGTTCATCACGTCGTATCTTGACGCCACCGACGAAAACACACCCTGGACGCGTTCAGCCTTTTCGGACTCAGGGATGGTTTCATTCCCGAAATGCGTCGTCTTTTCATCTGAAGTCATCGCAATGTCCTGTGGCGTTTCGGTGCGGATACTAGACACCCGTGCCAAAGTTACAATTCGGTCGCAGTGTCGCGGATGTCCATCTAAATTGACACACCACCGGACAGGACCTAACCTGAGGGTGAGAGAGACAGTCGCCGTCAGATGACCATCACAGGTGCTGTGCACCAGAAAGGTGACCTATGAGTATATTCATTGGCGTATCGCTGATCGCGTGGACCGTCGCGATCATCCTTCTTTATGCGTTCTTTGCGGGTCTGGCCGTTGAAAAGTTCGAGAAGATAGAAAAGAAGTAAACCAAGCTATATCGCATGCCCGAGTTGCCCGAGGTTGAAACGGTGCGCCGCGGGCTGGAACCGGTGCTTGCCGGCAAGGTAATCCGCGCGGTGGACGTGCGGCGCCCAGACCTGCGATGGCCTTTCCCCGACCGGATGGAACAGAGGCTTGCCGGGGCGCGCATCCTGGCGCTGCGACGCAGATCGAAGTACATCCTGGCGGACCTCAGTACTGCCGAAACGCTTATTGTTCACCTGGGCATGACAGGCAGAATGCTGGTGGACGGTCAGGGCCCGGATGTGTTTGATCGTGTGCAAAATGCCCATGCAGCCCATGATCATGTGGTGTTCGGGATGGAGGATGGCGCACAGGTCACATTTAACGATGCCCGGCGTTTTGGCGCGATGGATCTGCACGCCACCGACCGGCTTGAAGCGCACTGGCTGTTGTCCAAGCTGGGTCCCGAGCCCCTCGGCAATGCGTTCTCGGGCCAGCACCTGGCAGACAGCTTCAAGAATCGAAAAACCCCCGTCAAATCCGCGCTTCTGGACCAGCGAATCGTTGCGGGATTGGGCAATATATATGTGTGCGAGGCGCTATGGCGTGCGGCGATCCACCCCAGACGGCACGCAGGAAGGATCAGTCGGAAACGGCTGGATGCGCTCTATCCGGCGATCCGTGATGTCCTGACCGAGGCAATCGACGCAGGGGGATCTTCTTTACGGGACTTCCGCCAAGCCAATGGCGAGCTTGGCTATTTTCAGCATGCATTCGCAGTGTATGGCCGCGAGGGTGAAGACTGCGTACGCGCCAACTGTTCCGGGACGATCCTACGTATCGTGCAGTCCGGGCGCTCGTCCTTCTATTGCAACAGCTGTCAGAGATAGGGTTGAACCACCCGCCCGTCATGATACGCATGGGCGTTCGGAAGGACCCGCGGGGAGAGACGCATGGGCTATGAAACGGTATGTGTCGAGATCGAAGAGCATGTCGGTACGATCCGGCTGGATCGACCGGACGCACTCAACGCGCTGAACGCGCAGCTTTTGGAAGAGCTGGGCAAAGCCTTGCAAAGCATGGACCGCAACGACAAGGTCCGGGTTATTATCCTGACCGGTTCGGAGAAGGCGTTTGCCGCCGGGGCGGACATCAAGGAAATGGCCGAGAAGTCATTCGTCGATATGTACGGCAGCGACTATTTTACGCCGGAAGTGGAGAAAATCCTGCGTGTGCGCAAACCGATTATCGCGGCGGTATCAGGCTATGCGTTGGGCGGCGGTTGCGAGCTTGCCATGATGTGCGATTTCATTTTGTGTTCCGACACCGCGAAATTCGGACAGCCGGAAATCAATCTGGGCGTTATCGCAGGTATTGGCGGAACACAGCGCCTGACCCGGTTTGTAGGCAAGTCCAAATCGATGGAGATGCATCTGACCGGCCGGATGATGGATGCCGAGGAAGCGGAGAGATCAGGATTGGTCAGCCGTGTCGTTCCGGTCAAGGATCTGATGATGGAAGCGACCAAAACCGCACAGAAGATCTCGGAGAAGTCGATGCTGACGACGATGGCCGTGAAGGAGGCGGTGAACCGTTCCTTCGAGACCTCCCTCGCTGAAGGTACGCTCTTCGAGCGAAGACTGTTCCACGCCCTTTTTGCAACAGAGGATCAGAAAGAGGGTATGGCGGCGTTCACGGAAAAGCGCACGCCGCAGTTTCGAGGAAAATAGAGCGCGCGCAGGCATTGACTCAGGCCGACGAGGCGGCTATCAGCCCGGTTCGTTTTAGACACACACAGTTCGGGATCACATCCGATGGCAAACTCGCCAGCAGCTAAGAAGCGTGTCCGCCAAATTGAGCGCCGGACCGCTGTGAACAAATCGCGCCGCACACGGATGCGGAGCTTCATCCGCAAGGTTGAGGAAGCAATTGCCGGGGGTAACGCCACGGACGCACAAGCCGCGCTGAAGGCTGCGCAGCCGGAAATCATGCGCTCGGTTACCAAAGGCATCCTGCACAAGAACACCGCGTCTCGCAAGATTTCGCGGTTGGCGGCACGCGTAAACGCCCTGTCCGCCTAAGGCGTATCCACCCAAGATTGACAGGTGCCCCTGCCCTTCAGGCGGGGGTTTTTTTGTTCGTGTACTTCTGACACGATTCCGTCATGTTCAGGTTTTGGTCTAGTTGCCCGAATCTAAAACGCTGAGTAAGTTCGGGCTCTGCACCAATCGGCCCAACGGTTGGCTTCATCTACAAGTAATACTGCGCGTCGCGGCAAACTTGTTCGCATAAATCATGCTGTATTAATAAGTATTAACGCGAATATGGCCGAATCTATTGTTTCCAGAGAATGTTAAGTCAAGCGATACTTATCCTTGAACTCTCGTCTGTACTGCCGTTTAACTCTGTTAATGAAATATGACGGGGCAGATTCTATGACAACCGATTTTCGGAAATCCATTGATGTATGCGATCCGCCGACAGCCTGGTCGGTCCTGACCAACACGTCATCGGCGCATATGGTGGATGTCCGAACGCGGGCGGAGTGGGGCTTTGTCGGTATCCCCGATCTGCAACGTCTCAATAAATCTGTCGTGTTTGTAGAGTGGCGATCGCTGCCGGAAATGGCGATCACGTCTCAGTTCGCTGAGCAGGTCCTGGAGGCCTTTGGCGAAGACACCCCCAGCCATCTTCTGTTCATCTGCCGGTCAGGTGCGCGGTCGATGGAGGCTGCCCAGACCGTCGCCGAGAAGTGTACCTCGGACGGTCTGGACATCCAATGCACCAATATCGCCGAAGGGTTCGAGGGGGACCTGAACGGCGACCGCCATCGCGGGACCGTAAACGGGTGGAAAGCCCACGGTCTGCCCTGGGTGCAAAACTAACCAGTAGCGAGCCACCCGACTCCAACATTCGGGACACTCGGCGGCCGCCAACGTGTGGTCGTTTCCTCGACCTAAAAAAGTGGTGATATGGTACAAGATATATGGAGTTCCGTTCGTGAAGGGCTCAACGAGTCCATTGGTGGATCCGCGTTCAAAACCTGGATAGATCCACTGCATTTCAATGGTTGTCAAAATGGGGTGGCGTATCTGATCGCGCCGACCAGCTTTATCGGCAACTGGGTGTCGCAACATTACGGTGAGCGTATTCGAACCCTGTTTGGAGAGGGCGGAACCCCAGTGACGCGTCTTGACTTTTCCGTGGCAGGCAAGGCTGTGACCATGAAAGAACCCAAATCCACACCAAAGACGGCCACTTCGCCGGTCCTCTCGGCATCCGATGGCGCAGAGCTGCCCGGTTCGCCGCTGGACCCGCGCTACCGGTTTGATGGTTTCATCGTCGGCAAGCCGAACGAACTGGCGCATGCCGCGGCGCGCCGCGTGGCCGAGCGCGGCCCGGTGACGTTCAATCCGCTGTTTCTTTATGGTGGTGTTGGACTTGGTAAGACGCACCTGATGCACGCGATCGCCTGGGAGCTGCAGGAAAGCCAACCTGCCCCCAAGGTCCTCTATCTATCGGCCGAGCAATTCATGTATCGCTTTGTTCGGGCGCTTCGGTTCAAGGACACCTACAGTTTCAAGGAGCTTTTTCGCTCGGTCGACGTGCTTATGGTTGACGACGTGCAGTTTATTGCGGGTAAGGACAGCACGCAGGAAGAATTCTTTCATACATTCAATGCCTTGGTGGATCAAAATAAGCAAATCGTCATCTCGGCTGACCGTGCCCCTGGGGAAATTTCGGGGATGGAGGAACGGATCAAGTCGCGGATGCAATGCGGCCTGGTTGTTGACCTGCACCCAACGGACTATGAGCTGCGCCTGGGGATCCTGGCCGCCAAGGCCGAGGTTCAGGCCGAGTTGCATCCAGGTGTTGTGATCAATCAGCGAGTGCTGGAACTGCTGGCGCATCGTATCAGTTCGAACGTGCGTGTTTTGGAGGGGGCGCTGACCCGTCTTTATGCCTTTGCCTATCTAGTCGGTCGCGAGATTGACATCGATATGGCGCAGGAGTGTCTGGCAGACGTGTTGCGGGCGTCGGAGCGAAAAGTGACAATTGAGGAGATCATCCGCAAGGTCGCTGATCACTACAATGTCCGCCACGCCGACCTTCTGGGGCCACGGCGGTCACGTGCGATCAGTCGGCCCCGACAAGTGGCGATGTTTCTTGCCAAGAACCTGACCACCAAATCGTTGCCCGAAATCGGCCGCCGCTTTGGAAACCGCGACCATACCACTGTGATACACGCGATCCGCAAGATCGAGGAATTGCGCCATATCGACAGCCAGATCAGCGAAGAGGTCGAGCTGTTGCGCCGGATGCTCGAAGCTTGAGCGCGCCGGATCTGGTGGGATTGAACCCACCGATCCCAATATCATGACTGTTTAGGGGCCTGTTGGCCCTTTTTCGTTTGAACAATCCGCTGTTTTCGCTACCTTCGGCGTCCCAAAGACGTGCTTTGACAAGGGGCAACATCCATGAAGGTCAGCATCGAGCGTTCAGCGCTTCTCAAGGCGATGAGCCGGGCGCAATCGGTGGTGGAACGGCGCAATACGATCCCCATTCTGGCCAATGTTCTGATCGAGGCGGAGGGTGACGGGATCAGCCTGCGCGCAACAGATTTGGACATCGAAGTTGTGGACCGCAGTTCGGCGATGGTTCTGACACCCGGCGCGACGACTGTGGCGGCCCACACCTTGCACGAGATCGTCCGCAAACTGCCGGATGGCGCCATGGTTGAACTGGAAGCCGACAGTGCAAACGGGCGGCTTTCGATCCGCGCCGGGCGATCGCAATTTTCTTTGGCGACCCTCCCGCGGGAGGATTTTCCGGTGATGGCAAGCGCGGAATACGAGTGCAACTTCGCGGCGGTCGCGCCGGTTCTGAGACGTTTGTTTGACAAAGCCAAATTTGCAATCTCGACCGAGGAGACCCGGTACTACCTGAATGGTGTTTACATGCACGCCGCAGACATCAGCGGGAACACCATGCTGCGCTGCGTTGCAACCGACGGACATAGACTGGCGCGGATCGATGCCGAACTGCCCCAGGGCGCGGCCAACCTTCCGGGTGTGATCGTGCCGCGCAAGACGGTGGGGGAGTTGCGCAAGCTTCTCGATGACGACGAGATGCAGATCGCGGTGTCGGTGTCCGAGACAAAGGTCCGCTTTGCGACGCCGGAAGTGACGCTGACCTCGAAGGTGATCGACGGTTCCTTTCCCGACTACTCCCGCGTCATTCCGCAGTCTAACAGCAAGCGTCTCGAAGTGGATGCCGTTGAGTTTTCCAAGGCGGTCGATCGGGTGGCGACCGTCTCCTCCGAGCGCTCACGTGCGGTAAAGCTCAGCTTGAGCGAAGACAGGCTTGTGCTTTCGGTAAATGCGCCTGACAGCGGTGCGGCGGAGGAGGAGCTAGCGGTTGCCTATGGCGACGACCCGCTGGAGATTGGGTTTAACGCCAAATACTTGCAGGAAATCGCGGATCAGGTCGACCGCGAAAATGCTGTGTTTCTGTTCAATGCCTCGGGGGACCCGACACTGATGCGCGAGGGTGACGACGAAAGCGCGGTTTATGTCGTCATGCCGATGCGCGTCTGACCCTTTATGCCGAGGCTTGCGGTCACCTCGCTGAGCCTGTCCCATCTGCGCTCACATAAATCCGCCCGGATCCAGGGTGACGGTCGGCCCGTGGCGATTCACGGGCCCAACGGGGCGGGAAAGACCAACATTCTGGAAGCCCTGTCGCTGCTTTCGCCGGGCCGAGGGTTGCGGCGCGCCCGTTTTGATCAGTTGGCTCGGATGCCCGAGGGTGTAGGGTGGAAGGTTTCTGCCGTCCTGGACGCGCCCGACCGGATGCATGAGATTGAATCGATGGCCGCGGCCGATGCAACCTCGCGCAGTATCAAGATCGATGGCAAATCCGCGCCACAGCTGGCGCTTGGCCGGATTGCGCGCGTGATCTGGCTGATCCCCTCAATGGACCGCCTGTGGCTGGACGGGGCGGGCGAGCGCCGGCGGTTTCTGGATCGCATGACCCTCAGCCTTGAGCCGGGCCACGCGGATGTTGTGCTGACCTACGAAAAGGCCATGCGCGAGCGGAACCGGCTGCTTAAAGACAACGTGGCCGATCCGGGCTGGTATGCGGGGCTTGAGACCCAGATGGCCGATGCCGGGGCGCGGCTTGCCCTGAACCGGGACCAGACGATTGACCGTGTTGCCGCCGCGCTGGACGGGGCAGAGACAAGTTTTCCCCGTGCGGAGCTTAGCCTGTCTGACACCGCCATCAATGCAGACACCCTGCGTGACGCCCTTGCCGAAAGCCGCCCGCAGGACAGGGCCGCTGGCCGTACACTGGTCGGACCGCACCGCACTGACCTGAGTGCAATCTACACCGCCAAGGGGATCGAGGCACGCTTGTGTTCGACAGGGGAGCAGAAGGCGCTTCTGGTGTCCCTGATCCTGGCCAATGTACGCGCGCTCATGCAGGAGTTGGGGGTGGCCCCGATTATCCTTCTGGACGAAGTGGCTGCGCATCTGGACGCGGACAGGCGGGCAGCCCTGTACGATGAAATCTGCACTTTGGGTGCACAGGCCTGGATGACCGGCACCGATGCGCATTTGTTCGAACCGCTTGGTGACAGGGCGCTGTGGTTGGAGGTCACCGAGGAAAACGGTCAGTCGCAGATCGCATGACCCTGTCACCTGCCGATATCGCCCTTTACGCATTTGCATTGTTCGTACTGTTCCTGACGCCCGGGCCGGTCTGGGTCGCACTCATCGCGCGTGCTCTGGCCGCGGGGTTCAACGGTGCTTGGCCGCTGGCGTTGGGAGTGGTGATTGGCGATGTGCTCTGGCCATTACTGGCCATCTTTGGGGTCAGCTTTCTGATCTCGCTCTATTCCGAGTTCTTGTTGCTGCTGCGATATGGGGCAGCCGTTCTGTTTCTGGTCATGGGGGCGCAACTGATCCGCCTTCGAAACAAACGCATCGGTGAAAACTCCGCCCTGACAGCGCCCGGCATGTGGGCCGGATTTCTGGCCGGGGTGCTGGTTATTCTGGGGAACCCCAAGGCGATCCTGTTCTACATGGGTGTTCTTCCTGGGTTCTTCGATCTCAGCCGGATCACGGTGTGGGACATTGCGATAATTTGCCTGATCTCGGCGCTGGTCCCATTCGTCGGAAACCTCGTTTTAGCACTTTTTCTCGACCGCATACGCACGCTTTTAGCCTCGGATCAGGCGCGGGCCCGGTTGAACGCGGGTGCCGGTATGTTGCTTATTCTGGTCGGATTGGCGATCCCGTTTTGGACGTGAATGATTCACCCGATTCGAAAGTTGTAACTTATTGAAACTACTTGGCTTTAATGAGCCGGATTCGTCCACTGCGACGTGACATTCCCGGGTATCCCGCGTATACTTTGAAAAAACAGAAGGGATGGGCCCGAATGTCTGAGAATGAGCAGGGCAGCTCAGAGGAAAACGTCGAGTATGGCGCAGACTCTATCAAGGTTCTCAAAGGGTTGGAGGCCGTTCGAAAGCGGCCGGGGATGTACATCGGTGATACCGATGATGGCTCAGGCCTGCATCACATGGTCTATGAAGTTGTGGACAACGGAATTGACGAGGCATTGGCCGGACATGCCGACACGGTGACCGTCACAATCCATGCGGATGAAAGTGTATCGGTTAGCGACAACGGCCGCGGCATCCCGACCGATATCCACGAAGAGGAGGGCGTGAGCGCGGCCGAGGTCATCATGACCCAGCTTCACGCCGGTGGTAAGTTTGACAGCAACTCCTACAAGGTTTCGGGCGGGCTGCATGGTGTCGGTGTATCTGTCGTCAATGCGCTTAGCGAATGGTTGGAGCTGCGCATCTGGCGCAACGGCAAGGAACATGTCGCCCGCTTTGAGGGTGGCCATACGACCGAACCGCTTAAGGTTGTGGGCGACGCGGACGGCCGCCAAGGGACCGAAGTGCGCTTCCTTGCCTCGACCGAGACCTTTTCGAACCGCGCATATGTTTTCAAGACTCTGGAGCATCGGCTTCGGGAGCTTGCCTTCCTGAACTCGGGCGTGCGTATCACCCTGCGGGATGAGCGTCCGGCGGAGGCGTTGGAAGCCGAACTGAGGTATGAGGGCGGCGTCCGGGAGTTCGTGCGTTTTCTGGACCGTTCAAAATCCGCACTGATAAAGGAGCCCATTTTTATCGACGGCACGCGCGACGACATCGGTGTCGAGGTCGCGATGTGGTGGAACGATAGCTACCACGAAACTGTTCTGCCGTTCACCAACAACATCCCGCAGCGGGATGGCGGTACCCATCTTGCCGGGTTCCGCGGTGCCCTGACGCGGACCATCAACAACTATGCCGGAGCCAGCGGGATCGCCAGGAAAGAAAAGGTGAGTTTCACCGGCGATGATGCGCGGGAAGGGCTGACATGCGTACTTTCGGTCAAAGTCCCCGATCCGAAGTTCTCCAGCCAAACCAAGGATAAGCTCGTTAGCTCCGAGGTGCGGCCGGCTGTTGAAAGCATGATGAACGAGAAACTTGCCGAATGGTTTGAGGAAAATCCCGCCGAGGCGAAAGTTGTCGTCACCAAGATCGTCGAGGCCGCCTTGGCGCGGGAGGCGGCACGGAAAGCGCGGGAGATGACGCGGAAGTCTGCCATGTCCGTGGCCTCGTTACCGGGCAAACTGGCGGATTGTCAGGAGAAGGATCCGGCGAAGTCCGAGATTTTCCTTGTCGAGGGTGACAGTGCCGGAGGGTCGGCCAAGCAGGGGCGCTCGCGCAAGATCCAGGCGGTGCTGCCGTTGCGCGGTAAGATCCTGAACGTGGAACGCGCGCGCTTCGACCGGATGCTCGGCAGTCAGGAGATCGGTACGCTGATCACCGCGCTGGGGACAGGCATCGGACGGGATGAGTTCGATATCAGCAAGTTACGCTATCATAAGATTGTCATCATGACCGATGCGGATGTTGATGGCGCACACATTCGAACGTTGCTTCTGACGTTTTTCTATCGCCAGATGCCTGCTCTGATTGAGGGCGGCTTCCTCTACATCGCGCAGCCGCCACTCTACAAGGCCGCCCGCGGAAAGTCGGAAGTTTACCTCAAGGACGAAAGTGCACTGGAGGATTATCTGATCCAGATGGGCCTGAGCGAGACCGTTTTGCGGCTTGCGGATGGGACGGCCATCTCCGGCGCTGATCTCGAACGGGTTATGGGGGAGGCGCGGCAAGCCCGTACTGTGCTGAATGCCTTTCCCACGCATTATCCGCGCGCGATCCTGGAACAGGCCACAATCGCCGGAGCCCTTGCGCCGGGCGCGCTGGAGGACCTTCTGGGGGTTGCAGATGCGGTGGCCGCCCGTCTGGATATGATCGCCGCCGAGTATGAGCGCGGCTGGCAGGGCCGACCGACACAGGATCACGGCCTGCGTCTGTTCCGTGTGTTGCGCGGCGTAGAGGAAGTGCGCGTTCTCGATGGGCCTGCACTGCGCTCCGGCGAGGCGCGTAAACTGGGCAGCCTCACGCGCGCCCTGCAAGAGGTTTATGCCGGTCCAGCAACCCTGGTACGCCGCGACAAGGAAACACAGGTGTTCGGCCCGCTGGAGTTGTTGGACGCTGTCACCGTCGAAGGCGAGCGTGGACAAACCATGCAGCGGTACAAGGGTTTGGGTGAAATGAACCCGGATCAGCTGTGGGAGACGACAATGGACCCCGAAGCGCGAACCCTGTTGCAAGTGCGTATCAACGAGGGGACAGAAGCGGATGAGATATTCACCCGCTTGATGGGCGACGTGGTGGAACCGCGACGCGCGTTTATTCAGGAGAATGCGCTCAGCGTCGAAAATCTGGATTTTTGACCACTAAGCACCTGGCCGCTTCACTACCGGGGGTCCGTAAAGCGCCGTCAAAGGTTTTCACGTTGTCTTAAACGCGAAGCGCCGCCGCTTCTACGCGCGCTGCGCTGTAACCAAACAGTACGGCGCAACGCTTTGGTGAGGGCTGTGCGCTACTCTTCAAATCTCGTTGTCTTGAAGCGCATGGCGCCGCAACCTGAGGTATCGGGACTTTGCGATCATGATCATCGCCGCCAATGGCCAGGCCATTGATGCGAACATAAGGATGTAAGTGTAGCTGCTGCTCTTACTGCCAATGTACAAAGTTATGAGGAAAATCAGTAGCATAGACAGTGCATAGAATACGCCAATCGTCTTAAGCATGCAAACCTCCAAGCAAACGATACAATCCCCTCACCCCATATATAGTACGGAAAAGCCAAGTTTGGACTAATTTTCCTCACTTTCTCACCATTGTTTGTTCCCGGTTGGTCTCGTTCCCTTGATCGCCCAAATTTCGGGCAGAATGGAGATTAGACCCGGAGTATCACCTTCAATCGTACCCGACTGGGGCCTTACAAACGGTGTTCGCCATTCTTCCTGGGGTCTTTGCCCGGCTGCGGGCAAAGGCTGAAGGCTTTGGTACTCAGGAACCCCGCAGCCTATCCCATTGTGCGGCATCACAGTTGCGATCTGTTAAAGTCGGACCGCTGAAATGTGGTCCTCAAACGAAAAACGGACCGCCCAATTGGGCGGCCCGCTAGCCATATACTCAAATAATGATCAGGCGTTCACAACATCTTTCAACGCTTTTGCAATGGTCACCTTGACCGCGCGGTCAGCTTCCTTAGGCATCTGCTCACCGGTGGCCGGGTTGCGGACCATGCGGGCGGGACGATCACGGCAGGAGAACTTTCCGAGTCCGGGAAGGGTCACCGCTCCACCGGACGCCACTTCAGACATTACAACTTCCGTAACTGCATCGAGCATACGTGCCACAGTCGCCTTATCGCTGTCCGTCTTGTCAGCAAGGGCTGCTACCAGCTGTGTTTTAGTCATAGGTTTTTGCGCCATCTTATGCTCCCTGATGGTATTATGGTTCACCTAAACGTGAGGGCGACTAAATCCAATCCATCCTGAAAAGACAATGCATTAAACGCCATAGTCCTTTTTTTGCATGGGATTTCACGTGGAATTCCGCCGATTATGGCTATAAAAAGGCAGTCTCCTCGAAGCTTCGGAGTTTGCGCGAATGCAGCCGCTCAAGCGGCATGTCCCGGAGGCTCTCAAGGGCCCGCAGTCCGATCAGCACATGTTGCGCAACTTGTTTCTTGTAGAACGCGGTTGCCATCCCGGGCAGCTTCAGTTCACCATGGAGCGGCTTGTCCGACACACACAGGAGCGTGCCGTAGGGGACGCGAAAACGGAACCCGTTGGCGGCGATCGTAGCACTTTCCATGTCCAAGGCGATCGCGCGCGATTGGCTGAGCCGCTGCACCGGCCCCGATTGGTCGCGCAGTTCCCAATTCCTGTTGTCGATTGTCGCGACCGTTCCGGTGCGCATGACTTTCTTTAACTCATAGCCCCCAAGGTCGGTCACATCCTCGACTGCCTGTTCCAAAGCGACCTGCACCTCGGCAAGGGGCGGGATGGGCACCCAGATTGGCAGGTCATCATCCAGGACATGGTCCTCACGCACATAGGCATGTGCCAGCACGTAATCTCCCAGTGACTGAGAGTTCCGAAGCCCCGCACAATGCCCCAGCATCAGCCAGACGTGGGGACGCAATACCGCGATATGATCGGTGATGGTCTTGGCGTTCGATGGGCCGACGCCGATGTTCACCATGGTGATACCCGAGGTGTTCTCTCGGGTCAGATGATAGGCAGGCATCTGCGGCATTTTTCCAGGAGCCACGCCGGTTATGCCCCCGGCTGTTGTCATCACATTGCCGGGTTCAATCAGCGCCTGATACCCGCTGCCGGGGTCCGATATCTGTTCGTTGGCGAACTTGATGAATTCATCGACGTAAAACTGATAGTTGGTGAAAAGAACGTGGTTCTGAAAATGCTCGGGCGCGGTGGCCGTATAATGCGCCAGTCGCGCGAGGGAGTAGTCAACCCTCTGTGCGGTAAAAGGCGCCAGCGGCCGTATGGCCTGAGGTTCAAGCGCCAGATCGCCGTTTACAATGGTGTCGTTGGTTGTGATCAGGTCAGGAACGTCGAACAAATCACGCAGTGGTAGCGCAAGTGGCGTATCCTCGGCCCGGTCAATAACCGCTCCGCTGTCCATCGCAAAGTGCACGGGGATCGGGGTCGTCGAAACACGGACCGTGATGCTGGAACCGTGATTTTCAATCAACAATCCGATTTGTTGTGTCAGATACCCTTCGAACAGTTCGGGCATTGTAATCGTCGCCGCATAGTATCCAGGCTCAGCGACATGGCCAAACGACAGGCGGCTGTCGACCTTTGCGTAACTCGTCGTTGTGAGCGAAACCTCGGGGTAGTACGCGCGATAGCGGCCCTCGGGGGGGACGCCGTTCATAACGGCCCTAAAGTGTTTTCGAAGGAACGCAGTAGATTCACTGTAAATCGCCTTAAGCTCCTCAACCACATCCTCAGCGCTTCTGAACTGGCGCTCTGGTCGTGCGGGGGGGGACAGGATCGGGCGCTCTGGCTGAGCTGTGTGCAAGGTCACTGTCGAGCCTTTCGATTGGGCGGCTGCCCCGGGCGCTGTCTCGCGCCACAACGGCGGTTCAACAGACATACAGTGCCGCGTCGATGATGCAAGCTCTACGAATTGTGGTTTGGATGGACGGTGCCGAAAACATGACGCAGCATGGTGTCTAGTGCATGGGCATCTTCCTCGGTAAAGGCATCCGGCTGGTCGCTATCGATATCAAATACACCCAACAGGGTGCCGTTCGCGTCATTTACGGGAATAACAAGTTCGGACTGGGTTGAGGCGGCGCAGGCGATATGACCCTCGAAGGCGTTCACGTCCGAGACGCGTTGGATCTGCTTGCTGCGTGCCGCCGCGCCGCAGACGCCCCTGGAAAAAGGTATGGTCAGGCAGCCGTGACCGCCCTGGTACGGCCCGATCTTCAGCATTTCCGGTGCCGTGACCCGATAGAATCCGACCCAATCGAAACGTTCATCGGCGTGAAAGACTTCACAGGCGATGGTCGACATCAAAGCGACCACGTCATCCTCTCCCTCAGTAAGGGCGACGACGCGTTTGTGCAGGTCCGCATGGAACGTAGTCATCAGGGTTTGTCAGCAATACGGGGTCGAATGTCAAACCATTCAGACGGGGTTCCGAGCCCAGTACGACCCTAACCTGAGACGGTCTGTATTAAGCAGTGTTTGTCGAACACACTTTCGTGGCGAACACCGGGTTAAAGGTTACAGGACCTCATGGCATGGCCGTGTCTATGTCGCTATATCGAGTGGAGCCTCAGACTGTAACCTAAAGGCTCCGGTCAGCTGGGCGGCGCGTCCTGTGCGTAGCTGATCCAACCGGGAATGTTTAGGAGCTGTCCAACGAGATCCAGTTTCCCCACCAACTCATCCGGATCAGCGACAGCCAGATCACTCATCGAGTTGATGCCATTCTGCTGCAACATCCAGATCAGACCGGGGCCGGCACCAGGCAGCTG
>JBCCYF010000081.1:0-20216 GCA_039190275.1 Pseudomonadota bacterium | reverse complement strand
TGGTGTTGAAACAACGCCTGCGCTGTCTGCGCCAGCTGGCGTGTCCCGTCAGGCAGGCTTTCGAGGAGTTTCGTGCGGGCCCGTTCGCCCGCCGTAAACAACCCGGTGGGTGCCAGCATCGGCGCGGGCGCGGCCAGGATCAGGCCCAGCGCTTCTGCCTCGTCCCGGGAAAGACCTGTCAGGCGCGTTCGATAGTTGAACCCCAGCTCGATCCCGCCTCCGTGCCCCTGATGCACGATGATCGGAAGCCCCGCTTCGGTCATTGCATCGACGTCCCGAAGGATCGTGCGACGTGCGACCTCAAGCTCCTGCGCCAGCTCGGCACTTGTCTGGCGTCCGCGGTTTTGAAGGATCAGAAGGATGCGAAGAAGCCGGGATGCGCGCATGTCCCAGTATAAACATGACAGAAGATGTCATACTAGGACCTGTAACAGGGGCGGTGAAACAGAGGTGGAGCTTGGGATGCGATACTACGAAGTGAAACGGACAATTATGGCAAAACCGGATCTGGTCTGGTCGATTCTGACGGATCCGGCGGTGCTGTCGGACGGCAGTTTCTCGATCCTGCGGATTGAGGGCGCTATCACCGCAAGCAGCCGTATAGACCTGTGGTCCGAGGTTGCACCCAAACAGAAGTTTTCCCTCAAGATCAGCAGCTTCGATCCGGGCCGATCCATGGTGTGGGAAAGCGGGATGCCGTTGGGACTGTTCCGGGGTGCGCGGTCTTTCGAGGTCCAGGCTGCCGGTCCGGAAACGCTGTTTCGGATGCGCGAAGACTATAGCGGTCCCCTGGCCGGTCTGATGGTCAAGATGATTCCCGACCTTCAACCCTCATTCGACACGTTCGGAGATGCGCTCAAGGCAGCGGCAGAGGTGCGCGCGGCATGATGGTTACGTATGGCAGCGGTACGGCGGAAGACCCCTGGGTCCTGAAAACACCTCCACTCAGTTCGGAATATCTGGCCTGGGCAGACCAGACACTCGACCCGCCCGCGCTTGTCGTTCAGGTGGGTAAAACTCGTCTTTCTTATCAGCTGCGTTGCCTTGATGACCTGGCCGTGATGCTGGTGTCAGCCGGTGACTGGGTTCTTCTGGGGAATGCGGATGAGGGGAAACCGGTCAAGGTCGGGTCGGTGGAGGCCTGGGCGCGCGATCCGGGTAATCCGGTCGGTGGATACTATGGCTTGCGTAAGGGTTATCGCGGTCGATTTGCCAATTATGTGCCGCCGGTTCTGGAGCTGCAGGGCCGCGTGGAGCTGGAGCATGGCGCCCGTAACAACCGCGTGCGCGCCATCACCAAATAGCGGCTTCGCCAAGTCTATGCTCCCCCGTCCCGCGTCCGCGAGACGGGGGCCCGCCGCCTCGCCCGTACTGGCTGTCCTTGATTCCCGGCCGTGTTTCTCGGCTTATGTGCGGCATGCGGATTTTAGCGGCAGTTCAGGCATTCGATGGCGTGACGACCGACGGCTTGGGGTTGGCGGCGCAAGGGTATCAATCGGATGACGCGGAAGATCTGCTGCGGATGTGTCGGAGCGACGTGGCGCGGGAAGCCGTTGCGGGGACCTGGATCCTGAAGGCGCTGCTTGAAACCGGGCGTGCAGATGGGATCCGCCTGGAACAGGCTTTTGATGTCTTGCGGTCACCGCCGGACTGGACTGTCGCACTGCACCTGCTGCAGTCGGTCCGGTTCGCCCGGGACGCTGTGGCGCAGGCTCTGATCGACCCCTATCTGGATGACGAACGCACGTTGCTTCGTGTCTGGGCGCTGGATGCCCTGGTGCGGGTGGCCCCTGACGCGGCGCGCGCCCGTGTGGATGCAGCCCTACATGACACCGCGGCATCCATGCGGGCCCGGGCGCGGGCGTTGTCGGCGGAATTGGCCTGAGATATTGCGCCGCGCGCCTTGCCACCCCATATCCAAACCGAGGCTGATTGCGACCATGCCACACCTAGGGTGGTCCGAAGATCGGCGCTTTGATAAAGGAGACGACGATGAACTTTGAAAAGTTCACCGAGCGCGCGCGTGGATTTGTGCAAGCCGCTCAGACCATCGCCATGCGCGAGGACCACCAGAGATTTTTACCCGAACATGTGCTTAAGGCCTTGCTGGATGACGACCAGGGCCTCAGCGCCAACTTGATTGCACGCGCGGGCGGGGATGCAGCCCGGGCCCGTGGCGCTGTTGAAGCAGCACTTGCCAAGCAGCCCAAAGTCGAGGGCGGCCAGGTATTCATGGATCCTCAAACCGCAAAGGTCTTTGGTGAGGCGGAAAAGCTCGCCCAAAAGGCCAAGGACAGCTATGTGACCGTGGAGCGGATCCTGACAGCATTGGCCGTGACCAAATCCGGTGCGAAGGACGCGTTGACGGAGGCCGGTGTGTCGGCCCAATCCCTGAACGCGGCTGTCGAAGATCTGCGCAGGGGTCGGACCGCCGATAGTGCAAGCGCCGAGGATAGTTTTGAAGCGCTGGAGAAGTACACGCGCGATCTGACCGAGGCTGCAGCTGAGGGAAAGATCGACCCGATCATCGGCCGGGATGAGGAAATCCGCCGTGCCATGCAGGTGCTGAGCCGCCGGACAAAGAATAACCCAGTTCTGATCGGAGAGCCGGGCGTCGGCAAAACGGCCATCGCCGAGGGGCTGGCGCTACGGATCGTGAACCGCGATGTGCCCGAGAGCCTTGAGACCAAGCGACTGATGGCGCTGGACATGGGGGCGTTGATTGCCGGTGCAAAGTATCGCGGCGAGTTTGAAGAGCGCCTCAAATCCGTTCTGAACGAGGTCACCGCTGCGGCCGGTGACATTATCCTGTTCATTGACGAAATGCATACCCTGGTGGGCGCCGGGAAAGGGGAGGGCGCCATGGACGCGTCCAACCTGTTGAAACCGGCGCTGGCGCGGGGCGAACTGCATTGTGTGGGTGCGACCACATTGGACGAATATCGCAAGCACGTGGAGAAGGATGCTGCCCTGGCGCGGCGGTTTCAACCGCTGATGGTAAGCGAGCCGACGCTCGAGGATACGATCTCGATCCTGCGCGGGATTAAGGAGAAGTACGAGGTGCACCACGGCGTGCGGATCAGTGATCGGGCGCTGGTGAGCGCCGCAACACTGAGCCACCGCTACATCACCGATCGTTTCCTGCCGGATAAGGCGATCGATCTGATGGATGAGGCCGCGAGCCGCTTGCGGATGGAGGTGGATTCGAAGCCTGAGGAACTGGACGCCATCGACCGCGAGATCCTCCAGAAACAGATCGAAGCGGAAGCCCTGAAGCAGGAGTCGGACGACGCCTCGAAGGATCGCCTGGGGACGCTGGAAGCGGAGCTTGTGGAGCTTCAGGAGCGATCGGATGTGATGACGGCGCAGTGGCAGGCGGAGCGCGACAAGCTTGCCGGTGCCCGCGATATCAAGGAGGCGCTGGACAACGCACGTGCGGAGCTTGAGCAGGCCAAACGCGACGGAAACCTTGGCAAAGCCGGTGAGCTTCAGTTCGGCGTCATACCGGACCTTGAAAAACGCCTGGCCGAGGCCGAACAGGCCGAAGACAGCGAAGTCATGGTTGAAGAGGCGGTGCTGCCCGAGCACGTGGCGCAGGTGGTGGAACGCTGGACCGGCATCCCGGTTGACCGGATGCTGGAGGGGGAGCGCGAGAAACTTCTGCGCATGGAGGACGAGATCGGCAAGCGCGTGATCGGACAGCGGGCCGCTGTGACCGCGGTTTCGAATGTGGTGCGGCGCGCGCGAGCCGGGCTCAATGACCCGAACCGCCCCTTGGGGAGCTTTCTGTTTCTGGGCCCCACGGGTGTCGGGAAAACCGAGCTGACCAAGGCGCTGGCCGAATTCCTGTTCGATGACGATACGGCGATGACACGGGTCGACATGTCGGAGTTCATGGAAAAGCACTCCGTTGCGCGCATGATCGGCGCGCCTCCGGGCTATGTCGGCTACGATGAGGGCGGTGTTCTGACCGAAGCGGTGCGGCGGCGGCCCTATCAGGTGATCCTGTTCGACGAGGTTGAGAAGGCGCACGGAGATGTCTTCAACATTCTGTTGCAGGTCCTGGATGACGGGCGGTTGACCGATGGACAGGGCCGTGTCGTGGACTTCAAGAACACGCTGATCATCCTGACCTCTAACCTGGGTTCCCAGGCGCTGAGCGTTTTGCCTGAGGGCACGGAGAGCGATACCGCCCGGGATGAGGTCATGGCTGCCGTGCGGGCGCACTTCCGGCCGGAGTTCCTGAACCGTCTGGATGAGATCGTTCTGTTTGACCGCCTTACCCGGGGCAACATGGATGGTATTGTGGATGTACAGATTGCCATTCTGGCGCGCAGGCTTGAGGGGCGAAAAATCCAGCTGGATCTGTCGGCCGATGCGCGCACCTGGCTGGCGGATCAGGGGTATGACCCGGTCTATGGCGCGCGGCCGCTCAAGCGGGTCATCCAGCGCAGCATTCAGAACCCCCTGGCCGAATTGCTGCTTTCGGGTGAGGTTCTGGACGGTGAAACGGTCGACGTCACCGCGACCGCCGATGGCCTGGTTCTAAGGGATCGGGTCGCGCCTGCCGCGCCGGTCGAAAAACCGCGGTTGGTCAACTGACGCGTGAGCCCGCCCCCTGTGTGTTCCCGGGGGGCGGGAGCTGTTCCGTGGGACAGTCATACAATCTTATGCCCGCTGGCCCGGGAATCGGGCGAGCATTTTGCTCGCGAATAATTTTGTTGTTTCATAGCCTTAGAAGTCGTTCCAACTTGAGAACCTGTGCGCTGACCTGTCCCAGTATTTAGGCATATGCCCGCAATAGTGGCAAAATGTACCTATTGATCCCCTTCACCGTGATACCATCCGCACCGGAGTAATCATCAAGAGGGGACTAAGTAATGCCAGTAGTCGATACGATTATAGGAGCCGTGGATTCCACCGGCTTTGAAGTTACGTCCGGCGATCCGGTTTTGGATGTCACATTTGAGGGTGCCGTTATTTCAACCCTCGGAACAGCTGTTCGGGTGCGAACCGAGGGGTCGGACTTTACCGCAGACATTAACGTTGACGGTTCGATCATTGGAACGGATCCGACAGATACATCGTTCCAGCTTGGCATCTGGTACCGGGACAACAATGGTACTGTGACCGTGGGTGAAACCGGCGAGGTGCGGGGCACAGAATTTGCAATCGTCGGATTTACCTTAAACACCGATCCTTTGAACCTGATCAATCATGGGCTTGTGTTCAGCTCGGAAACGGCGTTTTCGTCAAGTAATGTTGCTGATATGCTGGAAAACACCAGCATTATCATCGGTGATATCACGACGAAAAGCGGGGGGGATGAAGTGCGCAATTCCGGTAGCATCACCGGAAACGTCGAACTTGATGGCGGCAACGACACGTACAACGGACGCGGCGGATCCGTTGACGGTGAGATACGCGGAGGTGAAGGAAACGACACCTATATCGTGGATGGCACCGGGGATACCATCGTCGAACTGGCCAGCGAAGGATCAGATGAGGTGCAATCCTTTGGCACTTATACTCTGGGTGACAACCTCGAAAATCTCAATTTGCGCGGGTCTGCGAACATCGATGGAACCGGAAACGACCTGGTCAACACATTCAACGGCAACTCTGGGAACAACGTGTTCAAGGGCAAAGCCGGATCCGACATTTTCGAAGCCAGCGGAGGGGATGACGCCTTTAGGGGTGGGTCCGGGTTTGATACCGCGGACTACAGCAACCAGAACAGAGAGATGGTCATTGATCTGGGAACCGGAACGGCCATCGCTCTGGGTAAGTTCACGGATACACTCAGCAAGATTGAACGGGTCATCGGTGGGAACCGTGACGATACGATCGTCGGGGACGGCGGAGACAACAATCTGCTGGGCGGCGACGGTGATGATGAGCTAAGCGGCCGCGGCGGCATTGACAACATTTTTGGACAGGCAGGTGCTGACATGCTGTTCGGAAATGGCGGGCAGGATTTCCTGGATGGCGGCGCCTCAAACGATACCCTGGAGGGCGGAACCGGCAACGACAACTCTTTTGGGGGTGCCGGCGGTGATGTCTTTGTCTTTGCAGGGTCGTTCGACAACGATCAGATATTTGATTTTGACGTGAATCAGGCTGGCGAGAAGATCGATCTGAGCGGTGTCTCCTCAATCCGCAATTTCAATGATCTAAGGAACAATCACCTGACCGATAACGGTGTTAACAGCACGATCGATGATGGTAACGGAAACACCATTCTTATCTTCGGCGTTATCGAGAGTGACTTCACCGCTGGTGACTTCATCTTCTAGCGACAGCACTGCCGGGCGCGCTTACCGGACCGCGCGCGCCCGGTCAGTAAGGTGATCACGCGGTTTAAGACAGCGGCAGCGGCCGTATCCATATGGTTCATTTGAAAACCCATGCGGGCCGTACTCTGGTTCTCAGCCATACTGGCAATTCCGGGCCTGAGACTCCGGTGTATCCCGCAGCTTTGTCGTGCATTGGTGGCAAATCATACCAGCCTAACCCGATGAATATGCTACCGTCCTCGAAGGGCTAACCATTGAGGGGAACGATGCAATGCCTATCATCGATACGATTTTTGGAGCCGTGAATGCGAACGGCTTGCAGATTAACTCTATCGATCCGGTCCTGGATGTCACATTTGAAGGGGCCGTCGTTTCGACCACGGGCGCCGCTGTACAGCTGGTGAACGAGGCAGCGGAGTATACGGTCGACATGAATATTGACGGTATCGTCGTGTCGGCCTTTACCTCTGCCATCGTGTACCGTGACAACAACGGTACGGTCACCGTCGGTCAAACGGGCCAGGTGCGGGCAGAAACTTTTGCAATTGTTGGATTTTCTAACAACCCGAGTCCACTGAACCTGGTCAACCGCGGCTTTGTACAGAGCTCGGGCACAGCGTTTTCGTCGGGTGCGGCCGCCGATTTGGTAGAGAACAGCGGCACCATTGTCGGTACCGTCTTCCTGCGCGACGGCGCGGATGAGATCCGCAACAGCGGCAGCATCGCCGGGGACATTATTTTTGGTGATGGGGACGATATCTACAATGGCCGCGACGGGTTTGTCGCTGGTAACATACAGGGCGGCGCGGGAAACGACACCTATGTCGTGGACGGTCCGGGAGACATCATTGTTGAACAGGCTGGCGCAGGGTTTGATGAGGTGCAGTCCTTCGACACTTACACGCTGGGCGCCAATATCGAGGATCTTAACCTGCGCGGCTCGGCGAACATCGATGGGACCGGAAATGACATTGCCAACACGTTCAACGGCAACGCCGGGAACAATGTGCTTAAGGGCAAGGGTGGACCGGATATTTTCGAAGCCAGCGGTGGGAATGACACCTTCAGGGGTGGTTCGGGAATTGATGCCGCTTTCTACCGCAGCCAGAACAAGGACATGGTCATCGATTTGGCCGCGGGCAGTGCCGTCGGCAAATTCACAGATACATTGATACAAATCGAACGGGTCTTCGGTGGTGCGGGCGACGATACTATTGGGGGGAGTGGCGCGCGAAACACCCTTTCGGGCGGTGACGGTGACGATGAGATCAGCGGCCGTGGCGGGAACGATGATGTTTTTGGCAATGCGGGCGCGGATGTTCTGCTTGGCAATGGTGGTTCGGACTTCCTGGACGGCGGCACGGCGAAGGATACCCTGAACGGCGGAACCGGAAATGACCGGCTATTGGGCGCAGCAGGCGGCGATACTTTCGTATTTGAGGGTTCATTTGACGACGATCAGATCATTGATTTCGACGTCAACCAGGGTGGCGAGAAGATAGACCTGAGCGGTGTCGCCTCAATCCGTAATTTCAATGATCTAAGGAACAACCACCTGACCGACGATGGGACTGACAGCACCATTGATGATGGCAACGGAAATACAATTCTGATCGCTGGTGTGGTCGAAAGTGACTTCACCGCCGGTGACTTCATTTTTTGAGGACAAGACTGCCGCGGACGCTGCCCCCGACCCTCGCTGTTGCGAAGGTGTTCATGAACGTGGCCGTACGCGCGGCCGCATCGGTATACGCAGGGGTAGCGTGAACTCCACCCATTCTGTCCTCTGAAAGAAATTCATATTGTCATCCGACAGCGTTGTGAGCCGTATTTGCCCGACACTGTCCCGCCAAACACTGATCCCTTCCAGGTTGTCATGGGCCCCCAGACGGCTGTCGACATGCAGTTGTTCATCGCCGAGCCCGCTGGGGGTTATCGCAAAGCTGCGGATGCGTGAGGCAAATCCGCGTAGACCCCGAAAGTCCCGTTCCAGCAGATAGAGACGCCCGTCCGGCCCCAGATCGGCCCCCGTGGGCAAATGCGGGGGTCGCCTTGGCAGCGTGAACGCAACATGCCAATCGGTGCCGTCAAAGCGATACACAGGAAACGGTCGGCTGAGTTTTCCCGATCGTTCGGGCAGCGCATAGATCGCCCCATCCGGCCCTGTGAACATCGCTTCCAGCCCGGAATTGTTCTGCAGCCCCCGGAAGTCTTTGGCGATCGGCACCTGCCGCGCTGGTGCCGCAACATCGGTATACGCCCACACCCGGTGGTTGGCTTCGAAAGAAACATAGAGGCTGCCGTCAGGGCCGCGCGTCAACGCCTCGGCATCCACGTCGAAGCGGGTCACCGGTTGCCCCTGCGTGTCCAGAACGGGTGCAAGACTGTCCAATGTAACCGCCGAAATCTGCCCGTTTTTTCGGGTCAGCTTGCCGGTGGCGAAGTGACCCCGGTCGGTTACCGCAACAAAGCGGGTGCCGTCATCGCTGAGCGTCAGACCGGAAAACCCCCCAAACTCCGCCTCGGGTTCCGTCCAAACGAGGCTCTGAGATGGTGCATTCTGAGCCGTCGCCGCAGCCGCGGCGCATAGGAACGCTAGCGCAAGACTGCGGAACATTGGCGCGGCAGATCAGCAAGGGTCAGGGGCCGCTTAGGTGCAGGCTTGGGGGCGGGTGGGGCGTTGGGGTCGGGCTTGGGCGGGTCAAGCGCATCGGTCACCCACCAGACCGCACTTTCGCACCCGTCGCCGCGCGGGATCGGATCCTGCTCGCGGCAACCGGGGCTTCCGGAAGGGCAGTTCATCCGCACGTGGAAATGATAGTGATGGCCCCACCAGGGCCGTATCTTGCGCAGATAGGTGCGGTCGCCCCGTTCATCCTGGCACATCCGCAGCTTAACCGGCGCCGTGACAAATATCCGCGCCACCGAGCGGTCCCGCGCCGCGGCCCGCAGGATCCGGTGGTGCGCTTGCGTCCAGTTCCCGTTCACATTGCGCTGGTCTGGCGTGCGGACCGAGATCGAGGAGAGGCTTTCCCGTTCGGCCCTCGAAAGCGTCAGGTTCATGGCCGGCTTCATCCAGATATCGACATCCAGTCCCATTTGATGGCTTGCATGGCCCGACAGCATCGGCCCGCCGCGGGGCTGGCTGATATCTCCGATATAGAGCCCCTTCCAGCCGGTTTGTGTAGCGGCCAGCGACAGCCGTTTGATAAAACTGATCGCTGTCGGATGGCCCCAGTTCCGGTTCCGGCTCAGCCGCATGGCCTGCCACGTCGGACCCGTTTCCGGCAGCTGCTCGGCCCCGGCAAGGCAGCCCTTGTTGTAGGTGCCAAATGGTGCGGGCCGCTGCGGCGATGCAGTGGCCTGCGCCCCGAAAAGCGACTTCGCCGGGGTCTGCGCCGCCGCAGGCAATGCCATGATGAGGCCCAGGATCAGAAGCGCGGTCCGTCCGATCATACCGTATCCTCCGTAACGGGTTTGACCCAATATAGCAGAGCCAGCCCAACTGCGAAGAGCGCAATAACAGGGCTGACACCCAGCGCCTGGCTACCGGTCCAGGTGGTGGCGATGCCGATCAGCAGCGGTGCAAGAAAGGCGGTTGCCTTACCGGCGAGCGCGTACAACCCGAAGGCCTCGGTCATTGGCAGTTTGCCTTCGGCCAGATGCACCAAAAGCGTACGGGA
The DNA here is from genome assembly GCA_039190275.1 of Pseudomonadota bacterium. Lineage (GTDB taxonomy): Bacteria > Pseudomonadota > Alphaproteobacteria > Rhodobacterales > Rhodobacteraceae > Halovulum. Next base: position 10,237 of record JBCCYF010000081.1, on the reverse strand, counting down.
TGCGGCCTGAAGCGCGCCTGCCCCCGCCCCAAGCGCACCGCCGCAAACAAAGAAAACCAGATCGGGAACGCTGCTGTCGCCAGCAACCGGGAGCCCCAGAACCATGGTACGGCTCGTTGTCAGGGCCACGATCGCCACGATGATAAGCCCCACGATCGATGTCACGATCACCGGTTTTGGCCCGAACGCCCGGTCGGCGCGTCCGCCCCCCCAGGCACCTATGGCGCCGGTAAAGGCGGCGACGATACCGAACAGGCCCAGCTGGGTGATCCCCCAGCCCAGCACCCCGCCCGCATAGATACCGCCAAAGGCGAACATCCCTGCCAGCCCGTCGCGATAGACCATCGTTGCGATAAGGTAACGCATCAGGTTGCCCTCGGACGGGAGCTTTGCAATGGACTGCCGAAATTGCTTCAGACCCGTGCCCACTGCCCGGCCCAGCCCCAGTCTCCGTGGCGCATCGGCGGTAAACAGGAACAACGGCAGGGCAAAGACCGCAAACCACAGTGCCGTAAGCGGCCCCATCGCGCGTTGCGGCTCGCCCGTGGCGGGGTCAAGTCCGAACATGGGAGGCAGGCCCAGCAAGGTGCGCCCGGTATCGCCCGAGGGCGCGATGACCGCCAGGACCACCAGCAACACGACAACGCCGCCGGCATAGCCCATAGCCCAGCCGGATCCCGAGATACGGCCAATTTCGGACCGCGGACCCAGATCCGGGAGCATTGCGTTGACAAAGATCAACATGAACTCCGAGCTGATAAAAGCCAGCAGAAAGAACAGGGCCAACGGCCAGATCGGATCCATTTCCGGGGTTACCGCCCAAAGACCGATACAGCCGATCACAAAGAGGACGGAAAAACTCCCGATCCAGGGTTTTCGTGGGCCCGCTGCATCCGCTATGGCCCCGAGGGCGGGCGCAAGGGCGGCGACGCACAATGCCGCACCCAACTGAAGATTGGCCCAAAGGGCCTGGCCCGCAACTGGGTCGGAAGTAACGGTTCCGGCAACGTAGGGTGCGAAAATGAATGTGATGATCAGCGTGTAAAACGGCTGGTTGGCCCAGTCGAACAACATCCACGCATAAGATCCGCGAGAGTGACGATATGTCATGCGGTGTCCCGGTGATTTCTATTCGGCCGAGCTTATCGCAGCCAGCCGCTGGTAGAAGCGTCATTTTTGCGATGTGGCCAAAGTTAACGCCAGCCTACTGAAAGACGGGTTACAAACAACTCGGATACCGACCACCCGGACGGTCTTCTAAACCGGAAACCTACGCCAAAGGCAAGCGGGCAGAGTGACCCACCGCGGCAACCGCAACCGTCGACATCCGCTCTATGGTCCGTAGCTCTGCTTTAGCGGATGAAGCGTGTATTGGCCGCACATGCTCTCCGGTCCGCTTCGATCCTCAAACAAGGCTGCGCGAGCGGAGCCAAAGTGGCCAAAATCGCGGAGCGGTCTCGGGCTGTGTCCAGCCCATCGAACCCCATCGTTGTACCGGGCACGACCAACCCGGGCGAACTGAGGAATCTGTCCAGAACGGTCTTGTTCGATGTGCCTTCTGCCTCCGCGAATAACCTTAACGCTGGCGAGTAGTGCTGGAAATCGTCATGCGAAGCAATTGGACGTCCGACGATGCCGGCAAGGCTTGGCGCAAGGGCATCATTTCCGGAAGGCGTGTGACAAAGGACGCATTGCGCAAACAACTGGCGCCCAACGTCGAGAGGGTCCTGCGCCTCGATCTCCGAAGCAGAGATCGTGTATTTTGCCCGCAATTCCAAGAGTCCTGTCAACTGTGCTTGTGACAGCGCATTGCGTACGCTCAGCATCGCCATCGCTCAGGTCATTGGGGCCTCAACATCACCAACTGCCGCACCGAGGTGTTGAGCTTCATGGGTCTCTATCGTCCCTCCATCCAGGGCGACTTCCAACACCCGCGTCAGTTTTCCGCTTACAGTGAGAAACTCGTCAAATGCGTCAACGTTCCGCTGCATGGCAACATCGAGCATCCGCCACTGGTCCGGCGTGAGAATGTCCAAGACCTGCCGAGCCACTGCCCCTCGCCTACATCGTGACCCGATAGGTCGCGCAGTGGTTGAGCGCCGGTTTGGACGCCAACAAAAAGCAGCATGGCGGCGGAAAGGAACAAGGCAAGAAGTGCTGTCGGTGTTGATGTACCAGACGGCATTCCGATCCCTTTCCCGAAATGTACGTCCTATTTAAGACTGATCCTGCGTTTTCCGTCGCAGGGCTGGCCCTACCCACAAAGCAGGCCTTCGCCGTTGTGCGGCGAACTGTTAGGTCCGGGATCCTTTTAGAGCTTCGTCGTTTTGCGCGCCATTGTCCGTTTCTGACCCGTGTAGTCATCCGTGACCGGTATAAAAGACCTCCGCCGCGCCTGGCATTAAAGCGGTCACCTTGCTTAGCGCTGCAGCAGCCGCGCAAAACCCTGACAGTTTAAACCTGGTTGGAACCGGCGCTCTGTGGAAACACCGGATACTCCGCGTCTTAGATCATATTTCGGTCACCGGTTCAGACGGCGATCCCGGGCGGCCAAAAGTTTTAGGCGCAGCGCGTTCAGCTTTATGAAGCCGGCGGCATCGGCCTGATCATAGGTGCCCGCGTCCTCTTCAAACGTCACATGCGTCTCCGAGTAGAGCGAGGCCTCAGAGCGGCGACCGATGACACTTGCCGTGCCCTTGTAGAGGCTCAGCCGAACTGTTCCGCTGACATGGGTCTGACTGTGGTCGATCGCCGCTTGCAGCATCTCGCGCTCTGGCGCAAACCAAAACCCGTTGTAGATCAGTTCTGCATACCGGGGCATAAGCTCGTCCTTTAGATGGGCCGCTCCGGAATCCAGGGTGATCTGTTCCATCCCCCGGTGCGCCGCAAGCAGGATCGTACCCCCCGGAGTTTCATAGATGCCGCGGGACTTCATACCCACATACCGCCCCTCGACCAGGTCCAGGCGTCCAATTCCATGGCGACCGCCAAGGGTATTGAGACGTGTCAGCAGTGCGGCTGGCGTCAATGCGGCCCCGTCTATCGCAACAGGATCACCGCCGCTGAACTCAATCTCGACAATCTCGGGCGTGTCCGGCGCGGACAGGGGCGACACAGTACGCTGATACACATATTCCGGCGCCTCTTGGGCCGGATCCTCCAGCACCTTTCCCTCCGACGAGGTGTGCAGCAGGTTCGCATCGATGCTGAACGGCGCCTCGCCCCGCTTGTCCTTGGCCACAGGGATCTGGTGCGCCTCCGCAAATTCCATCAGTTTGGTCCGGCTGGACAAATCCCACTCCCGCCAGGGCGCGATGACCTTCAGATCCGGGTTCAGCGCTGAAGCCGAAAGCTCGAAGCGGACCTGATCGTTGCCTTTGCCGGTGGCCCCATGCGCCACGGCGTCCGCCCCGGTCTCGGCGGCGATTTCCACGAGGCGTTTGGCGATCAGGGGCCGCGCGATGGAGGTGCCCAGCAGATACAGACCTTCGTATACGGCATTGGCGCGGAACATCGGAAAGACGAAGTCGCGGACAAACTCCTCACGCACATCCTCGATGTAGATGCTCTCCGGCGCGATCCCCAGCAGTTCGGCCTTCTTTCGAGCCGGTTCCAGCTCTTCGCCCTGGCCCAGGTCGGCCGTGAATGTGATGACCTCACACCCATATTCCGTCTGCAACCATTTCAGGATGATCGATGTATCAAGCCCGCCGGAATAGGCCAGCACAACTTTCTTGGGTGCGGTCATGGAGAAGCCTTTGTGTCAAGGGGTCGGTCCGCGCGGCGTAGTCTGGATTGATCCCGGGTGCAAGGGCCGCTGCGCGTTCCCGATCTCACCGATGCGCGGCCGCCCGTTCCTGCCGGGGCAGGGACGGGCTCATGGACTTGTGCCCCCAAGGGGCACGCGATTGACTTAAAAGTTCAGCGGTTCACCGTATTTCGCCCACATGTTTATCAGGATCTGCCGATCCTGATCGGTGAAGCTGCTCATGTCCAGCTGATCCCATTCCGCACGATGCGAGAATGCACGCCGGGTATGGTCCGTCATTTCCGACTTCGGTCGGCGACCGCTGCCCGGTTTGGACACATAGACTTTCTCTGCAGCTTCAAAGCAGGCTGGATGATGATCCAGACCCAGATGGTCCAGCAATCGTGAGATCTCCGGCGTCGGATCGGTGGCCAAAACATGATGCCGGAGTGCCAGGGACACCGGAGCACTGTCCTGGCTCAGTATCTGCGCCATATTCACGATCGACCGCCAAATTCTGTCGATCGGATTTTCCCAGTATCGTGTTGCGGACAACGCGACGTCGTAGGGGTGTCGCAGCACAGTGATTACCTTACCATCCGGAAAGGCTCCTCCAATGACTTTCCAGTAGTCCTTTGCGTGGGCGTCAAATCGCTTGGGGAACCGGCGCTGTTGCTGGTTGATGGTAAAGGGTACGTTTATGGGCTTGTGCACCCAGTGTTTCGTTCCGTCATCGGGGAACATTGAAAGGAACACGGCGCGCACGGATTTGGCGCACCGGGTCTCATGCGCTGTCCCGGCTGGCAGGCTCTGGTCCATGCGGACGACACCGCCGACGCGGCGCGTTCCCTCCCAGGTGCCAAAGATCAGCGGTTGCGTCTCGCCGCAGCCCTCCACATCCGGATGTGCCGCAAGGATGTTGTGCACAAGCGATGTTCCCGACCGGCCAAAGGAAACCAGAGTAAAAGGACGCGTGATGTTGTCGGTATTCGGCATTGACCTGGGCTTTCAGAATGTAAGGGTTTCGCCAAAGCGCGCCCATAGGGCGACCAGTATATCGCGCTCGCGGTTGCGAAATTTGGACATGTCCATTCTTGACCAGTCTGTCTTGCGCGAGAAGGCACGGGCGACGTGATCCTGCATCTTCGTTTTTGGGATACGTGTCGCCTGACGCTCGGGCACGTAAACACGCTCAGTCGCTTTGAAACAGCCTGGATGCGGGGTCAGATCCAGATAGCTCAGGATCCGCGATACTTCGGCGTCAGGTTCACTCACCAGACGCGCGTGCGAGACCGCGAACCGCACATCCGATGCCGGGTGGTTCAGGATGCGCGCCATGTTCACCACACCGTCCCAGGCGCGCTTGGTCGGCACGCCCCAATATTCCGATGACGACAGGACAACATCATAGGGATGGCGCAGTATGGTCAGATTGGTGCTGTCCGGAAATGTCGTGTTTAGCGCGTTCCAGTACCAGGCCGCCTTGTGCCGGTACTGCCGCACACCTTTGAGCAAACCCATGGCATAGGGTGCGTTGATCGGCTTTTGCATCCACCGCGGCTCCCCTTTGTCGGGGAAACTGGCCAGAAACATCGCCCGCACGGCCTTGCCGCATCGCTCGTTATGCTTTTCGCGGCCGCCCACCTCGGGATCCGGACGGATGGTGCCGCGCACCCGCTCCATGGCCTGAAAACTGCCAAAGAGCATCGGGGCCGTCTCGCCCACCGTTACGACATCCGGATGCGCCCGAAGAATATTCATGAAAAGGGATGTCCCGGAACGACCGTGCGCAATCATCGAGATCGGGGCCGTAATATTGGCGATGTTGGGCATTTCTACTTCGCAGCTAACCTCAGGCGCCCACGCTTTAGCCTATTCGGCAGCGACTGACCATGCGGTGTGCAACGTCATCGCTACGATCGCGTGAGAACGGAGGTGAATGGTGCCGCGGGGTGTTGTCCGGGATCAATACCCCCCCACGGCACCTGAAAAAGACCCGACAAATACGCGCCGGCTACTATAAACGTGATGCCACCCGAAGGCGCATCTTATGGGGAATTCAGTCCGGGAGAGTGCCGCTGTGTCCCCACCCACGACCGGCAGGGCGGACATTAGATAACAAAACTCGGCGAAACTGTTACCTAAGTCACATATTCCAAAAACAACTTATACGGGAGCGGCGCGGCTGCGATATCACCTTGAGTCTCGGAGTGCACCTGTCTGAATTTCACAGCTCGTTATCTTGGTATGTCCGTGTGATGTTTGGTCCCGTCGCGCATCTTCTGGAGAGCCAGTAGAAACATGCTATTTATCAAGAGCATACAACACGCCCTGCGCAACATATCTGTCGCCCTGATGTCATCAGCACGCTTGATTTCTTGATAGGAACCCGGTGTTGTGTAGAAATCAATGACGGGTTTGGCGGTGCCGGAGCCCCTCGGGCACACAGAATGAATTTGGGGCGACTCAATTTTGGCATTCACATTCAACACCACACCCCGAATTCGATTCGGCGCCAATTGCGCGGCTGAGCAGGCCAGTGCTCTCTCGGACGTTCTGGGACCTCGTGTGCTGGTCGTTACGGACGCGGGTTTGCGACGGAACGGCTTGCCGGATGCTGTGCTGGAGGCGCTCCGCCAAACGGCGGAAGTTACTGTTTTCGACGCGGTTGAGGCGGATCCTTCGCTCGCTACCATGCGCGCGGCAGTGGGCATGGCCTCGGCAGCCGATGTTACCGGAGTTCTGGGGTTTGGCGGTGGGTCGCCCATGGATGTCGCCAAGGCCACGGCGTTGTGCCTAGGGTCGGATCAGCCTGTCGATACGATGTGGGGTGTGGACCAGGCCAGCGGGCCGCGTGTGCCGCTGGCCCTGGTGCCGACAACGGCCGGTACAGGATCCGAAGTGACGCCTGTTGCCATCCTGACTGTCGGAGCCGAAGAAAAACGGGGCATCGTGTCGCGCCATCTTTTGCCTGACGTGGCTGTGCTGGATCCGGTTTTGACGGTTGGGTTGCCAGCAGACGCAACTGCTGCCACCGGTATCGACGCCATGGTCCACGCCATCGAGGCGTATACGTCGCGTTCTGCCAATGCCAACCCGATAAGCCGGATGCTCGCCATCACTGCTCTGCAGAAACTGGGCGGGGCAATCGAGCGGGCGGTGACCCAGGCTGACGACCTGGAAGCGCGGTCGGAGATGCTTTTGGGATCGATGCTCGCCGGACAGGCCTTCGCCAATTCCCCCGTTGCCGCGGTCCATGCGCTGGCCTATCCCATTGGCGGGATGTTTCACATTCCACACGGGCTTTCAAACGCTCTGGTTCTGACCCAGGTCATGCGCTTCAACGCGCCCGAGGCCACCACCGCTTACGCGGCGCTTGCCCCGCATGTCTTTCCCGACATTAGCGGCGGTGGAGCGCAGGACATGACTGTAAACTTCATAGAGGCACTTGAAGACATGGTGCGTCGGCTCGGTCTTCCGCCCCGTCTGCGGGATGTCGGGATCGGTGCTGAAGATCTGCCGAAAATGGCCGCCGAGGCGATGAAACAAACGCGTCTACTGGTGAACAACCCGCGACCTGTGCGCCAAGCTGATGCCCAGGCGATCTACGAGGCGGCCTGGTGAGCCCGCCCTTCACGATCCGCGACCTTGGCGAGATTGTACTGCGTGTGCAGGACCTTGGCCCCATGCTTGCCTTTTATCGCGATGTAATCGGTCTGGAACTTTTGCCACATCGCGAGGCGCGGCGGGTGTTTTTTCGGATCGGCGCAGGCCATGCCAACCATATCAAGGTGCTGGCCCTGTTTGAAACCCAGGCCCCGGATGACCTCAACCCCGGCGCCCGCACAGCTTTGCATCACCTGGCATTGAACATCGACTGGCCCGAACAGATCGAGGCGGTTGCCTGGTTTCGGCAGCATCGGCTGGAGGTGACAATACGGGAGTTTGCTGGAACTGGCGCGCGGGGCGTCGTTGTGCGGGATCCGGAAGGCAACAGCGTTGAACTTGTCGCACAAAATCCGGATCGGGGGGATCTGGGTGCTTAGCACGGTGAGCTATGACGGGCCTGGCGATGTGCCACTATTGATTGCGCATGGTCTGTTCGGGTCCGCACGCAACTGGAACGTGATCGCCAGGCGGCTCAGCCAACATGTGCCGGTCCTTGCGGTCGACATGCGCAACCATGGTTTCAGCTTTCACGATCCGGTGCACACCTACGTTGCCATGGCCGATGATCTTTCGCAGGTGATCGCTGCCCATGGTGGGCGCGCCCATGTGCTCGGGCACTCGATGGGTGGAAAGGCGGCGATGGTTCTTGCGCTTGGGCAGCCGGAACTCGTGGCGCAACTGGTGGTCGTCGATATCGCGCCGATGGCTTATGCACACTCGCAGTTGCCAATGGTCGATGCAATGCAAGCCGTGGACCTATCCACCGTGGTGCGCAGGTCGGATGCTGATGCGCAACTGTCCGCATCGGTCCCCGAGGCGGCGCTACGGGCCTTCCTGCTGCAGAGTCTGGATCTGGGCACCACTCCGGCGGCCTGGCGGCTCAACTTGCCCGCTCTTGCGGCGCAGATGCCTGATATCATGGGCTTTCCCGATGTCTCAGGAAGGTACGTCGGGCCGACGTCTTTCATCTGCGGCCAGCGCTCGGACTATGTGCGGCCCGAGCATGATGCCACAATCCGCGGGCTGTTTCCGCAGGTTGAATTCACCGAAATCGCCAACGCCGGTCATTGGGTACATGCCGAGGCGCCGGAGCCGTTTCTGACCGCGCTCGTGTCCAAGCTGCGCTTTTAAAATCCGCGGCAGTTTCGACGCGACACGTCAAAGGACGCCAACCTCGCCACGCGGCCGTGCGGCGGGATTAGTTCAGACGCTGCAGCGACACGGCAATGCCCTGTCCCCCACCGATACACATGGTGACCAGTGCGTTTGTACCGCCCGTACGGTCGAGTTCCGCCAGAGCCTTGAGTGTGAGAATCGCGCCCGTCGCCCCAACCGGGTGGCCGAGCGCGATTGCGCCGCCGTTCGGGTTCACCTTGGCCGGATCAAGTCCCAGCTCCCGCGACACAGCTACGGCCTGGGCGGCAAATGCCTCGTTGGATTCAATCACATCAAAACTGTCGATGGTCTGACCGGTTCTGTCCATCAGCTTGCGAACGGCCGGTACAGGTCCGATACCCATAACCTCCGGGCGGACGCCGGCGACGGCGTATCCGGTAATCCTGGCGCGCGGTTTCAGCCCGGCTGACTGCGCTGCCTGCCCACGCGCAAGCACCAGCGCGGCCGCCCCGTCATTGATCCCCGACGCGTTTCCCGCGGTTACCGTGCCGTCCTTCTGGAACACTGCGCGCAAGCCTGCCAAAGCCTCTGCCGTCGTCGTCTTCGGATGTTCGTCCGTTGCAAAGGCAACCGTCTCGCGGCGTTTGCGGATGTCGATCGGGGCGATCTGATCTTTAAAGTGACCCGCCTCCGTGGCTGTGGCCGCGCGGTTCTGGCTCTCAAGCGCGAATGTATCCTGATCTGCGCGCGTAATCTGATGCTCGGCGGCCACATTTTCCGCCGTAACACCCATATGTCCGGTGCCGAAGGGGCAATTCAACGCACCCAGCATCATGTCGAGGCTACGGACATCGCCCATTTTCGCCCCCCAACGCGCATCTGACAGTACAAAGGGGGAGCGCGACATGTTTTCGGACCCGCCCGCGATGGCAAAGTCCGCGTCCCCCAGCGCAAGTGCTTGGGTGGCGGAAACGACCGCCTGGGCGCCCGAGCCGCACAGGCGGTTTACGTTCATCGCGGGTGTGCTGTCCGGGATACCAGCTTCGATCGCCGCGGCGCGCGACAGATACATATCCCGCGGTTCAGTATTGATCACGTGGCCAAAGACCACATGGCCGATCTGCGCCGCGTCAACCTCGCTGCGTTCCAGGGCATGGCGCACCACATGTGCGGCGAGCGTGATGGGCGGCGTTCCGGCCAAAGCACCACCAAAGGTCCCGATAGCGGTGCGCGCCCCGCCCAATATGACGATGTCCTGATCCATGTTTTCCCCGCTTGCCGACTCACTGTGCGACGACAGTGGGCGTGAACGTGGCCGAGAGCAAGCGGTGCTGAGACGGTTATGCGGCGTAGGCGACCTGATCACGACCGGCGTTCTTGGCCTGATACAACAGGCCGTCCGCACGTTCGAAAATCGACTGTCTTGTATCGGAGGCCATGCGCTCCGTAACGCCGCAGGACAACGTGAAACTTCCGATTTCCTGATCGTTAGCCTGGCTAACCCATAGAATCTCGGCGAATGTAGTGCGGATAGTCTCGCACAACTGGCGGGCTCCTGACAGTGGTGTGTCCGGTAAAACCAATGCGAATTCCTCGCCGCCAATCCGTGCCGCGAAGTCCTTGCCTTTGGTATTCTGGTGCAAGATCTGACCGATACCACGCAGGATGTTGTCGCCTACGGCATGTCCCCAATTGTCGTTCACC